>DASRCZ010000134.1:0-3628 GCA_035652855.1 Candidatus Acidiferrum sp.
GCGCGTCCGCCCGGCATCTCGCGCAAGATGCCTTTGCCACGGCACCTTGCGCGATGGGCGGGCATTGCTTGTTAGTTTGACCCAGCGGAGCCGGGCAGGAAGCGGTGCGCACCCAGCCAGCGCTCGATCTGTTTGCGGGCACTTGCCGGTAGCGAAACTTTTGTGCTGGCGGCGTTCGTGCCACCGGCCGCGGACGTCGCGTTCACGGGAGTGGCAAGAAACGCATGCACCTCGAACGTTTCCGTCTGGAACGCGAAGCCCACGATCTGCCCCACGTCGTTGATGCCGAAGCCGTGCAGGAGATACAACGGCGTGCCCGGAACCACCAGGTCATTCAGGTCGCTCATCGCTCCGTTCTGCCACAAGAATGCCCGAATGTTTCCGTTGGCATCGATCGAGACTCCGGTCACCTGCCCTCGGTTGTTGATCCCGATGGCGGCGCTCACCACGTCCCCGGGCAGCGTGCCCATGTCGGTCATTTTGCCGTCCTGCCAAAAGAAGGCGTGCTGATAGGTGTCTCCGGGCAGGTCCGACGCGCCGATAATCTGGCCCACGTCGTTAATGGCGAACGCCGAGTTGTTCACGAGTCCGCCCAGAGTGCCCAGGAATATCGGATTGCCGCGGCGCCACAGAATCGCGTGTTGCGGAGCGAGCGGTAGTCCGTACCGTGGATCGTATGCCGCGCACGAGCCCGTTGCTCCGACCACATCGCCGCGATCGTTAATCCAGAACGCCGCTCCTTCCGGATCGCTCTTGTACAGCGGCAGCGTCTGAGCCGCGCCGTTCGTCCAAACTACGGGCCGGTATTGCAGCACCTGGGGCGCAGGACAGCCTGGATCCGGCGTGTTCGTCTCCGCATAGCCCGCCACTTGTCCCAACTGGTTTACTTCGGCGGCTTGTCCGTTATTGCCGCCGAGGGCCTCGAGCGGCGACATCGTCCCGTTCTGCCAGATAAATCCCAGGCAAACCAGGTGCGTCCCAAATCCGCAGAAGTCCTCCCCGTTCGGATCCGGCAAGGACATTTCGGCTGTTCCGGGAACCTGCGTCCTGTTGTTCATGCCGGTGAACGAGAGGCTATTGGGGCCTCCCAGGGTCCCCAGGTCGGTCATCACGCCGTTTTGTATAACGAAGGAATGCGTGGCGCCGTCGCCCGGGAGCGTCGAGAATCCGTCAATCTGCCCTCGGTTGTTGATTCCATAGGCGAGGCTGAAACTCCCGCCCAGCGTGCCGAGGTCGGTGACGACATAGCGAGTTTGCTGCTGCGCCCAAGCCGAACCGCAGAAAAGCGTCAGCGCCAGCCCAATCAACCCAATCCAAAGTGGCCTTGCTACCGAAATGCTTGCTCTCATTTTTGTTGCCTCCAGTCGATGGAAATTTCCTTGGAGCCGAAGAGTTTTCGCACTTGCTCCAATTCGAAGCATCGCAGCAGGGAGGTCACGCAAATTTGCGCCGGCCCCAGCGCGGGTTGCCAGAGATGCAAATTGCCCGTCTCGAGCCAGGTCTGGAGTTGAGCCGCGGTGGTTGGTTCGGCAAGACCTTCTGCGAGAGTGATCACGTCGGCTTCGGCGCGGCAGTCTGGGCACCACGCCCGTCCCGCCTTGCCCCGTCGGACGATCACCAGCGATTCGGTCTCTAGCGTAATCTTGGTCGTTTTGACCGCCACGGCTCGCTCCTTTTGGGTGCCTTCCCGTTGCGATTTGCTTCGAACGGGCGCATTCTTCGCGAACCGCGGCTCAGAAGTCTTTAGGCCGCGCCTCAAAACTCCTCAAAGAGTCTCAATGTCTGTGACATACAGAAAATACAAGGCTTATCGAGAATGTAAGCGGAATGCTCTGGAGTTGACAGTTAGCCTAACTTGCGAACCAGTTCTGTTGCCTGCCGCAAATTCTTCGTGATAGATTGCCTTCCAACCGCCGGTCGTGGTGCCTGTCCCACCCGGGCGACGCCTCGTTTCGCATTGGGAATGGCTACAGGACCCAAAATCCTCTACGAATTCGGGCCGTTCCGGCTCGACCCGGAAAAACAGGTCCTCTATCGCGACAGCCAGCCCGTTCCGGTCACGCCCAAGGCTCTCGAAACCCTCCTCTTCCTTGTGCGCCGCAGCCGCGAGGACGTCTCGAAGGACGACTTGATGAAGGCCCTGTGGCCTGACTCTTTCGTCGAAGAAGCGAACCTCAGCCAGAACATCTTCGTGCTTCGCAAAGCCCTCGGCGACACTCCGGAGGACCGGCGGTACATCGTGACCCTGCCGGGCCGCGGCTACCGCTTCGCCGCCGACGTGCGCACTGTAACGGAAGGCGCTTCGGAGCTGGTTATTGCAGGCCAGTCCCGCTCCCGCATGGTTATCGAGCAGACCGACGCCGGTTCGGGCGAGACGCTCCGCGTTCTTCCCGCTTCCGTGTCCCGCGCGTCCTGGAAGTACGTCCTGCCCGCCGCTATTGCCGTCGTCTTGCTTGTTCTCGGCGCCATTTCTCTTCTGCTGCGCCGCCCGGCCCTTGCGATTGGGGAAAAGGACTCCGTTCTAATCGCCGACTTCGCCAACTCGACCGGCGATCCCGTCTTCGACGATACGCTCCGCCAAGGTCTCGCCGTCCAGCTCGAACAATCGCCGTATCTCAGTCTGGTCTCGCCGGAACGCGTCCAGCAAACCCTCCGCCTGATGAATCAGCCTCCGGATGCCCGGCTCACTCCCCAACTCGCCCGCGATGTTTGCCAGCGAACTGGAGGCTCCGCGGTCCTCGAAGGTTCCATCGCCAGCCTCGGCAGCCAGTACGTTTTGGGCCTGCGCGCGGTGAACTGCCGCACGGGCGACCTCCTCGACGAAGAGCAGACTCAGGCTTCAAAAAAAGAAAACGTCCTCAATGCCCTCAGCCGGATGGCGACGAAGTTCCGCGGTCGCGTCGGCGAATCGCTGTCTGCGATCCGGGAGCATGACGTTCCGCTTTCCGAAGCCACCACGCCTTCTCTCGACGCGCTGAAAGCCTATAGCCTCGGCAGGCGCGTGCTTTCTTCCACAGGTTCGGCGGCTGCCGTGCCCCTCTTTCAGCGCGCCATCGAGCTGGACCCCAAATTCGCCGTGGCGCATGCATGGCTCGGGCGGGTCTATGGCGATCTCGGTGAATTCGATCTCTCGGCTGCGAGCACCGGCAAGGCCTACGAATTGCGCGATCGCGCCAGCGACCGCGAACGGTTCTTCATCACCGCTTCCTACGAATTGCAGGTAACGGGAAATCTGGAGAAGGCGCAACAAGCCAGCGAGGCCTGGGCGCAAGCCTATCCCCGCGAAATGATCCCCCACGCCTTCCTGTCGGGGATCGTTTATCCCGTCCTCGGCCAATATGAAAAGTCGGTCGAGGAAGGGAAGAAAATGATTCAACTCGATCCGGACTTCGCCAATGGCTACGACATTCTCGCTTACGGCTATGAATATCTCGGCCGCGTGGAGGACGCCGAGGCTACGCTTCGCCTCGCTTCGGAGCGCAAGCTGGAAGTGCCCGAATACATCGTTCACCGCTACGATCTAGCGTTCTTGAAGGGAGAAAAAGCGGCGATGGACCGGGAGGTCGCGCTGGCTGCCGGCGATCCGGAAGCGAGCTATCTGATCGCTCATCACGAAGCGTTTGTCTCG
>DASRCZ010000135.1:0-17955 GCA_035652855.1 Candidatus Acidiferrum sp.
CTTTGACGAGGAAACCCTCAATCGCCTGGCGAGTCTCGTCGGCGCCTGGGAATATCGCGATGCCAGCGATACGCTCGAAAGGCAGTTCCGCGACGCAGGTCTCGACTTGCGCCATCCGCAAATTCGCAAATTCCTCGAGCTTTGTCTTGCTGTGCAGGACTTGCCGCGCCATCTCGGCCAGCATTCCGGCGGCATGGTCGTCTGCCAGGGGCAACTCGATTCCGTCGTCCCGCTCGAACCCGCCACCATGCCCGGTCGCGTCGTCGTGCAGTGGGACAAGGAAGATTGCGCCGATCTCGGCCTCATCAAAGTGGATTTGCTCGGCCTTGGCATGATGGCCGTGCTCGAAGACACGCTTCGCTTGATTCACTGCCACTATGGCCAGGAAATCGATCTCGGTCGCTTGCCTGCCGATGACCCCCTCGTCTACAAAGCCCTGCAGCGTGCCGATACGGTTGGCATGTTTCAAATCGAAAGCCGCGCCCAGATGGCCTGCCTCCCCCGGCTACGGCCAAAATGCTTTTATGACATTGTCGTCCAGGTGGCCATCATTCGCCCGGGTCCCATCGTCGGGAAAATGGTTCATCCTTACCTCAAACGGCGTCAGGGCCGGGAAAAAGCGGAGTGCCTGCATCCGATTTTGGAAGACGTCCTCAAACGCACGCTTGGCGTTCCACTTTTTCAGGAGCAATTGCTGCGCATGGCCATGCTCGCCGCAGGCTTCACAGGAGGAGAAGCCGAAGAATTGCGCCGTGCCCTTGGTTTCAAGCGCTCCGAAGCGCGCATGAAAGACGTCGAAGTGAAGCTTCGCGGCGGCATGGAGAAAAACGGCATCACCGGCGAAACACAGGACAAAATCGTGCAGTCGATTACTTCTTTCGCTCTCTACGGATTTCCGGAATCTCATGCCGCCAGCTTCGCGCTTCTCGCCTACGCCAGCGCTTATTTCAAGTGCCACTATCTCGCGCCCTTCACCGCGGCCATGCTCAATAATCAGCCGATGGGCTTTTATCGCCCGGCCACCCTGGTAAAGGACGCGCAGCGCCACGGCTTGAAGTTTAAGCCCATCGACATCACCTGCTCGGATTGGAATTGCACTCTCGAAGAAAGCGGCCACGGCTTCGCCGTGCGCCTTGGCTTGCGCTGCGTCAAAGGCCTCCGGAAGGAAGCAGCCACGCAGCTCGTCTGCGAACGTGCATCCGCTCCCTTTGTTTCCATCGAAGATCTGCGCCGGCGTGTTTCGTCCTTGCAGAAATCGGAGCTGGAAGCTCTTGCTGAAGCCGGCGCGCTCAATTTCATCGCCGGCCCAAAACATAAAATGCATCGCCGCGATGCTCTTTGGCAGGTCGAGCGTGCTGCTCGCCGCCCCGGCCCTCTTCTCGAAGGGATCGGCGGTATAACGGAAGAAAATGCAAAATCACGCGAGGCGCATGCGTCACTCTCTTCTCCGCTCCTCCCCATGACCACGGAAGAACGCCTCGTCGCCGATTTTCAGGGCACTGGCCTGACAATTGGCCCGCATCCGCTCGCTTTTCATCGCGCCCAACTCGTCAAGCTTGGTGTCCTGACCGCGGCGCAATTGCAGTCTCAGCGCGACGGCGTGCAAGTCCGCGTTGCTGGCGCGGTGATTGCCCGTCAACGGCCGGGCACAGCCAAAGGCTTTGTTTTCCTCAGCCTCGAAGACGAAACGGGCATCGCCAATGCCATTATCACCCCGCAACTTTTTGCGCAGGACCACACCGTCGTCGTCCATCATCCGTTTCTGCTTATCGAAGGCATTTTGCAGAATCAGGACAATGTTGTTTCCGTTAAAGCCGGGCGCGTCCTCCCCCTCACGCTTACCAAAGCCGAGCCAGAGTCTCATGACTTCCACTGACATTTCATTGCGACCGGCAACTCCGCGGATTTCTGAACTGCTTTGACTCGCCTGGGCTAAAGCCGCTCCATGTGCGTTACGGCGACCGAGCCGGTCTCGAACGTTTTGCAGACCTGAACCGCAAGCCTCAGCTTCCGCTGGTGGAGATGATCGAGCAAGCGCGGCTGACGGTCGGCAGCGTGTCGGAACGAAAACGATCTCGGCGTATTCCGTTACACACCCTCTGCTTGTCTCATTTGCGCTGTTGTGTTGTAGTGCCAACTGCGCAAGCACCGTCGAACACTTCTGCGGGCGGCCCGCTCCAATCAATCCTCAGCGAAGTGTTTCGAGGAAGAAATCGACTCCATCGGAGGGACCGGCTATGCAAGCCGAGCAGTACCGGACCTTCGGCTACCCGCCTTCGAGACGTCCGGCGGGCCCGTCCGTGTGCCACATCACAAAACCCAGGCTCAGCATCAGGGCTTCTTCTCCCGTGTTCAAATCGTTGTTCCTCCTGTTGACTCTGGTGTCCACTGCTTTGGCTCAGTTTCCTTCTGAGGCCCGGAAGGGCCTGTGGAAGGCGCAATGGATTACATCGCCGGGCACGCCACAGCGAGACGCGGTGGTGTTGCATTTCAGGAAGATATTCGAGATTTCTCAGGTGCCCGAACACTTTGTTGTTCACGTCAGCGCCGACAACCAATTTCTTCTTTCTGTAAACCAGCATGATGCTGGTCGTGGCCCCGCGCATGGTGACCTTGCGGACTGGAGATACGAAACCTACGACTTGGCGCGTTTTTTGCATCCAGGCCGCAACGAGATCGCCGCCACGGTGTGGAACTTCGGCGTTCTCTCGCCTTTGGCGCAGATCAGTGACCGAACTGCGTTTGTGCTCGAAGGTGAAGCGGACGCCGGGCATGTCGTTGACACCGATGAGAGTTGGGAGGTTGCGGAAGAAAAGGGATTGACGATTGCTCCGATACCGCCAGACGTCGCGCGGTTTTATTATGTCGCCGAGCCTCCGGAGCGCATCGACGGCGCATTATTCGACTGGTTCTGGAACGATGCCGGCCGCTCGCGGGGCAAGTGGCAAAACGCGGCAGCCATTGGAAATGCCATCGAAAAAGGGGCAGTCCTTCAGAACATCAACTGGCAATTGATACCCGACCAGCTGCCTCCGATGCAAATCGAGTCAGCGCCGGTCGGGCGTGTTGTCAGAAGTTCGGGTGCCTCGCTCCCAGCGGACCTTGCGAACGCGGGAGTGGAGATTCCGGCGCGCTCTTCGGTAACGTTTTTGTTGGACCAGTCTCATTTAACGACAGCATATCCTGAGCTGACTGTGAGTGGGGGTGCGGGAAGCACGGTCCGCCTTACTTATGCCGAAGCGCTCGTGGATGACAAGGGTCAAAAGGGCAATCGAAATGAAATCGCCGGGAAGCACATCGTAGGCATATTCGATGAGTTCCTTCCGGACGGCTCCGCGGCCCGTAGCTTCATGCCTCTTGGCTGGAGGACCTGGCGCTATTTGCAGGTCGGCATCGCGACGGCGGACCAGCCGCTGCGCATCGAGAGGCTTCGTTCTTGGTTTACGGCATACCCCTTTGAGGAACGCGCTCGTTTTGAATCAGATGATCCGTCTCTTAAGCCGATCTGGGAGATTGGCTGGCGCACCGCTCGGCTCGATGCGCATGACACGTACATGGATACGCCGTATTGGGAGCGCATGCAGTATATCGGCGACACGCGCATCCAGGCGCTGATCTCCTATACCGTAGCAAACGATGATCGCCTTGCTCGTCAGGCCATTGAGGCGTTTGACCACAGTCGCATCGCCGAGGGCATAACTCGAAGCCGCTATCCCTCGTCCGTGACGCAAATCATCCCAACGTTCTCGCTTTTGTGGGTCGGGATGATTCACGATTTCTGGCTGTATCGCGGAGACGAGAACTTTGTGAAAGCCCGGATTGCCGGCACGAGGACGGTGTTGGACTGGTTCCTTGGCCGTCAAAGGCGGGATGGGCTTATCGGGGATCTCCCGTGGTGGCCGTTCGTCGACTGGGGAAAGGACTTCGCCTTCGGTATGCCTCCACAAGACGCCAACGGCGGGTCTTCCATCATTACGCTGCAATTTGTCGAAGCACTCCGCTACGCCGAAACTTTGGAAGCTCGCTTCGGCGACCCGGCCCGGGCGCAGCTCTATCGCGAAGCAGAAGCTCACGCTGTAAACGCTGTCCGCGAATTGTGCTGGAATGAAGCCTCTGGCCTCCTCGCGGATACTCCGGCACGGAAGCACTACAGCCAGCACGCAAATATTCTCGGCGTATGGCTCGATGTCATTCCCCGCAAAAGACAACAGGAAGTTTTGACGAAAATCCTGTCAGCGAGCGACCAAGGCTCGGGATCGTCCGCATCCCTCCCGGAAATGACGAAGGCGACTTATTACTTCCGGTTCTACCTCGCTCGCGCCTTGGAACACGCTGGTATGGGCGGCCGATATCTCGATTTGTTAAAGCCGTGGCGGGACATGGTGGCGCTCGGACTCACAACCTGGGCTGAGCAGCCTGAGCCTACTCGCTCCGATTCCCATGCCTGGAGCGCTCATCCGAATTTTGATTTCCTCACGATAGTCGCGGGAGTCCGGCCTAAGGAGCCCGGATACTCCGTCGTGAGGGTCGAACCTCATCTCGGGAAGTTGAGCCATGTGATTTGCTCCGTTCCCACCCCCAAAGGAACGATTGACGTAAAGTACGACTCAACCCCTTCCGGGATGAATGCGGAGGTTACTCTTCCATCTGGCGTGACAGGAGAATTCGTCTGGAAGGGAAAGACCATCAGCCTGCATCCTGGTCATCAAGGGCTCTCTCTCCAGTGAGGTGTGTGCCATGAAATGGAAGCATTCCGTGTTGCCCTTCCTATCTCTCCTCCAGATTTCTCGTCATTTTGACCCTCAAAAATCCGGATTCAGATTGATATGGCTGCCCTTGAACAGGTAAACGCTCTGAATCGAATCCGCTCGGCCAGGAGACCTGATCACGATGGTATGCCTTCCAGCAGGGAGCTTCAGAGTCGCGGGCGCCTTTCCGACAAAGGCGTCGTCTACGTAAATTCGCGCGCCAGGCGGATCGGTAAACTCAACGGTGCAAAATCCAGCCGTCTCGGAAGCGTGCTCATCCTGTGGTGTTGGTTCCGAAAGATCCAGATGGTTTCCTTTCGGCTCTGGATAAAATTTGCGCAGCACGGCCAGCAAATCCGAGGAGCTGAGTGCGAAGCCGATGCCGCTCACATTCTCTCCAATCAGCTTTTGAGTATTGATGCCGATGGCCTCTCCCTGAAGGTTCACCAGCGGCCCGCCGCTGTTGCCCGGATTGATGGGCGCGTCCGTCTGGATCCAGGTGCCCGGTCCTGCACTCGAAAATTTGCCAACGCCGCTCACGATTCCCCGCGTGACGCTAAACGGCATGGCATCGCCGGGATTTCCGATGGCCACCACCGCTTCGCCCTGCCGCACGGTTCCGGCTTCCGCCAGCATCAGATGGGCAAAGTGGCCGCCGTTCACCTTCGCCAGCGCGATGTCGAGTTCCGGATCGATGTAAACAACGCGCGCCGTTAACTGTTCGCCATCGGCGAGCACGCTCGTCAATGCTTCCTGCCCCCGCGCCACATGTGCGTTTGTGACAATGAGGCCGGTGTCCGTGACAAAAAAACCGGAACCGGACTTCTCAGCTCCCTTAAGGTACACAACGGCTCGCTTCGCTCGCTGGACCAATTCTTCGAGCGACAGTTCCGGCAAAGCTGGGCGCTCCGAAGAAGTACGGCCGTTCACCGCGCCGGTGAAGGTCGCTTCGAGGGTTTCAAGATCCACATGGAACTGGTGGGCGCGAAATAGATAGTACTGAAAGCGCTTGTGGCCGCTGGTCGAAACCCATTCGCGCGGACCTTCGGTAAGGGGAATTTCCTTCATCGTGTAGCCTGGCAGCGAAACCCGCGCCGTAATGGGATGGTTGAGCCGCCTGCTCAGGAGACTCATGGGATCGTGAAAATAGCCGCCCGGATATTCGCACTCGAAAGGCGTCACGCCTGTTTTCCCCTCGATTTCCACGGTCGCTCCCGATGGGCTGCTCGTAATCTGGAGCTTATCCGCCAAGGCGGATGGGATCGTCAGCGCGAGGAACGCGGCAATCAAGACAAGCCTTTTGGGTGAAACCCACATCGCATCCTCTCGAGCCCACCGTATGCCCGATGGATATTACCACACGTAAATATAGCTCTATGGGAAAACAACTATTCGTGCGCCGGCGCCGGCGGTGCTTCATAGCCGGCACAGCAAAGCACCGGGAGCCGCGGATATTTTGCGTAGCTGGGATCGATAGCGGAAAGCCCGCAGAGCAGAAACGCGGAGCCGCGTGCCGATTCGATTCGGCGCGCGTGCATACAATTCCCACAAAGTCCGGCGTTCACGCCAGGGCGCATGTCCCGCCCGGCATCGGAACGCTGTTTTTCGCGGTCACTGCCCATGGCGCTATCAGCGCAGACGATTGCGCCGGAGTCTGATTGTATCGCGGTAACATGCCAGGCGCTCTGCGCAAGCAAAAACGCAACCCAAACGCCCCATACCTTCCCCTGAAAAGGCTCTGCACGCTCCCGTGGATGGCATGAGACACGAGCCTCCGTAATTCTCGGAAGAGAAGAGGTCTGGCGAAAGCCTTGCGGTCAGCCGTTGATTCGTGAGCGATACGTGAAGCACAAGGGGGATTATGTTAGCGGGACGGTGGCGGAGCGGAGTGGAGTAGCTGAGCAGCGCGGCGCTTCTCCTCTCCTGAGTTGTGTTGATTCCACCCGCTGCCGAAAACGCAGGGAGAGGCCGTCGCCTCTCCTTCCTTCGATATCCCGGGATTCTCCTACGGCTGCTTCGGTTTGGCGTCTTGGCCTTGGCCTGGAGATGGCGGCTTTGAAAAGCGCGACTCATCGAGTCGCGGATTGATCTCCACTTTCGTGAGCGAAATCCTTTGGGAACGCTCCGACTCCGCCGATTCGGCCTCCATCTCAAAAGGAAATTTCAGGCCGCTCACGTCGCGATAGTCGCGCAGGTGATTCTCAACAACGTACTCCTTGCCGTCCGCTGTGCGTACGTCCTCCCATTTCACCGGCAGGAATGTAGCCGTGTCGATCAGGTAGCTTCGCACGTCTCCGTTTTGCCGCGTAAGCTTCAGCCGGTAGGCGGAACTCCCGTCAACATCCTCTTTGCCTTGCAGTTCAATCCGGTTGCCTTTCGCAGCGTAATCCACCAGCGGCCCGTCGAAGTCCGATTCATCGGAGATGTTTCGCAGGTCCTCGGCCGCCATGTCCTGCACATCCTTGTTCTCGCCAAAGGGGTAAATCACCCAGCCTTTTCCCTTGCCGTTATAGACGCGAACCAGGGTTTGTCCCTGAATTGTGAATTCCATGTGCATCTTCAGCGGACGTTCCAGCTCCAGCACGAATGGTCCCTCAGCTCCCGGCCCAAAGGAGACACTCCCGGTGAACCGCAGCCCGCGGACTGCCTTCAATTTTTCAACCCCGCCCCGCGCTGCCAGTGATTTAGCAACGATCTCGTCCGCCGTCTGTGCGCGCGCTGTCGGAATCAAACAAATCAACCCCGCCGTGATTACGAGGAATCTCAAGCGCTGTGCCTCCCAGCCCGGCTGTCCGGACACGTCCGTGCTCCCTAGACCAGACGCCGAGCGTCTCGGTTCCGTTGCCCCGGCTCGTTCCCGTTGCCGCGAGAACTTAGTGCTGTAGTTCAATCGGCTTCATTTCGGCTGCGAGGCGCATCCCCAGCAATCGCGCCAGCGTCGGAGCAATTGAGCGCATGTCGATCGTTCCGAGGGAATGTCCGGCAGCGACTCCTGGCCCGCTAATGAAAAAGCAGGAGCGCATCTCCGGCAAATCCGGCCAATAGCCGTGAGTGCCCCGGGAACTTGCCGCAGTCACGAGCTTTCCGGTTACACCTTCGCCCGTAGCATATCCCGGCTTTAGCGCTACGAGAAAGTCGGCCCCCGGAAATCCGCCACGCTCGTGCAGTTCTTGGGCCGAAACGATGCGGTCAATGCCGTTTTCCGGATGGGCTGCGATCCCCGCAAGCAGTGCGGCAACGCGCGACCTTGTTGCGGTATCGCTCCTATCCTTCAGGACGACCGCCGCAGAACCGCCCGCGCCCCAAATCATCGCTTTCCAGCCGGTAACCTCTCCTTTTGCCGAGACGTCGATCAGCCCCGCTTCGCGAAACACAACACCCAGGTTCACATCCTTGCTCACGGATGCAAATCCATGATCGGAAACCACACAGATGACGGCTTGTCCCTTGTATACACGCTCAGCCGCTTCAACCACCCGTCCGAGTGCAGCGTCGATCCGCTCCAAAGTCGCGTTAGCCTCTGCCGAAAACGGTCCAAATTGATGCTCCTCGGTGTCCAGGGCAGTCAGATAAACGGTCGTGAAATCCGGCTTCTTCCATTCGATCAGCCGCGCCGCGAACCGCGACCGGTTTTCGTCGCCGCCAATCTCCTCGTCAATGCCGTCCGCATAAGGCCCCAGCTCTTTCTCGAGGTCATCCAGCAAGCCGGGCGTCGCCAGAACGCGCAGCAGCTTGCGGTCGTCCGGTGTGCCTGCGCGCCAGTATTGCGGCAAATTCCACGTGATGTGCCGTTCCGCCACGCTTACAGGCCAGTGCACGTTCGCCGTCGTGAGATGCGCTTCAGCCGCCAGATCCCACAGCGTGGGCACACGAATGTCTTCCGCATACCAATACCACCCGCCCCGGTTTTTCCCCTCTGGATCGAAAGTCGTGTTGGCGTATATCCCGTGTCTTGCTGGCGACGTGCCGGTAATCAGGGTCGTGTGACTTGGATAGGTTACCGTAGGCACGACGCCCCGGACCCCTTCGGCAAAACTCCCCTCCCGCGGAAATCTGCGAAGATTCGGAATTCGCAGGTGATGCGCATCCGCTTGCAGCACATATTCCGGCTTCAGCCCGTCGATCGAAATCAGCACCACCGGAACATGCCGCTCCTGCGCCCGAGCGCCAAAACTAAAAGCCGCCAAAACGAGCGCCAGCCGCGCCCAGCGCCAACACCGAATTGGGAAAAGCCTGCCTCGGAACATTCCAAACTCCCGTGTGCGCTATGAGCATAAACCAAATGGCCGATTTCGCCGGGTGTTGCCGTTCCGGTCAAAGCCGCCAACTCGAAGTCCTCCGCCGCGGGGCTGGCGCGGGTAAAGTAGAGGAAGGGCCTTCAATCACCATTGGAGGGTAACGTGAGCCCATCTTGTATTCGCATGCGATTCCTGCTTGCTGTGTTTCTCGCCGGAGTGTTCGCCTCGGCTCTGGCGGCCCAGGATTCGGAATGGCGCCTGGTCCGCGCCGACTATGGCTGGAGGAATCAGCGCAACGACGTCACAAATCTGCTGGCCGATTTGCTCGCCCGCGGCGGCGTCAACGGCCGCGTGGCGGTAAATAATCAAACCATGGGCGGTGATCCCGCCGTGGGCAAGGACAAGAATCTGCGTGTCTTTGCCCAGAACCGCAGGCACGAAGAGCGTGAATTTGATTTCGGTGAAGGCAGCTTCGTGGATGTGCGCATGTTCGCCCTCCCCGGCCGGCCGGACCGCGACGATTGGGACGACCATGACCGCGATCGCGGCGACCTTCGCGGCCTGCAGATCATTCGCGCCTATTACGGAGTTCAGGGCCGCACCGTCAATGTCACGGACCTGCTTCGCCGCATGGTGCGCGACGGCTCCCTCTACTTTCATGTGGACAACGGTTCGCTCGGCGGCGACCCTGCCGTCGGGCGCGACAAAGTCCTGATTGTGATCTACCGTTTTCGCGGTGACGAACAGGCCACGGCGGTGCCTGAAGGCGGCACGCTGCGCCTGCCTTAGCTCCCGCTTCACCGTTCTGAGTCCGGCGCGTCAGCGGCCGCGTCGCAAGCCTTGCATGCTAGTTCCTTGCCGAGGTGCGCCTTGCGTCCCTCCGGCGTCACCACCCATGGGTGCATCACCCACGGCGGATTGTGGCGCACGTGCTGCGTGTGGCCACACTCGAGATCGGCCACCCAGTCGCCCTGTTCATCCTGGTGAAAACCGCAGATCTTCCGCGCAGCCACGCCTTCACGCGCGCACGATAAACGCGCCATCCTCCGCAACGTACCCATACGCCATCCTCGGCGTGCTGTGAGCAAAGCCCGGAATGCCGTCGCGGTCGAGCAAAATCAATCCTCCGGTTGCGTGGGTCCGGCGGGACAACAGTTCAACACTTTCTTTGGCGGCGCGCATGGCATTGTTTTCCGGCGCGCCGCCCTCGCCCGGCCGCCGCAGGAAGTCCGCCGCCGTTTTCGCCATCACGATTTTCATGATCGCCTCGCCATAGCCCGTGCAAGAGACTCCGCCGAGTTCCGAATCCGCGTAACATCCGCAGCCAATCAGCGGCGAATCGCCCACGCGTCCCGGCAGTTTGCAGCACGTTCCCCCGGTGGAAGTGGCCGCGAAGAGCTGGCCCCGGCTATCCAGCGCCACCGCTCCCACGGTGCCCTGCTCGTGGCCCCGGTGGTGCGAAGCGGCGTGCTTGTCCTGCTTGCATTTCATCCACGCTTCCCATTCCGCTTCGCTAACCAGCTCTTCGGGCTTGCAGAGGTGCAGCCCTTGTTCCTTCGCAAAGCGCTCGGCTCCTTCGGCGATCATCATCATGTGCGGCGAGTTCTCGAGAATCTTTCGCGCCAGCCGCACCGGGTTTTTGATGCGATGGAGTCCCGCGGCTGCGCCGGCCCGCAGCGTGGCGCCTTCCATGACCATGGCGTCGCATTCCACGTGTCCATCGCGATTCAGGTGCGAGCCATAACCGGCGTCAAACACCGGATCGTCTTCGAGGATAATCACCGCCGCTTCCACAGCGTCCAGCGCGCAGCCCCCGGCCGACAGCACAGCCCAGCCCGCGTGCAGCGCTCGCTCGCACCCGGACTTGCATGCGGTGACGGCTTCATCAGGGATATCCCACGCACCGCCGTGAACGATCAGGGAAGGTTTCATTCGTTAGATGAAAAAATCGAGGACGAACATCAGCATGCCAAGCGAGAGCAGAATGGCCGGCCTGTGCATCCCGGCGCGAAACCACCGCCGCACCGAGCGCCGGAAATTCGACGGCACCGCCTTCAGCCGCGACTCTCCTCGAACCATGTAGAACGGTCCGACCAGTTCGTAACGGGAGAACAGCTGCCGCAAAGCCGACACTTCGTCATACACCAAAACCACCGCGTTCGAACGTTTGCGCCAAACCATGGCTGCTCCCGTCACGAACGCCAAATAGCCGGCTAGCGTCAACAGACCAAGCTCGGGACCCGCTCCCCAATACATGGCGCCTCGCGGCACAAAAAGTTTTGCACTTGCTGTTTTGGACGGCTGGAGGCGCGCGGCGGTTACTCGTCTTCGTGGATGGTGACCAGCCGGACAACCTCGAATTCCTTCTTCCCTGCGGGCGTCGCCACTTCGATCTCGTCCCCCACCTTGCGGTTCAGCAAAGCCCGCCCGATGGGCGACGTGGTCGAGATCAGGCCCTTTTCCACGTCCGCTTCTTCGCTCGAAACGAGTTTGTATTCGATTTTTGCGTCTTTCTGCAAATCCATCACGACGATCCGCGAACCGTATCCCGACCGGTCCTTGGGAATATTGCTGAGGTTCAGCATTCCGAGGTCGCCCATGCGCTTCTTGAGCTGCGCGATTCGCGCATTCACAAAGCCTTGCCGCTCTTTGGCGAACTTGTATTCCGCGTTCTCCGACAAATCTCCATGTGCGCGCGCCACCGCAATTTCCTTCGGAAGATCCACATTCAGCTCGTGCTCAAGCGCGTCAATTTCCTCTTGCAATTTTTGCTTGATCTTCTTCAGCGGATCAGACATGGTCTCGATTTTCCAAACCCTGTGCCAAAAACGACTGCGGAGCCCGGCACTGCTGGAAGGCCCGCCGGGCCCCGCTCTGCGACATTATAGGGGCAGGTCTTTCCGCGCGACAAGTGATGCGCCCGGAAATCAGCGAACTTGCAGCTCCACGCTCTGGCTCTGCGTGCGGCCCGTTCCATCCTCGATTGTCAGCGTGTACGTCGTCGTCCTTGCCGGCGATACGTCCACGCAGCGGCTCGGCGAGGGCCAAACCGGGTTCTCCTGCGGTTCCAGCTTGACGCTCTTGGCGTTCGCAACTCCATAGCATAGCTCCGCCGACTGGCCGCGTTTGATGCTCTTCGGACTGGCGTAGAACATCTGAATGGCGAACTCCTTGCCGCCCATTTGCTCAACCACGGCGCGGTCCGCCTCGCGCTGTTTTTCCGCTCGCTCCTGCTCCGAACGTCGCTCGATCTCCCGGTTCTCATGCCACCGTGAGAACACAATCCATCCCGCGTAAAGGGCTGCCATCGCCAGAATGCACGAGGAATACAAAAGCGGATGCCGGACGATGCCTCTTTCCCCGGAGCGCTCCGAATGCGGTCCGGCGCCGCTGGAATTGCTAAGCACGGCCTTCTGGTCGCCTTTGCGGCGCCTCCTCCCTGTCCCCGCGCCAGGGTGTTATACTCGGCGCGTTTAGCGCGCAAGTCCGCTGTTTTTTTCGGCAAACTAGCAAGCCGGTGATACACCTGCCCGACACCTTTAACGTAGCAACTCATTTCGTTGACCGCAATGTCCACGAAGGCCGCGGCCGGAATATCGCCATTGAATGCGGCGAAGATCGAGTCACCTATCAGCAGCTCCTCGAAAACACCAACCGCGCCGGAAATGTCCTTCGCGATCTCGGCGTTCGGCCGGAGGAGCGCGTCATGCTCATCCTGCTGGACGGCCCGGACTTTCTCTACTGTTTCTTCGGCGCCATCAAGATTGGTGCCGTGGCGGTTCCTGTCAGCACCCTGGCCCAGCCTCATGAGTATGAGTACATGCTGAATGACTCCCGGGCCCGCGTCGCCATCGTCAGCGACGTCCTCCTGCCCCTGCTGCAAGCCATTCCGCGCGAGCGGCTCCGCTACCTGCGGCACATCGTCCCCTCGGGCGAACTCCCGGGCGAAGTCATGGCGAACGCCTCAGCTCTCCGTGATCTGCTCCATCAGGCATCCCCGGAACTTACTGCCGAGCCTACCAGCAAGGACGAGCCGGCTTTCTGGCTCTACTCCTCCGGCAGCACTGGCGCCGCTAAAGCCTGTATCCATCTTCATCACGATATGGTCGTCTGTACCGAGGCTTACGCTAAAGGCATTCTCAACATGAACGAGCGTGACCGCTGTTTCAGCGTCGCCCGCCTCTTTTTTGCCTATGGTCTCGGTAATGCCGGATACTTTCCGCTCGGTTGCGGCGCCACGGCCATTCTTTCTCCGTCTCGCCCGGCACCCGCCGCGCTTTACGCCGATATCGAACGTTTCCGGCCCACACTGTTCTTTTCCGTTCCGTCAAACTATGCCGCGCTGCTGGCTTGCCAGCCGGAAACGGGGCGAGACTTCGACCTTTCCAGCGTGCGTCACGCTGTTTCCGCCGGCGAAGCCCTCCCGGCGCCCCTCTTCGAACGCTTCAAGCAGCGCTTCGGCATCGAAATCCTGGATTCGCTCGGCTCCACGGAATCGCTTCAGATGGTCATTGCCAATCGTCCCGGAGAGGCACGCCCAGGCTCCAGCGGAAAACTCATTCCCGGCTATGAAGCCAAGCTCGTTGACGAACACGGAAACCCGGTTGCCACAAACGAAATCGGCGATCTCTGGGTCAAGGGCGACTCCATCTGCGCTGGCTATTGGAACCAGCATGAGCGCACCAAGGAAACCTTTGTCGGCCATTGGTTTCGCACCGGCGATAAGTACTATCAAGACGCCGATGGTTATTTCTGGTACGCAGGCCGCGCGGACGACCTCTTCAAGGTGAACGGGCGCTGGCTCAGCCCCTCCGAAGTGGAGGCCGCCCTTGTCGCCCACCCTGCGGTGCTCGAAGCCGCCGTCGTTGCGCGCCGCGACGAAGCTGGTTTGCCCAAGCCTGCTGCCTGCGTGGTCCTCAAGCCCGGCGCGGTCGCAAGCGACGCCCTCGCCCAGGAATTGCAAGCTTGGGTCGCCGGCCGCATTGGCGCGTACAAACGGCCCCGCTGGGTGGAATTTCGCGCCGAAATCCCCAAGACGGCAACCGGCAAACTGCAGCGCTTTAAGCTGCGCGACCTGCAAACTCCCGGCACCAAGCTCGCGCCATGAGCGGCAGGCTGCTTATTTTCAACCGCTTACGTAGGTTTGTCCGAACATGCAGTAAAATGCACTATCAGGGTTGACGATTCTCGCGATACATGTATTATATTGCACGTGAGCCGCATCGTTCCACTTGCCTTGCCTTCGCACCTCGCTTCGCCTCCAACGCTTTCCGGCTCCGACGAGGAATTTCTTCAGTTTCTCGGCAAGCGTGTTCGCGAGCAGCGCAGCCGCCGCGGCATGACGCGCCGCAGCGTCGCTCAAGCAGCGGATGTTTCCGAGCGTTATCTCGCCCAGCTCGAGGCGGGTGATGGCAACATCTCCGTTATGTTGCTCCGCCGAATCGCCGCGGCGTTGCACGTTCCGCTGGCTCAGTTGCTCGCCGCCGAAAGCGAAGACGATGCGGCACGCCGGCGGCTCCAATGCCTCTTGGAACGGCTTCCCGCCAGCCAAATCGAAGAAGCCCTTTCGCGTCTCGCCGCTGATTTCGGTTCGGAAGAACGCGCTCGCCGCCGCCGTATCGCTCTCGTCGGCCTGCGCGGAGCGGGCAAATCCACGCTGGGTGCCCGCCTTGCTCAGGCGGCTGCCGTGCCCTTCATTGAACTCGATCGCGAGATCGAGAAAGAGATGGGCGTGCCGCTCGCGGAAATTTTTTCGCTCTACGGCCAGTCCGGGTATCGCTCCATTGAAAAACGCGCCCTCGAGCGGGTCATTCGCGAGCAAGAACGAGCCATCCTCTCGGTCGGCGGCGGGATCGTCTCGGAGAAAGAAACCTACGATTACCTGCTCTCGAACTGGTTTACCGTTTGGATTAAGGCGCGGCCGGAAGAGCACATGGCCCGTGTCGTGGCTCAAGGCGATTTTCGCGCGATGGCCGGCAATGATCAGGCCATGGACGACCTGAGGCATATCCTCGCGGCGCGCGAACCTCTCTATCGCAAGGCGGATCTGACGCTGGACACATCCGGCAAATCCGTGGACGCCAGCTTTGCCGAGCTGCAGTCGGCTCTGCGTCAGAGACTCGGCTAGGAGGAAGTTGTGGACGCAGCAACCGCTCAAGAAACGCAAGAAAAGCAGGCTCCTGTGGATTTCCAGACCGATCCTTCAAAATACAAGCACTGGCGGCTTTCCTTCGATGGCCCTGTCGCGACCCTCACCATGGACGTCGTCGAAGACGGCGGTCTTCGCCCCGGCTACAAGCTGAAATTGAACTCCTACGACCTTGGGGTGGATATCGAGCTGCATGACGCCCTGCAACGGATTCGCTTCGAACACCCGGAGGTTCGTTCCGTCATCATCACCAGCGCGAAGAATCGCATTTTCTGTTCCGGCGCGAACATTTACATGCTCGGCCTTTCCTCTCACGCCTGGAAAGTGAACTTCTGCAAGTTCACCAACGAAACACGCAACGGCATCGAGGATTCGAGCGCGCACTCGGGCTTGAAATTCCTTGCCGCCTGTAACGGCACAACCGCCGGCGGCGGCTACGAGCTCGCCCTTGCCTGCGACGAAATTGTCCTGGTGGATGACCGGTCCTCCGCCGTTAGTCTGCCCGAGTTGCCTCTGCTCGGCGTTCTCCCCGGCACTGGCGGCCTCACTCGCCTGACGGACAAGCGCAAAGTCCGCCGGGATCGTGCCGACATCTTCTGCACCAATCCCGATGGCGTTCGCGGCCAGCGCGCCAAAGACTGGGGTCTCGTCGACGAAATCGCCAAGCCCCAGCAGTTCGCCGAGATTGTGAAACAGCGCGCCGCCAGGCTCGCCGAACAAAGCGACCGCCCCGCCAATGCCACAGGCGTCTCGCTCACGCCTCTCAAGCGCGCGGCCGATGGCGCCGGCCTCCACTATGACTGCGTGGATGTGCTGTTTGACCGGAGCGCAAGAACCGCGACGCTGCTGATTCGCGCTCCGGAAGCCGCTTCCGCGCTGTCCATCGAGGAAGCTCACGCCGCTGGCGCGAATTGGTGGCCGCTCCAGATGGCCCGCGAACTCGATGACGCCATCCTCAGCCTGCGCACCAACGAGCTTGATCTCGGCCTTTGGCTCATCAAGACCTCCGGCAATTCCGAAGCCGTCCTCGCGTTTGACGACTTTTTGCTTGCTCATCAGGAAGATTGGTTCCTTCGCGAAGTTCTGGGCATGATGCGGCGCACCTTCGCGCGTATTGACGTCGCCTCGCGCTCTATTTTCGCCGTCCTTGAGCCGCGCTCCTGCTTTGCCGGCACGCTCCTCGAACTTGCTTTGGCTGCCGACCGCGCCTACATGCGCGACACGCAAGAGAGCGAATCCATTGCAACCGTCACGCTCTCCAGGATGAATTTCGGCGCGCTCCCCATGGCCAATCACCTTTCGCGCCTTGCAGCCCGCTTCTATCAGGACGAGGGCAAACTTGCGGCGCTTCGCCAGAAAATCGGCGCCAAACTTTCGCCGCGGGACGCGCTCGAGGCCGGCCTCATTACCGCCGCGCCCGACGATCTTGACTGGGAAGACGAGCTCCGCCAGGCGATCGAATCGCGCACCGCGCAATCGCCCGATGCGCTCACGGGTCTCGAAGCCAACCGGCGATTTGGCGGCGTCGAAACTCTGGAAACACGCATTTTTGGCCGGCTCTCCGCCTGGCAAAACTGGATTTTCACCCGCCCCAACGCCGTTGGACCGAACGGCGCCCTCAAGGTCTATGGCACAGGCGCGCCCGTGAAATTCAATTGGGAACGAGTTTGACGAGTGGGACCGGGGAAACTGATCCTCATCAGGAGATTTTGCAATGGTTGATTACACCGAAAAAATTCCGAATAACGTGGACCTCGGCCGCGATCGCGTCCTGCAACGTGCGCTCGAACATTGGCAGCCGGCGTATCTGAATTGGTGGTACGACATGGGCCCGAACGAAAGCCACAACTATGATGTATACCTCCGCACCGCCATCAGCGTCGAGCCGGATGGCTGGGCCCAATTCGGCTATGTGAAGATGCCCGAGTACCGCTGGGGTATTTTCCTCCAGCCGCGGGACGAGCAGCGCAAAGTGAACTTTGGCATCCACAAGGGTCAGCCTGCCTGGCAGGAGGTTCCCGGCGAGTATCGTTCCTCGCTTCGCCGCATCATCGTCACCCAAGGCGATACGGAACCCGCCTCCGTCGAGCAGCAAAAAATGCTCGGGCTCTCGTGCCCGTCGCTCTATGACCTTCGCAACATCTTTCAGGTGAACGTCGAGGAGGGCCGCCACCTCTGGGCCATGGTCTACCTGCTGCACCGCTATTTTGGCCGCGATGGCCGCGAAGAAGCCGAATCGCTGCTCGCCCGCCGCTCTGGCGATGAAGATAATCCCCGCATTCTCGGCGCCTTCAACGAGCCCACTCCGGACTGGCTCGCCTTCTACATGTTCACGTTCTTCACCGATCGTGACGGCAAGTTCCAGCTTTGCGCCCTCGCCGAATCCGGCTTCGATCCGCTTTCCCGCACCTGCCGGTTCATGCTTACGGAAGAAGCGCACCACATGTTTGTCGGCGAAACGGGCGTCGGCCGGATTATTCAGCGCACCTGCGAAGTCATGAAGGAAAACAAAATCGACGATCCCTCGGACGTGCGCGCGATGGGGGTCATCGACCTGCAAACCATTCAGCGCTATCTCAATTTCCACTACAGCGTTACGCTCGACCTATACGGCTCGGACGTTTCCTCCAACGCCGCCAACTATTTCACCAGCGGACTCAAGGGCCGCTTCCGCGAAACGAAATTGCAGGACGACCACGTTCTGAGCGATGCGCAATATCCGGTCTCCGAAGTTATCGGCGGCAAAATCGTTACCAAGGACGTTCCCGCCCTCACCGCGCTCAACGAACGCCTGCGCGATGACTACATCGAGGAAATCGCC
>DASRCZ010000136.1:0-2449 GCA_035652855.1 Candidatus Acidiferrum sp.
GGAGGTTGCGCCCTTCCTCGCCAACATGGCGGAACGCTTTGCCTGGGCCGATATCATCGTTTGCCGCGCTGGAGCCATCACCGCGGCGGAAATCGCCGCTGCCGGCCGCGCCGCCATTTTCATCCCCTTCGGACGCGCCACAGACAGTCATCAGCTCCGCAACGCGGAGGAAATGGCGCGAGCCGGCGCGGGCCGGTTGATTCGCGAACCGGAGTTGAAGGCGGACCGGCTAACCGAAGAAATCTTTTCTTTGGTCGACGAGCCGCAGTCGATCGAGCGGCTCGCCGCCGCAGCGCGCGGCTTGGCTCGCCCGAACGCGGCCCGCGAAATCGTGGACCTCATCGAATCGGCAGCCAACGTGCACAGCGAAATAGTACAGGGGAGCATGCAGAGGACAAATCCATGATGGTCAGCTTCCGCAATTTTCAGCGGATCCATTTGGTGGGCATTGGCGGCATCGGGATGAGCGGCATCGCCGAGGTGCTGCTCACGCTCGGCTACTCCGTTTCCGGTTCAGATACGAAGCTCTCCCCGATTACCGAGCGCCTGCAGAATCTCGGCGCGACGGTCTTCGAGGGACACAAAGCGGCCCACGTCGAAGGCGCGCACGTTGTCGTGACCTCCTCGGCTATTCGGCACGACAATCCCGAGGTCGCGGAAGCCCACAATAAGAAAATTCCCGTGATTCCGCGAGCCGAAATGCTCTCCGAGCTGATGCGGCTGAAATACGGCATAGCCATCGCCGGCGCGCACGGAAAGACAACCACTACTTCCCTTGTGGCCTCGGTTCTTGGCGCTGCCCATCTCGACCCGACATTTGTTGTCGGCGGCCGTGTCAATCAGGCGGGTACCACCGCGCGCCTCGGCAAGGGCGATTACTTCGTTGTCGAAGCCGACGAAAGCGACCGGACTTTCCTGCTGCTTGCGCCGGTGGTTGCGGTCGTCACCACGATTGACCGCGAGCACCTCGATCAATACCACTCCCTCGAGGACATTCAGGACGCGTTCGTGCAGTTTGTAAATCGCGTTCCCTTCTATGGAGCGGCGATTCTTTGCCTGGATGAGCCGAACGTACAAGCGATCATCCCCAAAATCAAGCGGCCCATCATCACCTATGGCACTTCGAGCCAAGCCGACCTGGTCATCAGCGGCGTCGAGTTGACTGGAACGGGCAGCACCTTCCGGCTCACATATAAGGACGAGGACCTGGGCTTGTTTCACTTGCCGCATCCCCCGGGGATTCACAATGTCCGAAACGCCGCCGCCGCTGCGGCTGTCGCGCTCTACCTGGGCGTGCCCAGCGATTTCATTCGCGAGGGGTTGGCGAAGTTCGGCGGCGTTGGCCGGCGCTTCGATGTCAAGGGCGTGGTGAACAACATTACGGTAGTGGACGACTACGGCCATCACCCTGCCGAGATTCGCGCCACACTCGAGGCCGCGAGGCTCGGCAAGTTCAATCGCGTCCTGGTGCTCTTCCAGCCTCACCGCTACACCAGAACCCAGCACCTCTGGAACGATTTCAAGACGGCGTTCAACCAGGCCGACGTGCTGGTGCTTACCGATATTTATGCGGCAAGCGAAAGCCCCATACCTGGCGTGACCAGCGAAGCTCTGGCGCGTGCTCTCCGCGAGGCCGGCCACAAGAACGTGCACTACTACCGCTCGATGCAAGAAGGCATCGAATTTCTGCTGCGCGAAGCGCGCCCCGGCGATGCTGTTTTTACCATCGGCGCAGGCAACATTAGCCGTGCCGGCGGTGAGCTCACCGCACTTCTTGGAGCGGAACACGCGGTCCCCAATGCGTCTGAGCGATCCTAAACTCCTGTCCGCGCTTCCAGACCTCGGCGTTGAGCTGCGGCATGGCGTGTCGCTTGCCGCCCACACATCCCTCGGCATCGGCGGCACAACCGACCTGCTCCGCCTCCGCCGACACGACGCGATCCCGGAACTGCTCACGTTGCTCGATTCCGCCGCCATACCACACCGCTTCCTCGGTGGCGGATCGAACCTGCTAGTCGCGGACGGCGAGGTTCCTTGGGTGGTTCTCCAACTCGTCCGCCCCGAGCCGGACGTCGTGCTCGAGGGCAACCTAGCTTACGTGGATGCGGCCGCGGACCTCGGAAGAACCGTGACCTACTGCGCTAAACACGGCCTCGGCGGAATGGAAGGCCTGATTGGCGTCCCCGGAACCGTCGGAGGCGCCTTGCGAATGAATGCCGGTGCTTACGGCATGCAGATCGGCAGCTACGTTCGGGAGGTCAAGCTTTACCGGGCGGCGGCCCGCAAGATCGAAACTCTTAGCGATCATCAAATTTCTTTTGAATACCGGCATACAAGTTTTGCGGCTGATGATATGATGCTCGCGGTGACCCTGGAACTTCCCACCAAAGACTTTCAAGAAATCCTCAAAGGTATTCGTATCTGCAACGAAAAGCGCCGTTCGAGCCAG
>DASRCZ010000137.1:0-6330 GCA_035652855.1 Candidatus Acidiferrum sp.
TTTCTGCCGGACGATTCGGAATTGTGGAGCCGCCTGGACGCGCGCCGCGACACGTGCGCCGGGCAGAAATGCCCCTCTTTCAACCCGTGTTTCATCACCGGAATGCACCAGCGCGCGAAAGAGGCCGACCTGATCATCGTGAATCATCACTTGTTTTTCGCGGATTTGGCGCTGAAGCAGGACGATTTCGGCAGTATCCTCCCCGAGTACTCCGCGGTTGTGTTCGACGAAGCGCATGAGATGGAAGACGTGGCCAGCGACTATTTCGGGCGGCAAATTTCGAACTATCGCTTCGAGGAATTGGCGCGCGACGCCGATGCCATGCTGCGCCTGACGCGGCTGGCTTCTCCCGCGCTCCTGCGGAAAACGCAAAAAATCCGAGAGAAAAGCCGGGCCTTCTTCGACCGATTCCCCGCGCGCGACGGCCGCTTCTCCTTTTCACGAAAGGAACGGTCGGCGTTCATCGAGCAGAATCGTGAAGCGTACGACGCTTTGGCAAACGCATTGAAGGCCCTCGAGAAGGAATCTGCGGCGGCGCCTCAGAAACCGGAAGAGTTGCTGCGAATTGCGCGGCGGAGTTTCGAGATTCGGCAGGAGCTTTCGTTTCTGTTCGAGTCGAACGAGCGAAACTACGTGTATTGGTACGAGCGGCGAAACAAAGGGGTGTTCGTGGCCGCTACTCCGATTGACGTCAGCCAGATTCTGCGGGCGCGCCTGTTCGAGGCTTTCGATACCGTGGTCTTGACCTCAGCCACGCTCACCGTGGGCAACCGGTTCGAATATATCCGCCAGCGGCTCGGACTTGATCACGCAAAGGAAAGCGCGCTGCCGCCGGAGTTCGATTACGAGAAGCAGGCCGTACTATATCTGCCAAAGAGCATACCCGATGTGCGGAACCCGGCGTTCGCCGGGGCGGCCGCGGACCACATCGTCGAGTTGCTCGAGCTGACCCAGGGCCGGGCCTTCTGCTTGTTCACCAGCTACTCGCAAATGAACGATCTGTATCAGCGGGTGCGCGAGCGCGTACGTTTTCCGCTGCTGCTGCAGGGGACCGCTCCGCGCTCGGCGCTGCTTGAACGTTTCAAGAACACGGAAGGCGCCGTGCTCTTTGCGACCGCGAGTTTCTGGCAAGGAGTCGACGTTCCGGGCCAGCAGCTCTCCTGCGTGATTGTGGACCGGCTGCCGTTCGCCGTACCCGGCGATCCGACCGTCGCGGCGCGCGTGGCCGCACTTACGGAAGAGGGCAGGAACGCTTTTGCGGAATTTCAGGTACCCCAGGCGGTGCTGGCGCTGAAGCAGGGGTTCGGCAGGCTGATTCGAACAAAGACCGACCACGGCGTGCTGGCGCTGCTGGATACGCGAATTCAGCGGATGCCGTATGGTAAAATTTTTATCGAATCGCTCCCTAAATACCGGCTTACACACGATTTAGCCGAGGTGGAGCGATTTTTGCAAGCAACGCGGCGGAATTAGACGAACGAGAGGGCTGCGGTTTCCGCAAGAGCCCTGGAATCAGAGGACATCGGAACGCATGTTCGAAGTAAGTGTCGAAGAAACGTTTTCGGCGGGGCATGCGCTTCGCGGCTATCGCGGCAAATGCGAGAACGTACATGGTCACAATTACCGCGTGCGCGTGACTCTGGAAGGTCCGCAGCTTGATTCCATCGGGCTGCTCGTGGATTTCACGCGAGTGAAGCAGGTTCTCCGCGGAATTATTGCCGGTCTGGATCATCAGTTTGTCAATGATCTCGAGCCGTTCCAGAGCGTTAATCCTTCCGCCGAGAACCTCGCGAAGTTTTTCTACGAAGGCGTGGTCAGGGAACTGACGGATTTGCCTCCCGGAGCCCGCGTCCGCGACGTGGTGTTGTGGGAGACCGAGACAAGCCGTGCGCAGTACCGGCCGCAGTAAGCCGGCGGCGGACGCCTTGTTTGCCAGCTTTGCGCTGCGCTTCGGGGCAACGCCAATGAATCGCGCTATCGCCATCGTGGCCGTGCCTGCGCTGCTGGTGGCCGCCGGCTACCTGATGTTGTTGCGGGCTCTGAGCCTTGGTACGCGATTCTGGCCCTTGCTCCTGTTCGCCCTCATTCTCGCGGCAGCCATTTGGTTGCAGGCACGCCGCGTACGCACTCGAGCAAAGCCGGGCTGAACTTTGGATATGTTCGTAACCGAAATTTTCAAGTCGATTCAGGGAGAGGGCACGCGAGCGGGCTTGCCCTGCGTCTTCGTGCGGCTCACGGGCTGCAATTTGCGCTGCACTTGGTGCGACACGGCGTATGCCTTCCATGGCGGTCAAACGATGACGGTCCAGGACGTGGTGGCTCGCGTCGATGAACTGACAGGCCGGCAACGCGGCACGCCGGTGGTGCCGCTGGTGGAATTGACAGGTGGCGAGCCGCTTCTTCAAAAGGAATGTCTTCCGCTCGCCGAACGCCTGCTCGAAGCAGGCTACACCGTGATGATCGAGACGAGCGGCGAACGCTTCATTGGGAATCTGCCGCGAGAAGTGATCCGGATCGTGGACGTTAAGTGCCCCGATTCCGGCGAAGCGGACACTTTCGAGATGCGGAATCTCGAGGAACTGAGGCGCGAAGACGAGGTCAAATTTGTGCTTATGACCCGCCGCGACTACGAATTCGCGCGCGAGTTCACCCGGAAGCACCGGCTGTCCGAGCGCGTGAAGCAAGTGCTCTTTTCTCCGGTGTTCGCTGATCCTGAGGGCAAGTGGACAGGGCTCGAGCCGCGCAAGCTGGTCGAATGGATTCTCGAGGACGGCCTGCCCGTGCGGCTTGGCTTGCAGTTGCACAAATTCGTCTGGGAACCGGCCACTCGCGGAGTTTAGCGCGGCAAACTTACGGATCTTGCGGCAGGCTTACATGAGCAACACAATCAAAGCGGTGGTGCTGCTGAGCGGAGGGATGGATTCCTGCGTCACCGCGGCAATCGCGCGCGAACGCCACGGGGCCGATGCGATTGCATTGCTTCACGCCAGCTACGGCCAGCGCACCGCGGCGCGAGAACGGCGTGCTTTTCAGGAGATAGCCTCCTTTTGGAACGTGAACAAGACATTGTTCGTCTCGCTCGATCACTTCCGCGCCATTGGCGGCTCGGCGCTGACGGATGCAAGCATCGGCGTGCCGGAAAACAAATTGGATGCCAGCGGCCCGCCTGGAAGCGCGATTCCGGTGACCTATGTTCCTTTTCGCAATGCTCACTTCCTATCCGTCGCGGTGAGCTGGGCGGAGGCGAGCGGGGCCGGCGCGATTTATATCGGAGCCGTCGCTGAAGACAGCTCCGGCTATCCGGATTGCAGACCCGAATATTACCGGGCGTTCCAGGAACTGATTCGCGTGGGAACGCGTCCGGAAACGCACATTGAGATCGTGACCCCGGTCATCGGAATGAAGAAACACGAAATCATCCGCCGAGGCATCGAACTTGGAGCGCCGCTGCATTTGACGTGGTCCTGCTATCAAAGCGAGGATGCGGCTTGTGGCGCTTGCGACAGTTGCTTGCTGCGGCTTCGAGCCTTCCACGAGGCTGGCATCCCGGACCCAATCGCGTATCGGCGCCCGCGTTAGCTTGGAATCGGGGGAAGATGAGCGATAATGGCTCATAACCCGATGGCGGGCAGGGGCTCCCGCCACAAGGAGAAATGCCATGAAGCGAATGATGAATAGGTGGGCGCTTGCAGGATTGGCGGCAGGCGCGCTCTTCTTCGCTGGAGCGCCAGAAGCCGGCGCGCAGAATAGCGGGTCGATCAGCGGCGTGATTTTGGACCTGAACGCAAAGCCGTGGGCAGGGCTGAATGTCCGGTGTATGAGTGATCAAGGCGCGAAGCAGGACGTCAAAACCGGCAATGACGGCCGTTACCTTTGTAATAGCCTGCGAGCTGGGATTTATGATGTGACCATCACGCAATTTCCTCCGCCGAATGACAAACAGCCGCCTTATCAGATCGGAAAGGTGCAGGTGCAAACCGGCGCAAGCGTCACGGTGGACGCTAATTTCAAAGACATCCTTGCCAAACAAGGCGCCGCGGCGCAGGAGCAGGTGAAGAAACAGGAAGAGGAGCGCAAAAAATTTGAAGGCATGAAGGCGGCGTTTACCGCGGGAACCGCGCTGCTGGACCAAGAAAAGGCGGCAAAGGCGGAATTGCAAAAGGCCACTCCCGACCAGCGGGATGCTCTTAAGCAAAAGGTGACGGATCTTTCCGATCAGGCTGCCGCGAAATTCCAGGAGGCCAAGGCGGGTACCACCGAGAAGGACCCCAACCGCGCGCTGATTCTGGCGAACCTCGGCGCGGCTTACGATCTCGCCAACCGCAATGAGGAGGCAGCGAAGGCCTACCAGGAAGCCATTGATGTCGCGCAGTCCAATCCGAAGGTAACCGGGGCTCAGCTTGCGGGTTATTATAACAACCTTGGCAACGCCCTGGCGCACTCGAATAAGATTGACGAAGCGAAGGCTGCCTACACCAAGAGCGCCGAAGCCGATCCCGCAAACGCAGCAACCGCATGGAGAAATTTCGGAATCAGCCTTTACAACGCCAACCGGCTCGGCGACGCCGTCGAGCCTCTTCAAAAATCCGTTGAACTTGACCCGAATAGCGCGCAGACCTGGTATCTCCTCGGCGCCTCCCTGGTCTACAAAATGACCACTAAGAAGAATGGCGATAAAGAGGAAATCGTGCTGGCTCCAGGCACCGTGGAAGCCTATAAGAAGGCCATTGAACTCGATCCCAATGGCCCATTCGGAGCTCAGGCCAAACAGGGCCTCGAGCAATTGCAACAGATGGGTGCCAGCGGCATCGATACGAAGGTGAACGTAAAGAAGAAGAAGTCGTAGCCGGAACGGATTGTTTTGCGGCCGGCTTCGTTTCGCGGAGCCGGCCGTTTTGTTTTCCTTCAGCTATGCGCCAGGGTACCTGTTTCCTTGGTCCGGCGAAGCGCCCAGCCAAACGCAGCCACGGAAACCGGCAGCAACACGGCTGCAAACAGCAGCAGGGTCGCCAGCAAACGCCAGAGGGAGGCAAGGCCGGCGCCCTCGGTGAGCGCCGCGCGCATAGCGTCCAGGGAATACGTGATTGGAGTGATTCGCGCAACCCATTGCAGCCAGCGAGGAAGGACACTCACAGGAAACAGCGTACCTCCGACGATCCCGGAAATCCCCAGCAGCAGCCACTTGCCCGGATTGCCACGCTTGAAAATCAGAACGTAAGCGGCAGACAGAATGCCAAGACCCGAAAACGCCAGCAGCGACGCCAGAAGAACCGCGGCAACGCCTGCCCAGTTGGCCGAGCGCACGGAAAAGCCAAAGAGCACCACTCCCCAGAAGATATAAACGCCGATTCGAAAGGCGCTTGCCACAAAGGGATACATGGCCGAGCCCGCCAGAAAGACCGGTAAGGACGTTTGCGTGACGAGAATGTGCTCGAGCGTTCCGGAATTGCGCGCCTCCTCTATGCTACGGTCAAATGCATCCAAAGCGGCGCCGAGATAGTCGAGAAAGGCAAAGCCGATCAGGGAGAAGGCGAAATAGGTCGTTCCGTTCTTGAGCGACCGTTGCAGCTCCGGGCTATCCACAAACCGGGCGACGTAGTAAAAAGTAGCCGCGCCGAAGAGCGCTTCAACCGCTTCGAAGACAAATGCCGTGCGATAAGTGGACGCAATGGCAAGATCGCGCCAGAAAAATACCGGCAACTGGCGGAGCACGCGAATCATCCGATCTCCGCTCCCGGTGCGACGGCAGCTTCGGGTGCAGGCAGCCGCTCCCGGCCGGTCACCCGCAAGAACACGTCTTCGAGCGTCGCGGCTTGCGTGCTGCGCCGCAGCGCTGCGGGCGTATCGCAGGCTAGCATGCGCCCGCTATCGATGATCGCGATCCGATCCGCCAGCAGCTCCACCTCGGGAAGCGTGTGGGACGCAAAGAGCAGCGTGGTCGTTCCGTTGCGCAGGACTTCGGATTTTAGAAAGCGCCGAAATTCCCCCGCCCCGGCCACGTCAAGGCTCCTCGTCGGCTCGTCGAGCAACAACACTTTGGGCGCATGCAGCAGCGCTCGAACCAGGCTGAGCCGCTGCACCGTGCCTGAAGAGAGCGTGCGCACCTGCCGCGCCAGGGCGTCTTCCAGATGAAATCGCGCGGCGAGCTGAGCAATGCGTGCCTCTGCCCGCGCCGGCTCGAACTGATTCAGCCGCGCGAAAAACGCCAAATTCTGCCGCGCCGTTAGCCGCGGATAAAATCCGTGGCCGCTTCCGGCGTGATAACCGAGGGAGCGCCGGACCTCTCTCGACTGCCTCCGCGTGTCGAAACCCGCCACTCGCGCGCATCCC
>DASRCZ010000138.1:0-20454 GCA_035652855.1 Candidatus Acidiferrum sp.
GTATCGCACGACGAAAGGCTTCCGCATCAACGGAAAAATCACGCAGCCGCTTGACACCTTCCAGATGCCGGTCGAGATCCGCATCGAAACGGAAGGCAATCCGGAGACAAAAACCATTGACGTGGTCGGCACGGAAACGGAATTTACCGTCGAAACCTTCGGACGGCCGAAGCCGGGCGGAATCAAGATCGATCCCAACAATTTGATTCTGAAAGGGAGCACTTCGCTGCGGGCGCGCGCCGCGATTGCGCGGGGCGAGGACCTTGCCGAACAAGGCCGCTACTTCGACGCCGTGGCGCAATACCAGAAAGCGCTGACCATCCAGCCGAACCGGCCGCTCGCGAATTTCCGGATGGGCGAAGCCTTCTTCTACGAGAAAAATTACCAAGCCGCCGCGAATGCGTTCCGCGAAGCGCTCCAGAATGTGCCGGAGCCTTCCGAGAAGTGGACGGAAGTCTGGAGCCACATCTATCTCGGGAAAATTTTCGATTTGCTCGGGCAGCGCGAGCGCGCCGTGAACGAATACAGCAAAGCGCGCCAGACCAACGACGATACCGGAGGCGCGCAGGAAACCGCGCAGGCGCTGATGAAGAAGCCGTACTCGGAAGGCGCTCCGGCGGCTCCATCGCCCGGGAGCAGCGGGGGGGCGCCGCAGGTCACGCCTGCCTCGATGCCCTCGGCGGACGGAGACCGCCCGGTGCTGCGCAAGCCCAATCCTTCGCCGCAATCCCATCCTTAGCCTCCGGCGCGGGCGTGGATTGCTCCGCGGAGAGACGCATGTTTGACCCAAAACGTAAAACGATACGCCAACCTCCGGGTCTTGGGATTTTGATTTGGGAAGCGCAAAGAGGCTGGAGACTTAGTCCTCGGCGCCGTGGTTTTTTTTCGGCGTGTAATCGTAAACGCCGCGTCCGGTTTTGCGGCCAAGCCGGCCGTCCTGCACAAATTTTCGCAGCAGCGGATTGGGCTTGTACTTTTCTCCCAGGGTGGAGTGCAGGTATTCGAGAATGCTCAGACGAACGTCGAGACCAACGAGGTCGACTAGCTCGAAAGGACCCATGGGATGATTGAGGCCGAGCTTCAGCGCTTTGTCGATGTCTTCCGCGGAAGCGATCCCGGCTTCGAGCATCGCGAATGCTTCATTGCCGATTAGCGCGTTCACGCGGCTGGTGATGAATCCGGGGGACTCCTTCACGACCACGACTTCCTTGCCCATGCGGCGCGCGACTTCGCGGCAAGCGGCCACGGTATCGTCGGACGTCAGAGGCGCCCGCACCAATTCGATCAGCTTCATTTTCGGGACGGGATTGAAAAAGTGCAGGCCAACGCAGCGGTCGCGCGCGACGGTGACGTCGCTCATCTCGGTGATGGAAAGCGAGGACGTGTTGCTCGCGAAAATGGCGCCAGGCTTGGCGAACTTATCGAAGATGGCGAAAAGCTCCATCTTCATTTCCATTTCTTCCGGCACGGCTTCGATGATGAGTTCAGCGTCGCGGATGGCGTCCTCGACTTTGGTTGCCGTGGAGATGAGAGCCGAGGCGCGATCGCGAAGGGCGGCATCGACCTTGCCGCGCGCAACGCCTTCGTCAAAGGACTGCCGAATCCACGCCAGGGATCTTTCGAGCATTTCCGGAGAAATGTCTTCGAGCACGGTGCGGTAGCCGCCGTAGGCGGAAGCATAGGCGATGCCGCGGCCCATGGTGCCGGCGCCAATCACAGCAATGGTTCTAACATCCATTCGAGCGAATGCCTCCTGTTGTTCATTTCCCTTTTATCGCGGCCGGCACTGGCGGCCGCTGCGCGCTGAACGGCAGCGCTATACCAAAACTTCTTTAGAAACATCCATGCGGAGGCGCCTCAATAGCGAGGCACCTTGGGATCGATTTCCGTGGACCAACGCTCGATACCGCCGGCGAGCGATTGTGCGGTTTCGACGCCTTGCTGGCGGAGCCAGCGGACCACATCCAGGCTGCGCTTGCCGTGATGACAATAGCAGACCACATGCATCCCGTTGCCGAGAGATTGCAAATGCATCGGGATGGAACCCATGGGGATGAGACGGGCGCCGTCGATGCGGCAAATCTGGTGTTCCCAGGCTTCCCGAACGTCAACGAGAAGCAGCTTGTCGCGGGCGGCAAGACGCTGAGCGAGGTCCTGGGGAGCGATTTCGATGGGCAAAGGGCTAGATGAGGTCATGGGCAAAACCAAGGGCGCAGGCGGCGCACCCCATTTTTGATTGTAAATGAAAGAGAGTGGCAGGTGGAGATCCGTCGAAGGCGGCTAGGATGGGCGAGAGGCTTCGAAAGTCGAACGGCGTTGATGAGCCGGACGCTAGCCTCGCCGTGCGACCGGCAAGCCGAAGAGGAGCACGGTTGCGGCGACAATGAAGGCTAAGCTCAGCACGATATTGATGCATTTGAAGCGGCGGTCAATCAAGCTGCCCGCCAAGCCCGCGAGAAACAGCCCCGGCGTATATAGGAAGACGAGGAGGGTGTAGCTGTCGCTAGCAAGATTCGCTTGGCGCGCCTTGCTGTTCGCCTCGGCAGCAAGGCGCTCTTGCTCGAGGGATTCCCGCTCGGCTTTGAGCTGGTATAGCGGCAATGCGAAAGGAGAAGCCGGCGCGTTGGGATTGCGGAGAGGCTTGGTGGCCAGCCACGCGTCCAGTGCAGGCAAAAACTCCGGGCGCATGCGATCGTGAAGGAATTTGGCCAAGGACGCGTTGCCCTCTGCCAATGCCCGGCTGTATTCCATGAACGCCTGGCCATCCAGAGTGCGCTGCTGACTGGACAAGAGATCCTTTTCGGAGGCGATGCGGCCGGCGCGCAAAGCATCACTGAGAGCGAAAGTCTGAACGCCGCTCCATAGGCTGGACTGAAAACCGCTCCAGGCGGAGCCGATAGTGGCGAGGGCCATGAGGGCAAGGCCCAGAAAATCAGAAAGCCGGCTCGCGGGATCCTTTTGCTGATCCGTCATTGGCGCTTGCGCCAGCGAAGGTTATTCCCGGGTGACCATGGCGAGAGCCTCGGTTTCGAGGTTGCGGTAGCTTTGGCCCTTGGCGTTTATGGTGACTGAAGTAAGACGTGCGCCGGCGAAGGGAAAGGGATACTTCATTTCCCTGCTAATCAGATCCGGGCCGGCGCGGCCGATGACGAGCCCTCCCGAAAGACCGAACTTGCCGGGTTGCGTGCGCAGGGGCCCCTGGGCGGCGATCTTCTCGTTGATGAACATCTTGAGGGTGCCGTTGGCGCAGCCTTTCGGGTTTTCCCCTTCCTTGGTGAACTCGACCCCAAAGGCTATTTTGCCTTTTGGAACCGAATCCTTCGAGACGAACTTGGTTTCCTCGATGCCGAGGAAGTTGTAGACGTAGCAAAGCTTGCCAGCCTTGAGAAACATGGCGTGGCCGCCCGAATTGCCGCCAACCGAGAAGACCACACCTTCGGCGCGTGCCGGATCCTCAACTTCAGCGTTCGCAACAATCGTGAAGGAGCGATTGATGATGTTCGGACCAACGGATTCCGGGATTCGGGACGTTCCAGGATAGTAGACGTGGGTGTCGCGCGGCTTGGCAGGCGACGGACGGGGCGTAAGGAGATACTCGATGGCGGTGCGGTCGTCGAGCGGAAACACGTTGTTCGCGCCGGCAACAGCAAACCAGGTCGCGACAAGCTCTTTCAGCTTCTCGGGGAACTTCGCGGCAACGTCGTCGGTTTCGGAACGATCGGTTTCGACGTGGTAGAGCTCCCATGGATCGTCCATGAAATGGCCTTTGCCAGTGATGGCACCGTGGCGAGCGACGGCTTTCCAGCCCTTATGGTAGATGGCACGGGTTCCAAGCATGGCGTAATACTGCGTTTCCCGCTTCGAGACAGCCTTCACGCCATTGAAGGTGTACTTCATGGAGACGCCCTGAATCGGGGACTGCGTGTGGCCCTTGATGACTTCCGGCGGTTCGACGCCGCAGCACTCGAGGATGGTTGGAACGAGGTCGATGGCGTGATGGTATTGGTCGCGAACTCCTCCGGAGACCTTGCTCATTTCCCTGGGCCAGGAAATGATAAGCGGGTCCGCGATGCCGCCTTCCAAAGAGAAGCGCTTGAACATTTTGTAGGGAGCATTGAAGGCCCAAGCCCAGCCAGTGGGGTAGTGATTATAAGTTTCGGTGCTGCCCAGAACGTCCATTTTGGCGAGATTTTCTTCGAGGTCGTCGGGCCAGCCGTTAAAGAACTTGTTCTCGTTGACCGAACCGTTGGGTGTGCCTTCACCGCTGGCGCCGTTGTCGGACATGACGAGAACAAGCGTGTTCTCGAGCTGGCCGGACTGCTCAAGGTAGTCGATCATGCGGCCAAGCTCAAAATCGGTGTAGCTGGAGAAGCCCGCGTACACTTCGGCCATCCGGCTGAAGAGCTTCTTCTGGTCCGCCGAGAGCGAATCCCACGGAAGGACTGCATCGGTTTCGTTGATGACTTCGCCTGGAGGCCACGGATTGATGCGTGAACACTTGGTGCCTTTGGGGATGAGGCCGAGTCGCTCCATATTGTCGCGAGCGATCTCCCGATATCTCTCGTAGCCCATGTCGAATTTGCCCTTGTATTTGTCAGCCCATTCCTGCCAGACGTGGTGAGGAGCGTGATTGGCGCCAAAGGCGAGATACATGAGCCACGGCTTTTCCGGAGCGACCTGTTTTGAATCGCGAATATAGCTGATGGCTTTGTCCACGAGATCCTTGGAAAGATGGTAGCCCTGATCGGGGCCGTACGGTTGTTCGATAAAATGCTCGTCCTCAACGAGGTCGGGATACCACTGATTTGTTTCGCCGCCGAGGAAACCGTAGTAGCGCTCAAAGCCCCGGCCGGAGGGCCACGTGCGACGCGTGGAGCCCATGGTTTGCTCGTGTTCGGGAGTGAGGTGCCATTTGCCGACGCAGAACGTGCTGTAGCCCTTCTCGACCAGCATTTCCGCAATGGTGCCGTTTTGGGGAGGGATAACGCCGTTGGAGCCGGGGAATCCGCTGGCCCCTTCGGTGATGCAGCCCATCGCGTTCATGTGGCAGTTGCGACCAGTCAAGAAGCAGGAACGGCTCGGCGAGCAGAGGGCGGTGGTGTGCCAATTGGAGTAGCGCAATCCCATTTTAACAAGGCGATTCAGGGTGGGCATTTGAATGAGGCCGCCGAAGGTGTCCCAGGCGGCAATGCCGGTATCGTCGAGAACGATAAAGAGAACGTTGGGGGAGCCTTCCGGAGCAACGGGAGGCGCGTAAGGCTGCCAATCCGGAACGGATTCGCGAACGTCGAGGTTGATGACTCCACGGAACGGCCTGGCCATTTTTATTTCCTTCCTCTTGGCGAGTTCGATACACGTTTTCACGAGCAAGACCGGCTGGCTACTGTGAGCCATGCCAGAGGGAGAGTGAAAAAGAGACAGGTCTGGTTGCGGACGTTGCGGTTTGCGGGCGGCGGGACAAGCAAATTCTTGGCTCGCAACGAACGCAGCGGGAATCGCCGATCCAAGTTGCAGACGCTCGCTAAGGCTAGGACGCAGGGTGCACAGAGCGAGGAGCCGAAGAGCTTCTATCGGCCGTGGAAGCGGGGCGGGCGCTTTTCGAAGAAGGCCAGGATGCCTTCGAGACAGTCCTCGGAAGAGTAGCAGCGGAGCTGGTGCTGCACTTCGGCTTCGAGTGCCTCCGCGAGCGCTTCGCCGCGATCGGCGAAAAGCGTTTTCTTCACGGCGCGAATGGCAAGGGGGGGACCCTGCGCGATTTTCTGGGCGAGAGCTCTGACTTCGTTTTCAAGCTGAGGGCCCGGAACAACCCGATTCACGATGCCGAGGCGGAGAGCGGTCTGCGCGTTGATCATCTCTCCCGTGTAGAACATTTCCGCGGCAACGGAGGGTCCGGCGAGTTGCGGAAGGAAGAAGGTGCCGCCGAAATCCGGAAAGAGGCCGGCCTTGGCGAAATTCTGACCGAACATCGCTTCTTCCGCAGCGATGCGAATATCGGCGGCAAGCGCGATATTCATGCCCGCGCCCGCCGCGGCTCCGTTAATGGCGGCGATGACCGGCTGCGGCATGGTGCGCATCTTGAGGACGGCGGCCATACCGGAGCGGAGAAGCGGCTCAAGTTGCTTCGCGTCACCGGCCTGACGGCCTTTGCCGATCGCCGCGAGATCGCCTCCGGCACAGAACGCCCGCCCGGCCCCGGCGAGGATCACGACGCGGACGGAATCGTTGGCGGCGATGCGCTCGAGAGCGGAGTTGAGTTCGGTGGCGAGCTCATTGTTGAGGGCATTGAGTTTTTCGGGACGATTGAGGACGAGAAGAGCGATGCCATCGCAGACGGATTCGAGGACGACGGAAGAAGCTTCGGGAGAGGGAGTCATGGCACGAGTTTAGCAAAGATCCGGGTGAGGTCAGGCCGCTGGGAGGGGCGAGGTTGGCTGGAAAGAAGAGTGAGAGGAACGCTGCTGTGCGGTGCGGGCGACAAGCTGGGCGAGTCTGCGAAAATGGCGGAGTTTTTCGGCGCGATCCGCGGAGGAAACGGCGGAAACGGGGCCGCCAGTCAGCGGCAGGACGTAGACGCGCGCGCCGTAGAGCAATTCCTTCTGCAGGCCGAATTTGCATTTGCGCTGGGCGAATTGCTCGTAGGTGTGCTTGCCATTGAAGGCGACGACATGCGGAGCAAACTCCTCGAGCTTCTGCGAGAGCACGATGCGCCCTTCGGCAAAATCCGCCCGAGAGAGTTCGGCGGGAGTTTTCGTCGGGCGCTTGACGAGGTCGGTCAGCCCAATGGCGAACTCGATGACCCGCTTATCATCGTGATAGTCGAAAGGCTCAGGGATGACCGCGCTCTCGTGGAGCAAAGGCCAAAACTCGTTGCCGCGGCCGGAATAGTAATGGCCGGCGCGAACGGCGGATTCGGTAGGATTGCAGCCGACAATAACGAGCTTCATGCCTTTGCGGAGATGGTCGGGAAGGGTCTTCATGGACGATCAGCGAGCTGGCAACCGTACTAAAGGAACTGTAGAAGCGGAGCGGAAAACCGTCAAGAAAAGCGCTGGCGGAAGTGACGTATTGGGCAGGAGGGGGAAAGCACATTGCAGGGAGATTCCTGAAAAAGTGGAAGGCGAGGGTGACTTCTGAACGTTCTGATTTCGGAGAGACTGGTTATTGACGGTGAAATGGGCCGCCGGACCTTGAATCGCGGGTTCGCGCGGGTCATCCAATCGGAGAGCGGCAATCGCGGGGCGGCGAAGAGCAGCCGAGACGAGTGCGCGGCGAGACAACGAAGCGTTGGTGTCACTCCCATGGAAGTTGTTCATCTTTCCCACGCGGGTCATTTTGGTTTCGGCGATTCACATTTGCGTTGTGCGGCACTGCGGGAAGAACCTTTGCTCTGTGCTACTGTAAGAATTGGGAGAAAAACGCGGGTGCCGGTGAGGCTCCGCGGAATCGTGAGCGCACCGAAGACACATCGCCTGCCATCGAGAATCGCCAAGGAAGATGAGCCGGTGCTCGTCGCAGCGGCGAAGCGCGGGGATCAGGCGGCGTTTGAAGAGCTCGTGAGCCGGTATGAAGCGAAAATTTTCCGGCTGACGATGAACATCACGCGAAACAACGAGGATGCGGAAGACGCGATGCAGGACGCGTTTCTGAAGGCGTATTCCCACCTGAAGGATTTTGAGGGTGGGTCGCGATTTTATACGTGGCTCGTGCGGATTGCCGCGAACGAGGCGCTGATGCGGCTGCGGAAGCGCAGGCCGAATCAATTTTCGCTGGACGAACCGGTGGCGGGAGAAGAAGATTTGATGCCGCGGGACCTGCAGGATTGGGGGCCGAGCCCGGAGCAGCGTTACGCGCAAACGGAAATGGGAGACATCCTGCAACGGCTGATCGGAGAATTGCCGCCGGACTTCCGAACGGTCTTCGTGCTGCGCGACATGGAGGAGCTCTCTACCGAAGAAACGGCAAAACTCCTCGGGATTTCGATACCGGCGGTAAAATCGCGATTGCTGCGTGCGCGATTGAAGCTGCGGGAAAAACTGGACCGGTATTTCCGGTGAGGCGGGCAGCAGTGAATTGCCAGGACGTGATACGCGAGCTATCGGAATATCTGGATGGAGAACTTTCGCCGGAGGCGCGGCGGGACTTGGAGGAGCACTTGCGGGATTGCCACGAGTGCCAGTTGGTGGTGGATCAGACGCGAATGACGGTGGAGATCTTCTGCGATTCGCAGCCGGTACCGTTGCCGCGGGACGTCCAGGCCCGGCTGCGGCAGGCGCTGCGAAGGAATTACACCGGGAAGGACGCTTGACCGCCCCGGGCTGGCAACGTTTTCAATGTTCGGGCGAACCGGGAGCCTCGGACCAGAGCGGAAGCTCGCGGCCGAGGCCTTTTTGCTTTGCGGCAGCATAAACGCGCATCGCGACGGCGAGATCCCAGGAAGCGATGCCGTTGGACTTGAACAACGTGACTTCGCCGTCGCTCGTGCGGCCGGTGGTTTTCCCGGCGACAACTTCGGAGAGTTTCTTGACGCCCGTCCAGCAGATTTCGTCGCCGTGGAAAGCCAGGATGAGATCGCCGGCCTCCTGGCGGGACTGCTCGACGGAATCGACAACGATGACGTCGGCGCTGGCAACAGCTTCTTCGTCGAGCTCGCGCTTATTCGAGTGATTGGCGCCGATGGCGTTGATATGAACGGCGCGGGCAAGGTCGGCGCCGCGAACAACAGGATGGCTGGCCGTGGTGGCGGTGCAGACGATATCGGCATCGCGCACCGCTTCAGAGGCGGAGGCAACGGCTTCCACCGGAACACCGATACGCCGGGACATTTCGCGCGCGAAGGCTTCGCGATGCGCGGCATTGCGGCTGAAGACGCGCGCGGCTTCGAGTTTGCGAACATGGGCCACGGCCTCGAGCTGCGTTTTGGCCTGGCCGCCCGAGCCGATGATGCCGGCGATTTTGGCATCCTTGCGGGCTAGGAAATGCGTGGCGACCCCGGAAGCCGCTCCCGTGCGAAGCTGGCCCATATAGTCGGCTTCGATGAGCGCCAGCAGATCGCCTGAGCGCATCTCGTAAAGAGGAACAAGAAAGCGGAGAACGCCGCGGACGTACGTGTATTGCTTCATCGCCACAAAGCCGGCGGAGTAGTCGGCTGCCGCCATGTAGTGGAAGAAGCCGCCGCCCGGAAGCTCGAAGCGGCGGCGAGGATGAAGGACGACTTCGCCGGTGGCTTGCTTGCGGGAGATTTCCTCGACCGCCGCAAGCGCGGCTGGCATATCCAAGAGAGCGCGAACCTCGGGTTCGCTGATGTGCAGGGTCATGCGGCGGAGCTCCATGAGCAGATTGCGGAGCCGAAGCGAAAAGCACGTGACTTGTGGCGTTCGCACCGGAAGTCACGAAAAATGGAAACGGGATGTGTCATTTGGCCTTGTGCGAGGCGGAAACAGGCTTGGTACCGGGCTTCCTGCCCTCCGGCCTTCCGGGTCCGCCGGGTTCGCGAATGCGGCGCACCACCGTCTGCATGAGACGATAGGTACGCTCGGCTTTCTCGCCATCCATTTCGCGGAAGTGAAATTCCGGCTCGTCCTTGAGGCCGCGGCCGACGCGGATCGGAAGTGCGCCGCAGAGGTCGTTTTCGATGAACGCGGTTTCATAGCGCGATCGTTTTGCGTTCCACGTATAAACGCGAAGGGCGGTGAAATCGCAGGCCTGGCCTTCGGCTCCGCGGATTCCAGCGACAAGATATTGCGGCTTGTCACCGGACGGATCGGGAACGCGGTTGAGTTCGAACCAGGCAAGCGGGCGAATATTCGCGGAAGAGACGCCTTCGCGAACCGCGTCGGGCAGGTCAAGCTCGACAAAGCGAGCAATAACCCAGCCGGCGATGGGAACGGTCTGATCGCCGGGCTGCGTGGTCGTGGAAGTATCCACCGTGCGAGCCGTCGTCTCGGCGGGCGGGCGCGTAGCAAGGCCGCGGACAAGAAACCAGTCTTCCTTCTTGGTTCCTTCGGGCTGAGCGGCGGATTCCCGCTCGTCGGTCACCTGAACCCAGTCGGCAACGGCCCGGCCGACGATTTCGAGCGGAACGCCCCGGCTGAATTGGTACAGGCGCGGCTCGGTACGGCCGGGCTCAACACGAAGGTTGGTGGCGACTTTGGTCCGGCCGCGCGCCTGCACGGGCATGTCGCGAACGCTGTCCAGGAGCTTGACGCTGCGTTGCCAGAGGGCCGGCTCCATGAGATAGCGGTTATCGATCCATCCGATGGCACCGGAAGCCGTGCGAATCTTGAGGTTGTCGTTGCGCTTCCCGAGGATGTCTACCCGCTCGCCATAGTGCAGCGTGCCAAGCGGCTGGCGAACCTGGGCGACGCCGCTCCACATGGTCACGCTGCGCTCGCTCACGAACCCTTCGCCAAGCTTTATGTGACGCGGGCGCAAAGCCCAGGCCACAAGCGTAACCAGGCAAAGAAGAGGCACCGCGACGAGAAGACGCCGCTTCATGCGGGAAACCAGGCACGGAAATCGAACGGCGGCTGAGCGATTCGCATAGGAACAGAGCGAACATAATTGTACCTGAAAGAACGCCTGGCCCGAATGGCGGGGGCGGCAACTGGCTTTCTGCTAGAATGCGGCGTCTCAAGGAAATAGATCGGTGAATCGCGGGGGTAAAGGATGAGAGTGCTGGAATCACTGCGCCCGCTGGGGCTGCTGGCCCTGCGCGTGGTGCTGGGCGTGATTTTCATTTCGCATGGCTATCCGAAGCTGATCCACGGAGCGGGAATGCGAGGCTTTTTTTCGCAGCACGGACTGCCCGGATATTTTGTGTACGTGGCCGGAATTCTCGAAGTGTTTGGGGGCGGACTGCTGATCCTGGGCCTTTTCACGCGCGTTGTTGGTCTTTTGCTGGCGATGGAAATGGCCGTCGCTATTTGGAAGGTACACAGCGGCGCTGGACTCATGGCGGTAAACAATTACGACTTTCCGCTGGCGCTGGCGGCGGCATGCTTTGCGATAGCGACCACCGGAGCAGGCGCGATTTCCGTGGACCAACTGCTCGGCGGAGGCGGGAGCCGCGGGCCGCGGCCCGCCAAGGTCAAGAAGTAGGCTGCGACGAGGAAACCGAGGGCGCCGGAGCAGGCGGCGGAACCGCCGCCGTTCCTGTGAAGCCTTCCGGCAAAACGATCCAGAGCACAACGTAGGCGATGATATTGGGCCCCGGAATGAACGTGGCGAGCGCCCAGATCACGCGGACGATAGTGGGGTCGAGATCGAAGTAATCGGCGAGGCCGGCACAGACGCCGGCGATTTTGCGGTCGTTGATGGAGCGCACGAGGCGTCCCCGGGAAGAAGCGGAGGCTGTTTCCGGAGGCTGTTTGGCGCCGCACGCGCAGCAGAAGTTCGATCCCGCAGCGATGTCCTTCTTACAATTAGGGCAAATCATCGTTACCCTCCCACAGGCCTAGTGTAACGCTGTTATCTGTCATACGAACGGAAAGCGTATAAAGTTTCCGCGAAAGCTGATGCCAAGCAGCAGGCGATTGATGGCCGAAAAATGGAGCTGATGTGTGAGTCACAAGCGCCCGCCGGCCAGGAGCCGCCCCGCCCATCAAATCTAGGCCCCAGATTGAGCGAGGCACCCTGCCCGGCAGCTCAGTATTCCACGATTCGCTTCACTGCGGCGATGATGTGCTCGGTTTGCGGGAGTATCACGTCTTCGAGCTTAGGCTGGTAGGCGCAGAACGTGTCCATTGCGGCAACGCGTTTGACCGGAGCATCAAGCTGGTCGAAGAGTTCGTCCGCGATGCGCGCCGCGATTTCCGCTCCGTAACCCCAACTGAGCATGTCCTCGTACGCGACGATGGCGCGGTGGGTCTTGCTGACGCTGGCGGCGATGGCTTCCCAGTCATAGGGAGAGAGCGAGCGCAAGTCGATGATTTCAAGGGAGAGGCCGTCGCGCTGGAGCTGCGCGGCGGCGACTTCAGCGCGGTGGACGACCGCGCCGTAGGTGATGATGCTGACGTCCGCGCCTTCCTTCACGACGCGGGCTTTGCCAAAAGGAATCGTAAAATCGGGTCCGGGATATTCGGAACGATTGTAAGGCTGCCGGTACAAATGCTTGTGCTCGAGGAACATCACCGGATCGTCGCCGCGAATGGCGGTACGTAGCAGGCCGGCAACATCGAGGGCCGTGGACGGCATGACGACCCGCAGGCCCGGGCAATGCGTGAAAATGGATTCGCCGCTCTGGCTGTGATACACCGCGCCGCCGGTGAGATAGCCTCCGATGGCCACACGAATGACGGCTGGCGCTTTGAATGCTCCGTTCGAACGCCACCGCATGACGGCCAGCTCATCGCGAAGCTGCATCATGGCCGGCCAGATGTAATCGAAAAACTGAATTTCAGCGACGGGCTTGAGTCCGCGAGTGGCCATGCCGATGGCCCGGCCCACGATGCTGGCCTCCGCAAGCGGAGTATTGAAGACGCGGTCGGGTCCATATTTGCGCTGGAGTCCGGCAGTGGCTTTGAAAACGCCGCCCTTCCCTTTCACCTGCTTGAGATTCTCCTCGCGGCTGGCGTCAGCGACATCCTCGCCGAAGGCGAGAATGCGCTCATCGCGGGCCATCTCATCCATGAGCGTTGCCGCCACCATCTCGACCATGGTCTTCTGCGCGCCGTGAAACTGCGGCTGCGCCTCAAAGGCGGATGAGGAAGGGTCGACGTCGGGCGAATAAACATTCACGCGAATGGACTCGATGGAAGGCGCTTCAGCGGCAAGAGCCTGGTCCGTGGCTTCGCGGATTTCGCGGTCCACGTCGGCTTCGAGCGCCTCGATTTCCTTCTGGTCGAGCACGCCCTCGCGAACAAGAAACAGCGCGAATTTGGAAATGGGGTCGCGGCGGGCCTCTTCTTCGCGCTCCTCGGGAGATTTATAGAGTTTCTCGTCGTCCGAAAGCGAATGCGAATAAGGACGGGTAACGTGCGCGTGAACCAGCGCCGGACCGCGCCGTTCGCGCGCGTAGCGCACCGCCTCTTTGCAAACGGCGTAGCTTTCGAGCGGATCTGTGCCATCACATTCGGCAACGTGCAAGCCGGGGAAGCCGCGCGTCAGCTTGGAAATGCTGCCCCCCGCAGTTTGTACCTCGATGGGCACCGAAATGGCGTAGCCGTTATCCTCAACCAGATAGAAAATCGGCAGCTTCTTCGAGCAGGCGACGTTGAGCGATTCCCAGAACTCACCTTCACTGGTGGCTCCATCTCCTGCCGAAACATAGACAATCTCACCGTGTTCGTGCCTGACGTATTGGCCGAGCGGAGCCTTCTTGGCTTGCGCGAGCGCCTTCGGATGATTCTCATAGTAGAGCGTGGCCTCCGCGGCGCCCACGGCCTGCACGAATTGCGTGCCAGTACACGAGGACTTGCTGACAATATTCCATTCCGGGTGGCCCCAGTGAGAAGGCATTTGCCGGCCTCCTGAGCTGGGGTCGTCCTTGGCCCCAACCGCTTGCAGCAGCATCTCGAGGGGCGTAACCCCCGTAAGCAGGCAGAGCGCGCGGTCGCGGTAGTAAGGGTAGAGCCAATCCACGCCGGGGCGAAGCAGCAGAGCGACGGCGGAAGTGACGGCTTCGTGCCCGGCGCTCGAAATCTGAAAGAAAATCTTGTTCTGGCGCTTGAGCTGGATTTCGCGGTCATCGAGCCGCCGCGAAAGGAACATCGCTCGATAGAGGCGGATGAGTGCTTCTCGGTCGAGACCCTGAAACTTTTGGGTATCCAGCTTGAGCGGTTTGACGCGCGTCTGAACGGCCATACGTAGCGTCCTCGCGGGAAGTGAGATGGACTGCCGCCGAAAGCCAATTATAGGCCAATCGGTGGAGGAAGCAGGCCGGTAGAGCACTGCGAGGATGACGGAGAGACACCGGATAGCCGCAATAAAGGCGCGTTTCGGCGCGAAAGGACTGCATGAGAGAGGAAGGCCAAAATGGCCTTTTGCGCGTCTGGAGCGTGGACGCTAGTCCAGTGCCTCGAAGCGCTGGGCCAACTCGGCGTACCGAGAATCGGCGCCGCTGATAACCTCATGGCGGACGGCCCGAAAGGGTTCCTCGGCAGGAATCCGGTCTACCCAGCGCTGATACGAAAGTCTTTCGTGTCCGGAAAAATAGAGGCGAACAAGCAGCTTGATCTCGCTCGAGGGTTTGGCGGCGGAGGGAGTCTCCATCTCGTCGTTTTTCTTTGCGGATGACTTCGCGGATTTCGCGGAAGGCTTGGCAGCCCTTGGCTTGGCGCCTTTGCCGGATTTCGCGGGAGTGGGTTCCTCGCTTGTAGCAAGGGAGTCTCCCGCTTCGGAAGCGGCCTGCTCCTGCCGGTCGAACTTATAGAGGAGTTTCTTATCGAGCCGGAAGGCCTGCTTCCAGCCATCGAGTTTATGACGAGCCTGCTGCGCCGCGTCTTCGCTGGCGCCAAAATCGAAGACTAGAAAGGAGTTGTGCATAGGCAGAGTCTGCGGGGAGCTGGGCGGACAAGTCAAGCAAAGGCTTGCAACGCCCGGCAGCCTCCGCCCTGAGGCGGAGCTAGCGTCCGTATCCTCCGGGCGCCTTATTTCATCTGCTAGTTGTCTTGATTTTCAGCCGCTTTGTATGGCTCCTTCGCGGAGACTGAGCTATATTGGGACTACGGATGGGGTGATGAACTTCTTCGGGCAAGATCGCTGGCGCAGAACCCAAGCCTGTGTTTCGCTGCTCGCAGTCCTGTTCCTGCATGCTCCGCTGGTCGCAACCGCATGGAGTGCGAGCGCTTCCTGCTGCAACTCTGGCCACTGCGCGATCCCAGGTCATCATCACAGGAAGGCGCCGGCTCAACAGCCGGACGGCATGAACTGCGAGCATGGTATGCAAATGCCGGGAGTGAAGGCGTGCTCGATGTCCTGCTGCCAAACCAGCGAAAGCCAGATGCTGATGCCCGCGAATTTTGTGCTCCGCCCTGCTTTGGCGCTGCGAGCACCGGAGTTTTCCCTTCGCAGCATGGCACCGCTGCGCTCTCCTGAACCCTGGAATTCCCGGCAACCAGCCTCTCCCCCTCCCCGTATCCTCGCCGCGATGTAAGCGCCGCTCGCCCCTGAACTCCAATTGACTCACAGACCGCTGCTGCCTCCGGCGCAGGGCGTAGTCCATTTTCCATGACGAGGAGAACATGAAAAGGATTTGGTTGTCCGCGAGTGCGGGGCTGCTGCTGGCGGCCCTCAGCCTGGCATCCGTATTCGGTACGGTGCGCGGCATTGTACACGATCCGCAGCACCGGCCCATGACAGGAATAGAAGTCGTATTAAAAGCGAAGTCGTCCGCCTATTCGCAAACTGCGCAAACAGACACGAACGGCGAATTTCACTTTGACGCGGTGCCGCTCGGGGAATACGCCGTAATTGCTTCCGCCGCCGGCTTCACGCGCCAAGAGCAGACGGTGACAGTCCTTTCTGGCACGGCGCCGATCCTGCACTTCGAGTTGGCGCTTTCTTCGCGCAGCGAAACCGTGCTGGTGTCCGCCGAGGCTTCCGCCGGCCAGACGGAGTCCGTAACGCCGACCACGCTCGTGAACCGCCAGGACATCGCGGACACGCCAGGCGCCACGCTAGCGAACAGCGTGGCGATGATCACGAATTTCGTGCCCGGATCCTACGTTACACACGATCAACTGCACATTCGCGGCGGGCATCAAGTAAGCTGGCTTATCGACGGCGTCTCCATCCCCAACACGAATATTGCAAGCAATCTGGGACCGCAAATCGATCCGAAGGATATTGATACGATCGAGGTGCAGCGCGGGAGCTACTCGGCGGACTACGGCGACCGGACGTACGGAATTTTCGACGTTGCGCCCCGGACGGGCTTCGAGCGCGACAACGAAGCCGAGCTGGCATTGAGCGCCGGGAACTTTTACAGCACCGACAATCAGCTGAATTTCGGAGGGCATACGAACCGCTTCGCGTACTACGCGAGCCTGACCGGAGGACGCACCAATCTCGGCCTGCAGACGCCAACGACATCCGTAGTTCACGATGCCTCCAGCAACTTCGGCGGCTTTGCGTCCTTGATCTACAACCTGGATTCCAGCGATCAACTGCGCTTTGTGGGGCAGGCGCGCCAGGATTTTTATCAGGTGCCGTTTGACCCGCGCGATTTGAATACGCAAGGCCAATTTCGGCGCGACGTGAACCGGGAGAACGACTCCTTCGCCGCGTTTTCCTGGGTGCGAACGTTCACGCCCGGCCTGGTGCTTACTGTTTCCCCGTTTCTTCACCGTAACAGCGCGGACTACGAAAGCAGTCCTCTCGATCTGCCAAGTTCGGCGGCCGAGAATCGGGCTTCACGCTACGAAGGAGGACAGGCGGCGGTTTCGTGGGTGAAAAAGCGCAATAACCTGCGGGCGGGAGTCTACGGATTCGCGCAGCAAGATTCACAACTCTTCGGGCTCCTGTGTAATTCTCCCATCCCGGGCGGCTGCGAAAGTGTGAATCCCGCCGAGCGGGTGAACCCCGCGGGCGGACTTGCGGCGCTCTATGCCGAGGATCAGTTGCAGGCAACGTCTTGGCTGGCAGTGAGCGCGGGCCTCCGCCAGACTCATTTCTCGGGCGGAGTCGCCGAGAATGCCACGAGCCCGCGCTTCGGCATCTCGGCCCGGGTGCCGAAGCTGAATTGGGTGTTTCGGGCGTTTTATGGTCATTTCTATCAGGCGCCGCCACTGTCCACCGTTTCCGGGCCGCTCCTGCAGGCCGCAAACAATCAGAACCTCGGATTCATTCCCTTGCGCGGCGAGCGCGACGAGGAACACCAGTATGGCGTGACCATCCCCTTCCGCGGCTGGACCATTGATGCCGATAACTTCCTGACGCGGGCGGCCAATTTTTTCGATCACAACAATTTCAACAATTCGGATTTGTTTTTCCCAATCACTATTCAAGGCGCCCGTATCAGCGGTTGGGAGCTGACCGTGCGTTCGCCGCGGATACAAAATCGTCTGCAGCTCTACCTCACCTACTCGAATCAATTAGCCCTTGGCTGTGGCGGCATCAACGGCGGCTTGACGGACTTCTCGTTTACCAGCGAATGCGGGCTCCTGGACCACGATCAGCGCAACACGCTGCACGCAGGAGGCACGGTGAATCTGCCATGGCGGTCCTACGCCGCGACGGACGTGTACTATGGCTCGGGCTTTGCCAACGGCGACGCTGGCCCCGGCGAACCGGATCACCTGCAACCCCATACGACCGTGGATCTGGCACTGGGCAAAACCTTCCGGGAGAGGTTCGCCGTCAGCGTGCAGGCGCTCAACATCGCGAATCGCCGCGTGCTGCTCGATAACAGCTTTACCTTCGGCGGAACGCATTACATCAACCCGCGGCAGATGCTTCTGCAGGTTCGCTACCGCTTCAAGTATTGAACCGAGCGCAGGCGTACGCCAGCGTTGCTGGGCGCCCGCGCGGCGGCAAAAGGAACCATGATGAATCACTTTGGACGGTTCGCATTTCTCGCGGCTCTAGCCGTGTTCACCACCACCGCCGTTTCGGGGTGCGGGTCAAAACCTGGCGCGCAACGGTATGCTCTTCGAGGCGAGGTAATCTCGGTAACTCCCGGCGGCACTTCGGTGAGCGTAAAACATGGCGATATCCCCGGGTATATGCCGGCGATGACCATGAGCTACCCGTTAGCAGATCCAAAGGAAGCGCGGGACCTGCACGCTGGGGACAAGATTACCGCCGACTTGATTGTTGGTAACGGGCGGGCGGAACTCGCGAAAATCGTGGTCACCGAAAAAACCAAGCACGCGAGCGCCGAACCAGAAGCATCGAAGCCCTGACCCTGGTCTTGCCTCCGAAGCGGATTCGCTGCGAAATCCCGTTCGCATCCAGGGCCGGGGTGCTACACTAACAGGAAATCAAATGGCGATGGAGTTCGCCACAACCGGGCCGATGCTGCACGTTGGCTCTGATGACTCCTGGCTGCCACAGGCGCCAGGAGTTTTTTGTTTGCGCGCGGGGCGGGCCGGACGGGAGATCTCTTGCGACTGACTTTGATTGCAATCTTTGGCGCCATTGGTACCCTGGCGCGCTACGGCCTGCAAGGGTTCGTGCAGGTCCGCGCCGCCGGAACCTTTCCTTACGGGACCCTGCTGATCAACTTGAGCGGGTGCTTCCTGCTCGGGCTGATTGGCCAATTCACGCTCAACCGCCTGGTTATTCCAGCGGATTGGCGCGTGGCGATCGCCGTGGGATTTTTCGGCGGCTACACAACCTTTTCCAGCTTTGGCTGGGAAACCGCGAAGATGCTGGAAGACGGTGAGTGGACGCGCGCAGGCTCGTATGTGGCGGCAAGCGTGGTCGCGGGCATCATGCTTTCCTTTGCAGGCATCCGTCTGGCCAATCGATTGTAGGTGCGGCGATGACACACGAAAAGTTTGAAGGCGAGCGCACGTTGATGCGGATTCACATAGGTGAATCGGACAAATGGCACGGCAAGCCGCTGCACGAAGCCATTGTCGAGCTGCTGCGGAAGGAGCGCTTCTCGGGCGCAACAGTTCTGCGGGGAGTGGGCGGGTTTGGCGGCTCGAGCGTCTATCACACCGATAAGCTCTTACGGCTCTCGCAGGATTTGCCAATCGTTGTTGAAGCCGTTGAAACCAACGAGCGCATTGAAAGCATTCTGCCAAGGCTGGACGAAATGGTGGAAGGCGGGCTTATTACGCTCGAAAAGGTGCGCGTCATTCTCTATCGTTCGGCGAAAAGATAGCGCCATTTGTACTGTGTTCTAGGATGAATGGCGAACCTCCACAGCATTGGCTGAACCGTACCGTTTTGGGCGTCGGGCTGACCAGCCTCTTCAGCGACTGGAGCCATGAAATCGCGACGGCCGTCTTGCCCGCGTTTCTCGCCACGATTGGCGCTGGTCCCGCGTGGCTGGGCGCGATTGAAGGCGTGGCCGACGGGCTTTCGAGTTTCACGAAGCTCGCTGCGGGGCACTTCACCGACGGGCTGAAACGCCGCAAGCCGCTGGCCGTAGCCGGCTACGCCGTCACCACCCTGGCCACCGCTTCCTTCGCATTTGCGACACGGGCATATCAAGTGCTCGCCGGGCGCACTGCGGCGTGGTTCGGCCGCGGCGTCCGCTCTCCCGCCAAAAAAGCGCTCCTCGCGGCTGACGTGCCGCCCGAAGCGTACGGCCGCGCGTTCGGGCTCGAGCGCCTGATGGATACGCTCGGCGCGATTGCGGGGCCGCTGACGGCGCTCTGGCTGCTCGAGACTACGCGGCACAACTACCGCACCGTATTTCTGTGGACGCTTGTGCCTGGTCTCGTCGCCGTCCTGGTGTTCTGGTTCCTGGTGCGCGAGCGGGAAGCCGAGCGCCAAGCACCAACATCCTTTTGGACGGGCTTACGCTCGCTACCGGGCTCTTTCCGCCAGTTGCTCCTGGGCGTGGGCGTCTTTGGAGCCGGGGACTTTTCTCATTCGCTGCTCATACTCTATGCGTCGCGCATGCTGGCGCCCGCACACGGCGCGGCCCGCGCCGCCAGCATCGCCGTCGAGCTTTATGTGTTGCACAACGTTCTATCTGCCAGCGCAGCTTACTTCAGCGGCTGGCTCAGCGACCATGTTCGCAACCGGAAGATTGTGCTGGCCTCGGGCTACGCGCTCGCGGCCGCAGCAGCCTGTCTGCTGGCTACGGGAACGCGCTCGCTGGCGCTCATTGCTCTTATTTTCGCGCTGGCTGGAATTTATATCGGCACGGAAGAAGCGCTCGAGGATTCGCTGGCCGCTGAGCTTGTTGCGCCCGAACGGCACGGCACGGCGTTTGGGACACTGGCAGCGGTGAACGCCATCGGCGACTTCGTATCGAGCTTGCTTGTCGGCCTGCTGTGGTCCAAAGCGTCCGTGCAGGCCGCCTTTGGAGTCTCCGCCGCGCTCTTCCTCGCTGGGGCAATTCTGATTCTTCGCCTGCGGCGCTGAGGTGTATCATCGCGGCATCATTTCATTCCCACGCTGGAGGAAACGATGAGGTTGCGGCGTGCTCCTGGCACTTTCGCGTTGTCCTGTGCGCATCTTTTCATGCTCCTCGTCTGGGCGGCGTTTTCGTCCACCAGCCGGGCCGCGGAAAATGGGCTGGCTCTCACTCCGCCCATGGGTTGGAACAGTTGGAACAAATTTCACTGCAATGTCAGCGAAGAGCTGATCAAGTCCGCCGCGGATGCCATGGTCAGCAGCGGAATGAAAGAAGCGGGCTACCAATACATCGTGATTGACGATTGCTGGCAGGTCAGCCGCGACAAAGACGGTAACATCGTGGCCGATGCGCAGCGTTTCCCTTCTGGCATCAAGGCTTTGGCGGATTATGTTCATTCGAAAGGACTCAAATTCGGCATCTACTCCGATGCCGGGGAAAAGACCTGCGCTGGACGGCCCGGCGGCCGCGGACACGAA
>DASRCZ010000139.1:0-2193 GCA_035652855.1 Candidatus Acidiferrum sp.
CCCTTGGCGTCTTTTTCTGGTCCCGCAGCGAGGAAGGCGGCGCAAGGTTTGACCGCCTCAAGTTTCGCCTTCCCGTCGTCGGCGAAACCCTGCTGAAGTTCCAGGTCGCGCAATTCTGCCGCACCCTCGCCACCTTGCTGACCGGCGGCAATCCGCTCGTAGCCGGCCTCCAGACCGCCGCCGACGCCATCACTAGCCGCCTGGTCCGCGCCGCTGTTTCCGACGCCACGCAAAGCGTCCGCGAAGGCGAGTCGCTTCACAGCGCGCTGGCCTCGCGTTCCATCATGCCGGAGCTGGCTCTCGACATGATTGAAGTCGGCGAGTCGAGCGGCGCGCTCGCCCCCATGCTGACCAGCGTCGCCGAATTTTACGAGGAGGAGGTCAGCTTGCGCCTCTCCGCCCTCGTCTCCCTGATCGAGCCCAGCATTCTCATCGTCATGGGCTTGTTCATTGCCTTCATTCTCATTTCCCTCTATCTCCCGATCTTTTCCTTCTCGATCAACGGAACGGCGGCAAAATAGAGCAGGCACGTATGGCTACGACCGACCAACTACCTCCAGCAACAAGTTTCCCCGGCGGCGACGACCACCACGAGCGCGAGCACGCTCGCAAGCTCGCTGAGCGCTACCGCTGCGGCTTTATCGATTTGCGCGAGCAGCGCATCGACCCCGAGCTCTTTCGCGCCATCCCTGCGGATTTGATGTTCCGCTACAACTTCGTTCCTCTCGAAACGCAAAACAATGTCCTCTCCATCGCCGTGGCCGACCCCAGCCAGGTCCTGCTCAGCGACGAGCTTCCGCTTCTTCTCGGCAAGAAACTCGCCATCAAAGTGGCCACCGCCCGCCAGATCAGCGATCTCCTCAAGCGCACCGAGCAGTCCCAGCGCGTTCTCGAACAAGCCACCGAAGCCTTTACCCTGCAGGTTTCAAAAGAGGACGAAGAGAGCGACGAAACCATTTCCGGCGATCGCCTCACGCGCGATTCCACCGTCAGCCCCGTTGTTCGCCTCGTTGAGACCATCATCTTCACGGCGCTCGAGCGCCGCGCCAGCGATATTCATATCGAGGCTCGAGACACCGAAGTAGCCGTCAAATACCGCATCGACGGCGTTCTCCAGCACGCCATGCAGCCCATCGCCAAGGAATGGCACTCCACCGTCATCTCCCGCATCAAGGTTCTTAGCGACCTGGACATCGCGGAACGCCGCGTTCCGCAGGACGGCCGTTTCCGCGTCAAGTACAAGGGGCGCTTTATCGACCTTCGCGTTTCCATCATGCCCGCAAGCCATGGCGAAGACGCGGTCCTTCGTGTGCTCGACAAGGAAACGCTCTCTGAAAAATTTCAGAGCCTCAGCCTGGATGTCGTCGGCTTCTCCACGGAAGAAGTTCGCCGCTTTCGCCGCTACATTCGCGAACCCTACGGCATGGTGCTCGTCACCGGTCCCACAGGCTCCGGCAAGACGACGACACTTTACGCCGCCATCAACGAAATCAAGACCGACGAGGATAAAATCGTCACGATCGAAGACCCGGTGGAATACCAGCTTCGCGGCATCACGCAGATTCCAGTTAACGAGAAAAAAGGCCTCACCTTTGCGCGTGGCTTGCGGTCCATCCTTCGCCACGACCCCGACAAAATCATGGTCGGCGAAATCCGCGACCAGGAAACCGCCCAAATCGCCATTCAGTCCGCCCTGACGGGGCACCTCGTCTTCACCACCGTTCACGCCAATAACGTTACCGACGTCATCGGCCGTTTCATCAACATGGGCGTCGAGCCTTACAACTTCGTTTCCGCGCTCAACTGCATCATGGCCCAGCGCCTGGTTCGCGTGATCTGCGAAAACTGCAAGAAGCCCAAGCGCTACTCCGCCGAGGAACTCCGCGAATTCGGCCTGGACCCGGCCGCCTGGGGCAACGTCGTTCTCGCCGAGGGCGCCGGTTGCCTGGAATGCTCCGGCACCGGCTATCACGGCCGCACCGCCATCTGCGAATTGCTCGATTTGACCGACCGCATCCGTGAAATGATCGTCGATCGCCGCCCGACGTCCGAGATCAAGCGCGTCGCCCGCGAAGAAGGCATGATCACGCTGCGCGAAAGCGGCCTCGCCAAGATTCGCGCTGGCATTACCACCGTCAAGGAAATCAATAAGGTGACTTTCGTTGAGTAGCGCCGCAACATTTCGCCACGGCA
>DASRCZ010000140.1:0-11214 GCA_035652855.1 Candidatus Acidiferrum sp.
GGTGGGGACGGGAGTGCACGCGGTGATGGGCACGGGCGGCGCGCCGGAAGGAGTGCTCACGGCGGCCGCGCTGCGCTGCCTGAACGGGCAGATTCTGGGGCGGCTGGTCATCAGCAAACCGCAGGATCAGGAGCGTCTGGAGAAAATGGGCGTCAAGGACGTTAAGCGAATTTACGATACGCACGATCTGGCGCCCGGGAAAAAGATGATTTTTGCATGCTGCGGGGTGACCGACGGAAATCTGCTGCGCGGCGTGCGGTTTTTTGGCGAAGGCGTGCGCACGCAGTCCATGATTTTGACCTTGGACGACCGGCAGGTGAGATTTATTGATACCGTGCGGCTGGATAAGCGGCCGGATGTAAAGGTGCGGTTCAATTGAGCGCGCAACCAGCGGGAAGCAGGAGGGCCAGTAGCGTGAGATTTAGGCCAAAAATGATGCCGATTGGGATCCTTGTGTGCTCGGCACTTTTGCCGGCGCTGATCGCGGCAGGCCAGGAGCAGAAGGCGGCCTCAGCGGTGCAGGCAGCGCCGGAGGCAAAGGCCGAGCAGCCTGCTTGGCCGCCGGCGAATTCCAAGGACGTCGAGTCTCTGGACGCGATTGTGCATGCGGTTTACGACGTGATTTCCGGGCCGGCGGGCGAGCGGGACTGGAACCGGTTTCGTTCGTTGTTTGCTCCAGATGGGCGGCTCGAGCCGATTTTCAAGAAGCCGGACGGGACGTACGGACATCGCGTGCTGAGCGTGGAAGATTACGCAAAGAATGGAGCCGAGTACTTCCGCAAACAGGGATTTTTCGAAAGCGAGGTCGCGAGGCGAACGGAACAGTTCGGGCAAATGGCGGTGGTGTTTACGACCTATGAGTCGCGACACGAGAAACAGGAAAAGCCGTTTGCGCGCGGAATTAACAGCATGACGTTCTATAACGACGGCAGCCGCTGGTGGTGCCTTTCGATCATCTGGGATTCAGAGCGGCCGGATAACCCTATTCCCGAGAAGTACCTGCATTCGCGGTGACTTGCGGGAGCCTGGCCTTAAGGTCAGGCGGCGCTTACGGCACAGCGCGCGCCCCGCGCGGCTCTCTTCCGGGGCGTGTTCTGGCAAACTGGCCACGATAAGCTCTTGGGAGAGCGACCGTGGCCGACGGCATCACCAGCAGTAGTTCCTCGGGATCCAAACACCTGATGTGGATGACGGCGGGTCTTTTCGTCGGCATGGGTGTGATGATGGCGGGCGGACTGTTCATGGCGGGGCGCGTGATCCGTTCGGTGGGTCTGACCGCGGCGATGAACGGCCAGGACAAGATTCGCACGCCGGGCGGCGACTTTCGCGTGGAAAAAGACGGCGACATGGGTCCGCGGCTGCTGATCTACCCGCGGGTGTCGCTGGAACTCCCGGGCACCAATGACGCGGCGGAGTCGCTGAAGGAAGCACAAAGCGGAATCAAGGTCGTAACCTATCACTCGAGCGATCCGCAGGTTTTTGTGGATGATTGGTACAAAGCGCATCTGATGCAGGACTTCACCCGCTATGATGCCGCCGATAAGCCGCGCATCGATGTTCTGAAGCTGCCGGAATTGGCGGATGCCAGTGTCGTGTTTATTTCGGAGCGCGGAAACAAGCTGGGAATCGTGGCGCTCGCGATGGACGAGGAGGGGACACAAATTGTTCTCGTTCGCGTGAACAAGCGCGGAAACACCGCCGGAAACGCAAATACGCCCGGCGCGCCGGATGCCACCGCTGCGCCGGCGAGCGGAAGCGCTGAACCTGCGGCCGCGCCGCCAGCCGGTGCGGCTGAAAACCCGAGCAGTCCAGCTTCAACCCCTCGATTTTAAGAATCCTGCCGAAGGCGGCCTGCCAGCCGGGTTCGTTCTTCCAGGGAATTGTGTCTTCTCGCTCTCCGGAGGCTGCGCATTGCGCACTTCGGGCTGTGCGAATGGAAAGCGTGGCGGAATACGTATCAGTTTTTGGACTTGGTTGCGGCGAGAAAAACGCGATCATCGATGGCGACCGAGTGCGTGAAGAGCGTGGCCATTCCCGCGCCGGGTGCGGCCACTAGGCGTGAATTGCCGCTGATCGCGGGGCCCGCTGGTTTTCCTGAGTTCTCCGGCGCGGAGCCGGGCTGGAGCGAAATGCGCGTGGTGGAGGGACTGCAGCCGGCGGGTGCGCCAAGACACGTGTCCCGGACGAAGACCTGGCGGAAGCCGCTATCGGGAGATGATGCGATCGGCCTCTGCGCGGACGCTGAGCTGGGGCTCGGCTTGACGGAAAGAAAAGCCACAAAGCGTCCTGAAGCGCTGACGGATGGAAGAACGTTGTTTGTGCCGACGAGGGCTCCGGTGGGATCGGTGGAGATCAGTTGCGTGGAAGGCTTGCAGGAGGCGCCGGCGCCAAAGCATGTGTCGCGCAAGAAAATTTGTATGCCCTGTGGAGATCCGGACGAATCGGATGCGAGATTCGTGGCCGCGGAACTGAACGCGATGAAGCGGCCATCGGAGCTCATGGAAGGTGAGTGGCTGTCGTCATTGGCGACGGCACCGTCCGAGGCAGCAGAGGCCAGCACGGTGTGCGGCTCGCAGGGAGAGGAAGCGCCAAGGCAGGTGTCGCGCACAAAGACCTGTGAATGGGAGTCCTGAGGCGCCGTGTAGGCGACGTAGCGGCCGTCCAGGCTGATCGCCGGAGTTTCTTCCGCGGCGGAATTTTGCACGGTCGCCTTGGCGGCGCTCGGGCTGGGGCAGGCCGCAGTCTGAATGGTAAAAGCAGCCGACCCGGAGCCACCGCCGCTTCCAGTGGAGCCCGGAACGCCCTGAAGCGGAGCCGATGGTGGATTGGAGACGATCACCATGGCCGGACCAGCAACCGCGAGCTGCGCGGCCGGAATGGTGGTTTGAATCTGGCTCGAAGTGATGGAAGCTGCGGGCGCAGAAAGCGAAACGGGCTGCCCGCCCGCGACTTGAAAGCGAACCGATGAAATCTGCGTGGGATCGGAGCTGGTAAGGAAGTTCGATCCGGAGATCGTGAGGGCGGTGTCGCCGCTCCCCGTGGTCGCACACGAAGGGGAGAGAGAGCTGATGGCGGGCGTTGGGTTCGGGGGATTGTTGATGATGAAGGTCACTGTATTCGATAGGCCGTTGGTGCCGGCGCCCGAGAACGGATTCTGTGTGTTGACGGTGGCGAGCCCCGGTTTGGCGATCAGGGACCCTGGAATCGTTGCGGAGACCAGGGAACCAAGTACGTTGCCGGCGGAGTCCTTCGCCACCGTCGTAGGCACCTTCTTGCCATTCCACTCGATGAACGTCTGCGCGACGAACCCCGCGCCGTTGATCGTCAGTGTGAAATCACCGCTTCCCGCGGGTATATTGGATGGCGACAAAAAGGAGATCGAAGCTCCGGTGTTACCCTGGAAGGTGTTGCCGTAATCATTGCAGCCGGACACGGCAATCAGCACCGCGAACGCGACCGCCAGAGCTGCCCAAAACCGCTTCATCGAGACTCCTTTAGCCCCAACTTGGCGAGGAAGCGCACGCTCCCGCCTGACAAAAGTTTTCTGCGGTGAGATGCGCGAAATACGCGCCGCGTTGACCGCCCAAAGGCCATCCCAACAGACCTCGAAAATGGCATGAGCGTAACCCTTAATAGGTACCATCGGCGTTGCACGCAGGTCAATGGAAGCCTATCGGCAAATCGCGGAGTACGCGGAGCCAGTGTCCGCGAGCGGGACGGCAATCCCAAAACCGCGGGGAAGTCGACCGGGATCGCGGCGTGTGATTTTCCGTAAGAGACTCGCTAGAGAGGGGTTGCAACCGGGTGTAAAAGCGGCATGGCGCTTGCTTGCGAATTGGCTGTAGGATGACTACTCCCAAGGCAGTAGACATTCTACAGGTGGTGCTTGGACCTGGCAGGAGGATGGATGAAAGAGCGCTATCAGAACCGGATTGAGCTGCTGCAAGGGACGCTGGACCTGCTGATTCTGCAAACACTTGTGTGGGGCGAGCGCCATGGGTACGGCATCAGCCGGGCCATTCAAGCCAGCTCGGGGGAATTGCTCCAGGTGGATACCGGTTCGCTCTATCCAGCGCTGCACCGCCTCGAGCGGCAAAAGTGGATCAAGGCGGATTGGAAGACTTCCGAGAACAAGCAGCGCGCTAAATATTACCGGCTCACGGCGGCGGGGCGAAGACAACTGGCCTCCGAGAAATCGCGATGGGAGCTTCTGACTGGGGCCATCGCGGGAATCTTGAATCCGGCCGAGGCAGGGCCGAAGCCATGAAGCTTTTCTGGAGCCATCGCCGGGAGGAACTGGCCGAAGAGATACGGTCGCATCTCGAGATGGCGGCCGCGGACCGCATGGACCGCGGAGAGACGGCGGAGGAAGCGGCGTCCGGGGCGCGCCGAGAGTTTGGGAATGTGCCGCTGGTCGCGGGGACGGTGGAAGCGCAGTGGGCATGGGAGGGGCTTCGTCGCGTTTGGCTGGATGCGCGGTACGGCGTCCGGGCCTTCGCAAAAAACGCCGGATTCACTGCCGTAGCTGTGCTCACGCTGGCGCTTGGAATCGGCGGGAACGCTACGGTATTCAGCTGGATTCGCGGCGTGCTGCTCAACCCGCTGCCCGGAGTGGCCGCGTCATCGGAATTAGCGGCCGTTGAAAGCGTGATGCCCGACGGCGAATACCACACCAGTTCCTATCCGGACCTCACCGACTACCGCGCAAAAAACCACAGCTTCTCGGACATGATCGGATTCGAGTTTGTGGGCGTGGATATGAGCATGAGCAACGCGGCGCCGGTCGAGCGCGTGTGGGGCTTGATCGCGACGGAGAACTATTTCGATGTCCTGCGGGTGAACGCGGCGTTGGGACGAGTGTTCCACGAGGAACAAAACCAGGCCCCGAATTCGGATCCCTACATCGTCCTCGGCAACGGATTCTGGAAGCGGCGCTTCGGAGGCCGGCCGGACGCCGTGGGCAAAACGCTGCGGCTTAACGGACATCCCTTTACGGTGATCGGAGTCGCGCCGCCCGGCTTTCACGGCACGATTGTGGGAATCGATGCCGAATACTTCGTTCCGATGATGATGCAGCCCGAGGTGCTGCCGAGCGAGAGTCTGACCGACAGGAATCCCACGTTCATCCACATGATGGGCCGGCTGAAAAGCGGAGTGACCATAGAACAGGCGCAAGCGGAAATGGCGACGCTGGCGGGCAACCTGGCGCGGGAGTATCCGGACTCCAGCAAGGGCGTCGGCATTTTTGTCGCGCCGGTGTGGAAGGCCCACTACGGCGTGCAGGATTTTCTGCGCAGCGTGCTGGGCTTTTTGATGGTCGTGGCGGCGTTCGTGCTCCTGATCGCCTGCGTCAATGTCGCAAACCTCCTGCTGGCGCGCGCCACGACCAGACAGGAAGAGATCGCGATTCGGGCCGCGCTGGGCGCGGACCGGCTCTCGCTGATCCGGCAACTCCTGGTTGAGAGCCTGTTGCTCGCGGGAGGCGGAGGCATTGGTGGCGTGCTGCTTGCCCTGTGGGGAGTCAAGCTGCTGTCGTTATTTGCACCGGCAGGACATCTGCCCGTTGCGCTGTCCGCTCGAGTCGATGGACCGGTTCTCGCGTTCACCTTGGGCCTTACACTGGTCACCGCAATGGTGTTCGGTTTGGCGCCCGCGTTGCGCGCTTCCCGGACGGACCTGAATACCTCGCTCAAGCATGGCGCTCGCAGCATCGGAAGCCCGTCAGCGGCGCACCTCAGGAGCGTTCTGGTGATTTCGGAGGTGGCGCTCGCGACGGTCCTGCTGGTAAGTGCCGGTCTTCTGGTTCGTAGCGTACGCAATGCCGAGATGCAGGGGCCGGGATTTCAAACCGATCACATTGCGGTTGCCGCGTTTGACTTGCGAGCGAGCGGGTATTCCGGCGCTCAAGCTTCTCTCTTTTTCGAGCGCCTCGCCGGGAATTTACGTGAACTGCCCGGAGTGGAAGCCGTTACTTTGGAGCGCTACGTGCCACTATGGTTTACCGGCCGCAGCTACACGCCCGTCGAGATTGAAGGCTACACTCCGCAGCGAAACGAAGATATGGAAATCGATTTGAACGTGGTTGGCACCGACTATTTCCGAACAGTGCGGATTCCCATCCTCGCCGGCAGGGACTTCACGCAACAGGACCGCGACGAAACGCCGAGAGTGGTCATCGTTAACCAAACCATGGCGAACCGCTTCTGGCCGGGACGTGACGCGACAGGTCACCGGCTGCATGCCTGGGATCAGTGGTGGACCGTCGTCGGCGTGGCCCGGGATGTCAAATACCATCGCATGAATGAGCCGCCTCAGCCCTTTCTGTACCTTCCCGTGCCGCAGACCAGTGGCCTGGATGTGAATCTTCTGGTGAGATCGCAAATGCCGACAGCAACCGTGATCGGCGCGATTCGCAGTGCGGCCCGGTCGCTCGATGCCAAGATTCAGCCTCTCGAAACGGATGACCTCGGAGGGCTGCTCCACGTTTCCCTCTTCGCCAACCGGACGGCCGCCAGCGTCGCATCTATCCTCGGCGGGCTTGGGCTGTTTCTCGCAGCTCTCGGGGTGTACGGCGTACTTTCGTATACCGTCAATCAGCGGCTCGGAGAAATCGCAATCCGCATGGCCATGGGCGCTCAAGCGCGAGATGTCGTGAGTCTTGTCGGTGGCACGGGGTTTAAGCTGATCGCCATAGGCGGCTTCGGCGGAGCGCTGTTTTCCCTGATTGTCGTTCGCGCAATCAGCGGATTGCTCTTCGGAGTCAGCGCGTCCGACCCCATGACTTTTAGCGCGGCCGGCGGCTTGTTGATTCTCGTAGCCGTGGCTGCATGTTGCGTGCCGGCGCGGCGCGCAATGAAAGTGGACCCGATGACGGCGCTGCGGCACGAGTGAGCCGGTTGGCCTGTGGGCCAGAACGTTTGCAATCAGGCCGTTACATCGCGACAAAAATCGCGGTGAGTTGCTGACCGCTAATTCGCCTGCACCGCGGCTGCGGCCTCTTGCGCGGCGGCCTGAACGCGGCCACGGCACTCCGCGTCCTCGGCCGGGAGCGAAGCGGCGCGGCTATAGTCGCCGAGGGCAAGTTCCTTGTGACCGAGCTTGGCTTCAAGATCGCCGGCGATCAGCAGGAAAAGGGGGTTCGAGGGATATTGCTGAACGAGCGGCGTGATGACCGAGAGCGCCTGCGCATATTCCCGGTCGTAGCGATGCAGATTAAGCGCGAGGTAAAAGCGGGCTGCATTCGAGGTGAGAGAGTTGGCGGCGGCGACTTCCTCGAGCTGGCGTAAGCCTTCCTGCTTGTTGCCACCCGGGATGCCCATGAAAAAGCGCAAAATTCTGGCGATGCCGCTCAGCGTGTCCACGTAGTAGTTGTAGAGTCCAAGACCGAAATACGTGTCCGCGAGATCCGGGTCGAGTTTTTTGGCGGCAAGGAAGTGTTCGCGCGCTCGAACACCGAAGCGGGCCGTAGCGCGATTGTCGCCGCGAAGGCCATAAAGGCGTGCAGAAAGGGCGTCGGCCATGCCGGCGTAGAACTGCATCTCGGCGGAATCATGCTGCTTGATTTGCGCGGTAGCCAGCGCGCTGGCCTGCTTGGCCAAATCGAAATAGTGCTGGTCGGATTCGGCCTTCGGCCGGCGGCGCGCGTCGGTCATGCCCCATTTGTAATCCAGCGATTGGCACCAAATACGGTACCAGAGTGCTTCGCCTTCAAGGAGAGGTCCGAGCGGGTGATCGGGATACCGCTGTTGCATGCGGCGCGCCTGCTCGACGGCCGAATCCAAATCAAAGCTGTAAATGCTGGCCAGCACGCTGCCGGTGTTTGGGAGGACTTGCACTCCGTGCAACGGCGCGCCAGCGGAAAGAGCGGCAAACGACGACGTCAGCAGCAAAGAGGCGAGGAACTTCGGCATCAAAAAAAACCGATTCCGGCAGCGGCGCTTCATTCCGCTTGATCGGCGCCGCCTCGTATGAGTTTAAGCTGTTCGAGAAGCTTTGAGAACCGGAACGGCTTCTGCAGAAACATCGCATTGGGCGGAAGTTCATTTTCCTGGAAGCCCTCGGCGTACCCCGACATGTAAATTACGCTTATTCCCGGTTGAACCGCGGAGATGCGGCGCGCGAGCTCCGGGCCGCGGAAGCCGGGCATGACGATGTCCGTCAAAAGGATATCAATACCCGGATGCTTTTCCGCGAGTTCGAGTGCTTCGAGAGCGTTATCGGCTTCGAAAACGGTATAGCCCGAAGCTCGTAACAGTTCGACGACGGCATGGCGCAGCGCCGATTCGTCATCCGCAACCAAAATCGTCGCTGCGGCCAGGTCCGGCGTTGTAGTGGATTCGTCGGGAGGCGGAACGGACGGTAAGACCGGATCCACCGACGGAAAGTAGATTTCAAACGTGGTGCCCTGGCCTGGCGTGGTGCGCACGTGGATATGCCCATTGCTTTGTTTCACGATGCCATAGACGGTGGCAAGCCCGAGGCCTGTGCCTTTCCCCAGCGGCTTGGTTGTGAAGAAAGGCTCAAAAATCTGTGCCCGGGTCTTTTCGTCCATGCCACATCCGCTATCGGTAACGGAGAGCACCACCCAGTCGTGAACGGACGCGGCAGAAGGCGCGGCAGCAGCGGCAGCATCCGGCAGGCCGGCAGCATTGGTGGTCGCGATGGTCAGGCGGCCTCCCTTCGGCATGGCGTCGCGCGAATTGATGGCGAGATTGGCGATGACCTGCTCGATCTGGGAAGCGTCGCAAACAATCCAGGAGCGCCGGGCTTCGTGATGAAAGGAAAGTTCGATATCCGAACCGAGCAGGCGAGGAAGCATGAATTCGGAGCTGGTCAGCGCCTCGTGCAGGTCCATCGGTTTCATTTCGAGGATCTGCTTGCGGCTAAAAGCGAGAAGTTGCTTGGTGATGGCGGCGGCTTTTTCCGTGGTGCGCTGAATCTGGTTCAGGTAAAGCCGGGCCGGGGACTCCGGGGGCAGGGCGCGATCGAGAAGGTCCGAGCAGCCGTCGAGAACCATGAGCATATTGTTGAAGTCGTGCGCGACGCCACCCGCGAGGCGCCCCAGCACCTCCATTTTCTGCGCCTGGCGCATCTGCGATTCCAACTGTGCCTGCTCTTTCGTCCGCTCCTGCAATTCGAGTTCGATTCGTTTGCGTTCGCTGATATCTTCGGCCACCAGCATCAAGGAAATAAGTGAGCCATTTTCGTCATAGATGGGCGCTCCCGAGATGCTGACCGGTATCTGCCGGCCGGTGCGGGTAATGCGCGCGGTTTCGAATCCGGCGACAATTTCGCCACCCGAGATGCGGCGGCAGATGTCGCTCACTTCATTTTCATTCTCCGCGGGCAAAGCGGTGATTTTCTTTCCGACGACTTCCTCGGCGCGCCAGCCGAAAATGCGTTCGGCGGCGGGATTCCAGGCATTCACACTGCCGGCCAGGTCCATGCCGATAACCGCCATGGGAGCGGCTTGCACGAGTGCGCGAAAGCGTTCGGTGCCGCGGCGTGACGCGGCCTCTTGCGCGGTCCGTACGAAAGCAACGATATCGTCTGCGGCAATGAGAAGCACGACCGAGGTCGCAGCCGACGCCAGCGCCGTGACGATCTTGACCGCGGCGGAAATCCAATACACCGGCTTCCAAATCGTCACCACTTCCATGAAATGCGTCACGCCGCAACTGACGATGAACACTCCGAAGGCCCAGAAGAAGCGGTGGTAGGGAAGGTCGCGGCCCGCTCGGCGAACCAGCCAGACCAGCGTCGCTGAGATGATCACGTACGAAAGGCCGATCGTGAAATCCGATAGGACGTTGGTCCAGACCAGCCGGCGGTCGCCGACATAGCAGAACCAATGCGGCAGGAATTTGGCCGACATCAGGAATTGCGAACCGAACCACACCGCCGAACTGAAAAAAGCCAGCGGGACAAATGCGGCGGCGGGCGACCAACCCGCTTGCGCAACTCGCGCGGGTGAAGCAGCGACGACACCTTTCGACATGGACGCCATTTCTCCGAGCCCCCGGTGCGCGGACGTATTCCGGACTTGGAATTTGTGGAAGGGTGCCGTCGCCGCTGCAGCCCTTGCGCCGCGGCGGCGGTGTTCTTGGCACGGCAGAGAGGAGCGCCGTGCACGCGAACTTCAAGTGAGTATAGCGTGTTGCGCCTGTTGACCCTTGGGCTTCCATGCGCCAGTTTCCAAAACATCAGGGGCACGCCCCGTAGGAGACCTTGGCGGCATTTGTTATTCTCGGCGGACGCATGATTCCCGAAAGCAAAGATGCCGAACCTCCCGTGAGCCAGATGCCTGAGAACACCGGCCTGGAACGTGGTCTCGGCCTCAAAGAAGCCGTCGCGCTCAACATGATCGAGATCGTAGGGATTGGTCCCTTTGTGGTTAGCGCGCTGGTGATCCGCGCGATGGGCGGCCCGCAGGCGCTGATCGCGTGGGTCGCGGGAGCACTGCTCGCCGTGCTGGACGCCTTCGTCTGGTCCGAGCTGGGCGCGGCCATGCCGCAGGCCGGCGGCACGTATGTCTTTTTGCGCGAAGCCTACGGTCCGCTCCGCTGGGGCCGCCTGATGTCGTTCCTCTTCGTCTGGCAAACACTCATTCAGGCACCGCTCTCCGTCGCTTCCGCCGCCATCGGATTTTCCGAATACGCCCGCTATCTCCATCCTTTCACCGCATGGCAGTCGAAAGCGATTGCGGGCGGTTTGGTGATTCTGCTGATGATCCTGCTTTACCGCCGCATCACCACCATAGGCAAAATCTCGGTCTTGTTGTGGGCGGGCGTAGTTGCCACGATGGTCTGGATGATCTGGGGCGGGCTGCGCCATTTCAACCCGAAGCTGGCATTTGATTTCCCGCCGGGCGCATTTCGGCTTTCATGGATCTGGTTCGCGGGCCTGGGTTCGGCCATGGTCAGCACGATTTACAGCTATTGGGGTTACTACAATATTTGTCATCTGGGCGGAGAGATTAAGAATCCGCAACGGAACATTCCGCGCGGCATTTTCCTCTCGATTGCCGGAATCGCTGCGCTGTACCTCGCGCTTCAACTCAGTATCCTCGGCGTGGTGCCGTGGCGCGAGGCGCAAAATTCGCAATTCATCGCCAGCCTGCTCGTGGAGAAAATCTATGGACACGCCGCGGCGCAAGTGGCCACCGGGCTGATTTTGTGGATCGCCATGGCCTCGGTCTTCTCCGTGTTGCTCGGC
>DASRCZ010000141.1:0-9907 GCA_035652855.1 Candidatus Acidiferrum sp.
CAAACGCGATTTCGCGGAAGGCCCATTCCCGTGCGCTTTTTGTTGTACGCGCACTGCGAGACGTGCGGGAACTTCGATTTACAGCGAGTGGCTCCGGATTGCGTGCCGGGTGCGATTGCGCTTTTCTGGCGGGCGCTGGGGCTCGCGGCCCTGCGGTGCGTTCCTTGCCGAAATAACTTTTTCTCTGTCCGGCCAACCCTGCCGCCGAACAAAGCGACCGGAGCCGGAAGCCTCGCGTAGAACCCTCAGATCCTGACTCCGCACCGCGCGTGATCGTCGGTGTTATGTCGCACCCTGAGTTGGCTCGGGACGTGTCTAAAAGGAACGGGTGCGAAGCCCAGCGGAATCACCAGGAGTGGGTGTGCCTCAAATTCGAAACGGCAGCTTGTCCATGGCCGCTTGCCCTGCGGGCGCTGGCGCCCGCTTGCCACCATTCCGAGTACTCGGCGTGCGCATCGATGCCGTGCAGATTGCCGATGTCATTTCGCGCATGCAGGCGTGGATCGAGGCGCGGAGCGCAACGCGCTTCATCGCGGTTACCGGGATGCACGGCGTTACGGAGGCGCAGCGCGATGCATACGTCGGATCCATCTTGGGCGCGGCGGATCTCGTTGTGCCCGACGGGATGCCGCTGGTGTGGCTGGCACGACGGCAGGGGCGCCCTCTGCGGCGCCGCGTGTATGGACCGGAATTGATGGCCGCTTTCTGCGAGCAAACCTCGAGCCGGCGGTATCGGCACTTTTTCTACGGCGGGGCGCCTGGCGTGGCCGAGACGCTGGCTGCGACGTTCGGGCAGCGCTTCGGCGTGCTCGCGGTGGGCAGCTTTACTCCGCCCTTTCGGCCACTCACCCCGAGCGAAGACGAGGAAATCGTTAGTCGCATCAACGCTTCCCGCGCCGATATCGTGTGGGTGGGCCTGAGCACGCCCAAGCAAGAACGCTGGATGTTTGAGCACAAAAGCAAGCTGAACGTGCCGGTACTGGTTGGTGTGGGCGCGGCGTTTGATTTTCATACAGGGCGCGTCGCGCAGGCTCCGGAGTGGATGCGCGAAAACGGGCTTGAGTGGTTTTTCCGCCTAACGCAGGATCCGCAACGACTCTGGCGCCGCTATATTTTCGGAGGTGCGCGCTTCACCGCGCTCGTTGTGCTCGAGATGCTGGGTCTGAAGACATTCCGCGAGGCGGCGCCGGCTCCCTCGCAGGGTGCGCACGAGCGATTGCGTCTGGAGCGCAGCCAGGTGGCGGAAGGAGCCGGCGACAAGGTAGAATGATGGTTCGCCGTTTGGCGCTATGGTGCAACGGTTAGCACGCGGCCCTCTCAAGGCCGAAATACGGGTTCGATTCCCGTTAGCGCTACCAACTTAGTTTTGGTTTCTCGTCTCCTCAGCCGCGCGCCGGAACCAAACGCATTCAGGGTGCAATCGCATCGCTTGCTTTGGGCTTTACGCGCACAGCAGCGAGGCTCGAAGCGTCCCAGCCACCGCCCAGCGCCTTTATGAGCAGCACGCTGGTGACCAGCCGCTGGCCCCGAATCACCGCTAGCTGCTGCTCGTTCGTCAAAAGATTCTGCTGCGCGGTCACCACATCCAGATAGCTGACGAGGCCGCCCGTGTAACGGCTGCTTGAAATATCGAGAGCACGCCGCGCCGCATCCACGGCTTGTTGCTGAGACTTCAAGGCTTGCTCGAGCACGATCAAACCGGTCAGGTCGTCCTGGGTTTCCTGAAAGGCGGCGAGAACAGTCTGCCGGTAACTCGCCACGTTTGCCTCGTAGCCTGCGCCGGCAAACTGCGCCTGAGCGCGGCGCGCGCCCCCAGTGAAGATAGCTTCCGCCACGTTGGCGCCAAGCGCCCAGAAGCTGCTTGAAGCGCTAAACAGCTTGCTGATGTTCGCCGTTTCCCATCCCCCAGCGCCAAAGAGATTTAGCGAAGGATAATAGGCGGCTTTGGCGACCCCGATTTGCGCATTCTGCGCGGCCATCAAGCGCTCCGCCTCGGCTATATCGGGCCGGCGCTCGAGCAAATCCGAAGGCAGTCCGGCATCGAGAGCCGGCGGTTCGGCGGCCAGCCCTCTTGTGGCCAGGTGAAATTCCGGAGCGGGCTGCCCCACCAGCGTCGCCAGCGCATCCTCAACTTGCTTGCGCTGCTGAATGAGCAGAGTGGCTTGCGTGCGCGTCGTATTCAGAAGCGTCTCTTCCTGCGCAACGTCCAGGCCGGAAGCAACGCCGCCTGCATGGCGCTGCTGAACGAGTTGCAAGCCGCGCTGCAGCGTTTCTACAGTGCGGTTCAGAATGCCGAGTTCGGCGTCAAGCTGCTGGAGGGTAAAATAGTCCCCGGCCACTTCCGAAGTAATCAGCAGCCGGACGTTCTCGAGGTCCGCCGCGCTCGCCTGGTAGCTGGCCTGCGCGGATTCGATACTCCGGCGGCGGCGCCCGAAGAGGTCCGCTTCGTAGCTGACCTGAAACGGAAGCGTAACGCTGCTCTGCGTCGCGGCGACAACCGGAGGCGCTCCAGGCAGCGCGGCGCGCGTGCCGGAGAGCCGCTGCCGCTCGGCACTCGGTGTTGTGCTGACAAGCGGAAAGAGCGTTGACACCTGAATGGCCGCAAGCGCGCGGGCCTGCCGCAATCTCGCAGCCGAAATCTGGATCGTTTGATTTGCTTTCAGCGCCTGTTGTTCGAGCGTGCTGAGCTGATTGTCTTGGAAGACGCTCCACCACTCGCCTTTAGGGATACCATCCTTCGGCGCAGCTTCGCGCCATGGCTCGGTGACGTCCCATTTGGCGGGCACGGGAGCCGGCGGACGGTGGTAGTTGGGACCGACGGTACAACCGGCTAGCAGCAAGGCGGCTGGCACCGCTAGGGTGATTCCGCGCATGGAGACGCGGCCGATCCGCGCGGGGCAGCTCATTTCACGGATTTTCCGCCGGACCCGGGTTGCGGCATCTCGCCGTGCTGCGCGGTAGCTCCGGCCTTCCGCCCGCCGCCAGGAACGCCCGCCTCTTCCGTTTTCCCCATTGTTTCGCGGACCTGAACCTGATCGCCTTCCTCAATCGAGTCGGGCGGATTTAGAACAATCCAATCCTCCGCGCTCAGGCCTTGCAGGACTTCGAGCGAGGTGCCGTAGTCGCGGCCGATGGTCAGTGCTTGCAGGTGGGCGCGATGGCTTGCGTCAATTTTCACCGCGCGCAAACCCTCCGCGCGGAAGAGCAGTGCGTTGACGGGAACCTGCAGGCGGGCGCCGGTGACCTTGACCGCAAGATGCACCTGCGCGTAGCCGCCGGGCAGCAGTTCGCCGGCGCGGTTGGGGACATCGACTTCGGTCAGCAGCGTGCGCGTGCCGGGATCGATGGCGTCCGCGGTCCGGACGACCTTGCCTTCAAAGCGCCGGCCCGGATATTGCGTCAACTCGAGATAGGCTTGCAAGCCGGCTTTTGCCGCGGGCGCGTACACTTCCGGAACATTCACATACACGCGCATGGGATCGGTTTGTGCCAGGTAAAAGAGCTGTTGCGAAGCTCCGCCGTTGCCAGCGTTGATCAGGTTGCCGATATCCACATTGCGCCGCGTGATCACGCCGCTGAATGGCGCGTAAATGTGCTTGAACGATTCCAACTGCTCGAGCCGCCGCACGTTGGCCTGTGCCGATGCAACAGTTGCTTCCTTTGCGGCATAGTCGCCGGTGGCGTTATCCACTTCCTGCTTGGAAACGCCATCCGTTTTAATTAGCTCCGTGTAGCGGTTCGCGGTGATGCGCGAAAGATTCGCGTTGGCCTCCGCGGTGTTCAAGTCCGAGCGCGCTTGCGCCAACTGCTGATCCACTTCGGGCGTATCGATATCCGCAAGCAGATCGCCCTCTTTCACGCGGCTGCCGATATCGTGGTACCACCGTTTCACGTAACCGTTTGTTCTAGCGTAAATCGGCGATTCCACGTAGGCTTGCAGGGTTCCCGGCAGGACGAGGTCTTCCTGAGAACTCTCGAGCGCCGGATGAAAAACGGAAACGGTCGGAACCGCCATTCTCTCGGTTTCCTGCGCCAGCGCGGCGTACTGCGTTCTGCGTTGTAGCAGCGTGAACCCGCCCATCAGCACCAAGGCCACGACGATCACGGCCAAAAGCACAAAGAGCCTGCTGCTCTTTCGCGGCGCGAGCTTCTGCTGCTGCTCGCGTTCCACCGGAGTTTCCCTGGTCACTTCCATCTCGTGCATTCCTCGATTCGCGAAGCTGCCGGTCAGGCCGGAAGCTCCGCCTGCATGCTTCGCTTGGCCCGCTCCCGCCGTCCATGAATGATCGAAAAGACGCACGGGACGAAAAAGAGCGTCGCGAATGTCGCAAAAAGCAAACCGCCGATGACCGCGCGCCCAAGCGGCGCATTCTGCTCGCCGCCCTCGCCAAGCCCTATGGCCATGGGCATCATGCCAATAATCATGGCCAGCGCGGTCATGATCACGGGCCGGATACGTACGAAGCCGGCGCTGAGGGCCGCGTCGCGCGCGGTCTTGCCCTCCTCCATCTGCTCGCGTGCGAAGGATACCAGCAAAATGCTGTTTGCCGTCGCCACGCCCATGCACATGATGGAACCGGTCAGCGAGGGCACGTTAAGCGTCGTGTGCGTGATCAGCAGCATCCAGCAGATCCCCGCAAGCGCGCCGGGCAGTGCCGTGATGATGATGAAGGGATCGAGCCAGGACTGGAAATTCACGACGATCAGCAGATAAGCCAGAACGATGGCGCCCGCAAGGCCGTACGCCAGGCCTCGGAACGAGTCGCGCATTGTCTGCACCTGTCCGCGCACCACAATGTGGCTGCCGCGCGGGAGATGCTTCTCGGCCTCGCGCACGCGCTTGAAGACTTCATCCGACACGCTGCCGAGGTCGCGCCCATCCACGGAAGCATAAAGGTTGATCATGGGCTGAACATTGTAGTGTGAAATTTCCGCCGGACGGGTAGCAGGCTGCGTCCGCACCAGATTCTGCAGGATCTGCGGAGGCGAACCGGGGAGACTGCCGGAAATGGGGATATTTTGCAGCGCCTGATAGCTGTCAATGCGGTATTGCGGGGCTTGCACCGCCACCTGGTATTCCACTCCGTTGCGCGGATCAAGCCAGAACGATGGCGCCGTCTGGAAGCTCGAACTCAGCGAAACCAGCAGATTCTGCGCGACGTCGCGCGTTTGCAACCCGACCGACTGCGCGCGGGTACGGTCCACGTCCATAAGCAGGGTGGGTGAATCGAACGCCTGATGCACGTGCACGTCAGTGGCGCCCGGAATGTGCCGGATCTCGCCCGCGAGTTTTTGCGCGACGCCATAGTTCCCAAGCTGATTCATACCTGTCACTTCGATGTCGATGGGAGCGGGCGTGCCGAAATTCAGGATTTGCGTGACGATATCGGCGGGCTGGAAGGAGAAGAGCACGCCGGGAAACTCCTGAGGCAATTTTTCGCGCAGCTCGCGCACGTAGTCGCTTGTAGGTTTGCGGCGGTCCCGCTTCAGTTGAATCAAAAGCTCGGCGTCGGACGTTCCGATGACGCCCGAGTTGCTATAGCTCAAGTTAATTCCGCTGTACGGAATGCCAATATTATCGAGGACCGTCGTCAGTTCATCTTTCGGGATGGTGCGGCGCAAGGCCTGGTTTACTTCGTCTGCGAGCCGCGCCGTTTCCTCGATGCGCAACCCCGTCCGGGCGCGCATGTGCAGCCGGATCTGCCCGGCATCCACTTGCGGGAAGAAGTCGCGGCCCAGCACCAGGGAAAGCCCGGCGGAGAGCGCGCAAAACGCGAGGAAGCAGGCCGAGAACAGTCTGGGACGCGCCAGCGTTGCGTCGAGCGCGCTGTGATAGGCTTCGCGAAAGCGCTCGAAGGCGCGTTCAAACATCTGCTGATACCGCCGGAAGAAGCCTTGCCGCTCGCCGATGTGCTCGTCGGCATGATATTCGTCCTCGGCGCTCAGAAGATACATCGCCAGAGTCGGAACGATCGTGCGCGACCAAAGATAAGACGCGAGCATCGCGAAGATCACCGCCTCCGCGAGCGGCACAAAAAGGTATTTCGCCACGCCGGAAAGGAAGAACATCGGAATGAACACGATGCAGATGCACAGCGTCGAAACCAGGGCGGGCACGGCGATTTGCTGAGCGCCGTCCAGGATGGCTTGGACCGTGTCCTTGCCCATGGCCAGATTGCGATTGATGTTTTCGATTTCCACGGTCGCGTCGTCCACCAAGATTCCCACCGCCAGCGCCAGCCCGCCGAGCGTCATGATGTTGATCGTCTCCCCGAGCGCGCTCAAACAGAGCACGCTGACGAGAATCGAAAGCGGAATCGAAATGGCGATGATCAGCGTGCTCTTCCAGTTGCCGAGGAAAAGCAGAATCATCACGGCCGTCAGGCACGCGGCAATAACGGCCTCGCGCAGAACTCCCTGGATCGCCGCGCGCACGAAAAGAGATTGGTCGAAGAACTGAGTAATGCGCAGCCCTTCGGGTAGCGACGACTGATAGTCCGCGAGCATCGCCTTCACGCGGTCTACGATATCGAGCGTTGAAGCGTTGCCGGTTTTGTAGATGCTCATCAGAACGCCGCGCTGGCCGTTGTTCATGACGATGTTGGTCTGCGGCGAAAAGCCATCGCGCACGTGGGCCACATCTTTCAGGTAAATCGTCGCGCCGTTTTGCGTCTTCACCGGCAGATCGTTTAGCTCGGCTATGCTCTGCGGGCTGCCATTCAGCTCCACGTTGTATTCGAGCGAGCCCAGCTTCGCGGTCCCCGTGGGCAAAATCAGGTTCTGCGCGTTCACGGCGTTGACGATATCCACCGGCGAAAGCCCCTTGGCCTGCAGCGCCGCCGAATCGATGTCCACAGAGATGTATCGCTGTTTTCCGCCATAGGGGAAGGGCGTCGCTGCTCCCTGAATGGTCGCCAGTTGCACGCGAATGAAGGTGTTTCCGTAGTCGAAAAGCTCTTGCTCGCTCAGCGTGTCGCTGGTTAAGCCGAGCTGCAGCACCGGCACCGTGGAAGCGGAATAGATGATGACCAGAGGCGGAGTTGTTCCCGGCGGCAAAAATCCCAGGAAAGTCTGAGAAATCGCGGCCGTCTGCGCGAGCGCGGTTTGAATGTTTGCGTTCGGCTGAAAATAGATGTGGATGACCGCGACGCTCGGCAGGGATTGCGACTCAATGTGCTCGATATCGTTGACCAGCGTGCTCAGGCCGCGCTCGACGTTGGCGGTGATCCGCCGCTCCATTTCCTGCGGCTCGAAGCCGTTGTACTTCCACACCAGACTGATCACCGGGATATTGATGTCCGGGAAGATGTCCGTGGGCGTGCGCTGCAATGCGACCGGCGCAAGCAACACAACAGCCAGCGCCATTACGATAAACGTGTACGGCCTCGAGAGCGCGAGTCGAACGATCCACATGATTCGCGAGTTTCTTTCTTAAACGGTGCCCGGGCCGCCTCTGGGCCGCTCGGAATTCAACGACCAGGCCCGGCATTCCCGCTTCGCATTAGATTCGCCGGACGGAAGCTACGGGTACGCTGGCCCGCACCAGGGTTGCATTCGACCGGGCCGGGTTTCACGTCCGCGCCTCCGGCAAGCTCTTGATTGTAAGCGATGTGCTCTTGCCGGTAACGCTCCGCGCGAATTCAGCCATACGCTTTGGATGCCAGCTTTGGTGCCAGCGTAACATCAAACGGAGCGGCCGGCGGGCCACCGAAGCGGCTACTTGTGAGTCATTGTGAAAACACCGTCCCAATTCGAGGAAGGCTCATCGAAGAGGTACTCCTGACAGCGTTTCCAGTAGAGGCGCGCCGGGCCGTCATCCGGCCACCGCTCCAGAATCGCCTGGAAGGCTCGCTGCCCTTCTTCCCAGCGCCGCTCGCGATAGAGTGCGCGAGCGCTCTCGAAAGCTTCGAGCCTCGCGCGCAATTCCTGCGGTGAGCCGTAAACACTGCTTTCTCCAGCGCGGCCGATCAATTCGTAGAGCGTCACCGGTTCGAGCTTGCCCTTCACGCGAATCACGTCCAGTTCGCGAAACGCAAACCCCGCGTTCTGGGCTCCGCGGTAGGTCGTCTCGGAAACGAGAATGTGCGTGCCGTAATCCTTGTTCAGCCCTTCCAGGCGCGACGAGAGGTTCACGGCGTCACCCAAAGCCGTGTAGCCGTAGCGCAGCTTGGAGCCCATGTTGCCGATGCTCGCCACGCCGGTATTCAAACCAATGCCGATGTCCAGATGCGGCTTGCCTTCCGCTTCCCATTGCTTTTGCAATTCGCGCACCCGGGCCATCATTTCCAGAGCTGCGTCGCACGCCCGCTGCGCGTGCCCGGCCTCTTCGAAGGGCGCGCCCCAAAAAGCCATCACGGCGTCGCCGATGTATTTATCCAGCGTTCCCTGGTGCTCGAAAACGATTTCTGTCATTTCCCCAAGGTATTGATTGAGGAACAGAGCGAGCTCCTGCGCATCGAGCCGTTCCGAAATCGTGGTAAACCCTCGAATATCGCTGAACATGACCGTGACTTCCGTCTTTTTCGGTTCCACCAGCCGCGGATTCACCAGCAGCCGGCGGATTACTTCCGGGCTTAGGTATTGCCCGAAGGCGCTGCGCACGCGCTTCTTCTCCTTTTCCTCGACCAGCGCGCGATAAAGCGAGACCAACAGCACGTTGGCGCTTAGCGTCAGCGCCGGGAGCGTGAAGTTCAGCCACCATCCCCGGAGAAATGCCAGGTATTCGGCGGCCACCAGCGGCAACAGCAGAAAAATTCCAGACCACATCCAGCGCGGCGCCACCAGCGCCATCCAGATTCCGAGCGGCAGCCCCAGCGCCAAAATCAGAATCACATCGGCCAATTGCTGCTTCGCGCCACGCTCGAGAAAATTCTGGTGCAGAATGTTGTCGATGACATTCGCGTGAATTTCCACTCCCGGATAGTTCAGCCCGCCGTAAGGCGTCGTCCGCAAATCCCCGATTCCCGTTGCCGTCGCGCCGATGAGCACGATCCTGCCTTCGAACCGTTGCGCCGCGACTTTTCGCTCGACGACGTCCGCCATCGAATAGTGCGGATACGTGTACGCCGGCCCGTGGTAATTCACCAGCACGCGGCCGAGCGCATCCGTTCGAACCTGCGCGGCTTGCCCAAAGGCGATCCGCACGATCCCTACCGGCCCGTATTCCAGCACCACCTGCTCGTTCGGCAACCGCAGATAAGAGCGCACGGTCTGGACGTCGAGTGACGCATACAGGTCCCAATCGCCAAAGTCCCTCGACCGGCCATAAGGAATCACCAGGTTGCTCTGCCGCACGACTCCGTCCACATCCGGATATACATTGAAGAACCCGGTCGAGGAGGTCTCATCGCTCAGCGCGCTTGTCAGCGCTTCCAGGTTTGCCTCGGTCCCTTTGGGCAGCAGACGGTCAGGCTCATAACTCTCGATCAACCGGATACGATCCTGCTTTCCCGTGCTTGCGGAGAGCGGCCGAACGCTTGGAAACGAATAGAAGGCAATCTGGTTTGCGTAGTTCTCCAGCGTCTTATCGTCAATACCGCGAAGGTCCGCCTCCGTATGCAGGAAAAAGTTCCCCAGCACCACGCCGCCGAAGCGCTGGATGGCCGCCGCGAATTGCTTGTCCGCGTCGTAACGCGCTGCCAGCGATTTCACTTCCTCCATCAGCTTGGGGTCGATCGTCTTGCCTTCGCGCTGCTGCGCTTCGAGATCCGACCAAAGCGCCTGAACCGGCGCTGCCGTCTGATCCGGCTTGCTGAACGTCACATCGAAGGCCGCGACGCGCGCGCCATCCTCGCGCAGCACGTCCAGCAACCGCGCAAACTGTACGCGCGAAAACGGCCATTTGCCCAGCACTTCCTGCGAATGCTGGTCGATATCCACAATCGCGATGCGCGAATCAATGGGTACG
>DASRCZ010000142.1:0-28553 GCA_035652855.1 Candidatus Acidiferrum sp.
GGCCTGGGAAAGGCGTTTCACTACAAGACGCCCGCGGCGGTCTTCGAGGAGATCCGCCAGCACGTGGCGGGCTACAAGGTTCAGCCGGCCGGGCTGCTGCTAGGCGCGGCCGAGGCCACGCGCATGCGGTTTTCACGCAACGGCCACGGCGCTTATGATGTGCCAGCCGGGGCGATTGTGCCAGCGAAGGACAATCTCTTCTCGAGCGGCACGCTTGGCCGCTTCTGCACGATGATGAGGTCCGTGCCGGAAGCCGCGACGACGACATCTGTTCCGGAGGCGAAGGCCCAGCCGTGACCTTCCTTAACGCCCACGCCGAGCTGCTCATCACGCTGGTGAAGATCGCGCTGCTGCTCTTCATCGTTTTAACGGTGAATGCGTACCTCACCTGGTTCGAACGCAAAGTGGTGGCGCGGATGCAATCCCGATGGGGCCCCCACCGCGTCGGCCCCTACGGGTTGTTGCAGCCGGCCGCGGACGGTTTGAAGTTTCTCTTCAAGGAAGATCCGACGCCCGAAGGCGTGGATCGCGTGGTCTATTATCTTGCTCCGCTGCTGGCGCTGGCTCTGGCGCTGACGTCTCTTGCGGTGATTCCGTTCGGGCCGGAGCCGCTGCGGTTTTTCGGGCACGATATTTATCTGAGCATCACGCCGCCGGACCTGAACATCGGTTTGCTGGTGCTGTTCGCCATAACCGCGCTCAGCGTTTACGGCGTGGCGCTGGCGGGTTGGTCATCGAACAGCAAGTATCCGCTGCTGGGCGGCCTGCGGAGCTCGGCGCAGATGGTCAGCTATGAGCTGGCGCTTACGCTTTCGGTCGTGGGCGTCCTGCTGATGGCCAACAGCTTCAACCTGAAGGACATCATTGTCGCGCAGGCACAGCACCCCGAGCGCGGAATCTTCGGCTGGAACATCTGGCCGCAGATTATCGGCTTTCTCTGTTTCTTCACGGCGGCGGTCGCGGAGACCAACCGCGTACCCTTCGACCTGCCCGAAGCGGAATCGGAGCTGGTTGCCGGTTTTCACACGGAATACGCGAGCTTTAAGTTCGCGATGTTCTTTATCGCCGAGTACACGAGCATGATCACGGTTTCCTGCCTGTGCACGATTATGTTTTTCGGCGGCTGGCTCTCACCCTTCCCCGCTTCGTGGACCTTCACGCACTATCTGCCATCGGCGATTCTGATTCCCTTTGGCTTGTGGCTGATATGGGCGGGAATTCGCTACGAAACGATTTTCGGCCGCATCATTTTGCCGGGTCTCGGCACGGTAATCGCGCTTCTGGGCTTGACTCTGGCGGTCTTTCCCGGAGTGAATAGCTTCATCCAGGCTCCCTTCTGGTTTCTAGCCAAGGTTTTCGTTTTTCTTTTCGTGTATGTGTGGATGCGGGGCACGCTGCCGCGCTTCCGGTATGACCAGTTGATGTCCTTCGGGTGGAAGGTGCTGCTGCCGGTCTCGATTGTGAACGTGGTGATCACGAGCTTCATCATTCTGCTGCGGAGCGGCTGGAAATGACGCCGCAACTCATCCTCTTCATTGTGCTGGCGGCGCTTTCGGTGGTTGGCGCGCTGAGCCTGATTTTGCAGAAGCATCCAATCCACAGCGCGCTCTCGCTCATTGTGGTGATGGTCGCGCTGGCCGGGCTTTACCTGCTGATGGGCGCGGAGTTCGTGGCCGCGGTGCAAATCATCGTTTATGGCGGGGCGATCATGGTGCTCTTCGTCTTCGTCATCATGCTTTTGAACGCGGGAGCGGAGGAGTACACGAATTTCTCGAAGCTCGCGGGCTTTGCGGGCGTTCCGCTGGGAATCGCGCTGACGGGGTTCATCGCCGCGGCAATCGCGCGGTCGGCGGGCACGGCGCAGGTCTCGGGCAGCGCGGCGGTGCTCGCGCCTACGCGGACGATTTCCGAAATGATCTTCAAGGATTTCGTCTATCCCTTCGAGCTGACGTCGTTTCTGATTCTGGTGGCCATCATGGGCGCAATCGTTCTGGCCGCGCATAAGGAGGAGTAGCGCATGGTGCCGGTCAATTACTACGTGATTTTGAGCGCCGTGCTGTTCGGGCTTGGCGTCATCGCCTTCGTAGTCAAGCGCAACATCATTTCGATCTTTATGTCGATCGAGCTGATGCTGAACGCCGTGAACCTTGCTTTTGTCGCGTTCAGCCAGGGCATGGGCAAGCTGGATGGGCAGGTTTTTGTGCTGTTTGTGATCGTCGTGGCCGCCGCGGAAGCCGCCGTCGGCCTGGGCATCATCATCTTAATCGCTCGCAACCGGCAGTCGCTTAACGTTGAGCGCGTGGATTTGCTGAAACTCTAATGACCGCCCACCCGATTCTCGATTCTCTGTGGATCATTCCGCTGCTGCCGCTGCTGGGCAGCGCGACGAACGGCCTCTTCGGCAAGAATTGGCCGAATGCAACGGTTAACACCGTGGCCGTCGGCTCGACCGGGCTTTCCTTCCTGGCCGCGCTCGAAGCCGTTCGCGAGTTTTTTCAGCTTCCGGCGGATCAGATTCCTTTCGTGAAGGCTTTTTTCACCTGGATTGAAGCCGGCAAGTTCCGCGCGGGGTTCGATCTGCAGATCGATCAGCTTACCGTGGTCATGTTGCTGGTGGTTACCGGAGTCGGGTGGCTCATTCATATTTATTCGACCGGGTACATGGCGCATGAAGGCGGCTATTACCGCTTCTTCTCGTACCTGAACCTCTTCATGTTCTTCATGCTGATCCTGGTGCTGGCCGCGAACTACGTTCTGCTCTTTGTGGGATGGGAGGGCGTAGGCCTTTCGAGCTACCTGCTGATCGGCTTTTACTTCCTGAAGAAATCGGCATCGGATGCAGGCAAGAAGGCGTTCATCGTCAACCGCATTGGCGACTTTGGCTTCATGCTGGGGATGTTCCTGCTTTTCCGCACGTTCGGGACGCTGGATTTCCAGACGCTATTCCACAACGTGGCGCAGCAGGGCTGGCACCGCGAGCCCTGGGGCGTGTTCGGCACGATGACGATAGCGTGCCTGCTGCTCTTCATGGGTGCAACGGGCAAGTCCGCGCAGCTTCCGCTCTACGTCTGGCTGCCGGACGCGATGGAAGGTCCGACGCCGGTGAGCGCGCTGATTCATGCGGCGACGATGGTCACGGCGGGCGTTTACGTGGTGGCGCGGTCGCATGTGCTTTTCTCGCTATCGGAAACGGCTCTGGCCGTGGTGGCGGTCGTTGGCTGCGCGACAGCCTTCTTCGCGGCGACGATCGGCCTGGTGCAAACCGACATCAAGCGTGTTCTGGCGTATTCGACGGTCAGCCAGCTTGGCTACATGTTCCTGGCGTGCGGCGTCGGGGCCTTTTCCGCGGGCATCTTTCACCTGATGACGCACGCGTTCTTCAAGGCGCTGCTCTTCCTGGCCGCAGGCTCCGTGATTCACGCCATGGGCGGCGAGCAGGACATGCGGCGGATGGGCGGACTGAGCGGCAAAATCAAGTACACGTATGGGACGATGCTCATCGCGACTCTGGCGATAGCCGGCATTCCGCCGCTCGCCGGATTTTTCAGCAAGGACGCCATTTTGCTCGGGGCGTTCAAGATGGAAGGCGGGCATCCGCTATACGCCGTGGGTCTGCTGACGGCGCTGCTGACCTCGTTCTATATGTTCCGGCTGATTTTTCTGACGTTTCACGGAAAGGCGCGCTACGACGAACATCATGTGCACGTACACGAATCTCCGTGGAGCATGCTCGGGCCGCTGGCCGCGCTGGCCGCGCTTTCCGTGATTGGCGGCTGGGTGGCGGCGCCGGCGCTGTGGGGCGGCACGGATTTCTTCGCGAAGTTTCTTGCGCCGATTTTCGGCTCGGGCGAGGGCGCGGAAGCGTTGAGCGAAATGGCCGCGCGGAATCTCGAGTGGACTCTCGCGGGCGTAGCGATTGCGTCGGCGCTGATTGGCCTTGTCCTGGCATGGTGGATGTATTTGGTCCGGCCGGATCAGCCCGGGAAACTGGCAAAATCGCTGCGACCAGCGTACAAGACGCTGCTCAACAAATATTGGGTGGATGAGTTGTATGCGGCGGCGGTGGTCAAACCGCTCCTGTGGATTTCGCGCCAGGTGCTCTGGCAAGGAGTGGACGTGGGCATCATCGATGGCACGGTGAATGGCATTGCGCACGGCACGGCCGGGGTCGGCGACGGTGTGCGCTACGCACAGTCCGGCAACACGCGCAGCTACGCAGTGTGGGTGGTCATCGGAGCGATCGTGATTCTCAGCATCATATTTTTCTGGCCGGGGAGCCACGCCACGATGGGGATGGTGCGCTAATGCTGGCCGGCGGACACTTGCTTTCCGTGCTGGTCTTTTTCCCCGCGGTGGGCGCTCTGGCGCTGCTGATTCTTCGCGGGGATGACCAAGTCTGGCTGCGCCGGCTGGCAATGACGGTGGCCACGGCGGAATTCATTCTCTCGCTGGGCTTGCTCTGGCAAGGGCCTGCTGGCGCGAGCGGCTATCAGCGCGAGGAGTTCGCGCGCTGGATCGTTCAGCCGCCGATCAGCTATCACCTGGGTGTGGACGGAATCAGCCTGTTTCTGGTCATTCTGACGACGTTTCTAACAGCGATATCCGTGCTCGCTTCATGGAAGAGCATTGAGCACCGCGTGAAGGAATTTTTCGTGATGCTGCTGATGCTCGAGGCCGGGGTTATCGGGGTATTCCTCTCGCTGGATATGTTTCTCTTTTTCGTTTTCTGGGAAGTGATGCTGATTCCGATGGCGTTTCTCATCGGAATTTGGGGGCACGAGCGCCGCGTCTACGCAGCGGTGAAGTTCGTGCTGTATACCATGACCGGCTCGATCCTGATGCTGGTGGGCATCATCTGGCTCTACGACAAGACGGGGACATTCGACCTGCCGGCGATTCACGGCATGTTGCAAAGCGGGGCCATTGTGCTTTCGCCGCAAGCGGAAATGCTGCTGTTCCTCGCGTTTTTCCTGGCCTTCGCCATCAAGGTGCCGCTCTTTCCGCTGCACACCTGGCTGCCGGACGCGCACGTGGAAGCGCCAACGGCGGGGTCGGTGATGCTTGCGGGGGTGCTATTGAAGCTCGGCACGTACGGCATGATGCGCTTCTGCCTGCCGCTGTTTCCGGATGCGGCGCACCGGTTCGCCGCGCCGGTGGCGATGCTTGCCATCATCGGGATCATTTACGGCGCACTGGTGGCACTGGTGCAGCCGAACTTGAAGAAGCTCGTGGCGTACTCGTCGGTGAGCCATCTCGGCTTCGTGGTGCTGGGCATCTTCGCATTCCAGCAGATCAGCATGCAGGGCGCGGTTTATCAGATGCTTGCGCACGGCATCTCGACCGGCGCGCTCTTTCTGCTGGTCGGCATGCTTTATGACCGGCGCCACACGTTCGAGATCAGCGAATACGGAGGGCTGGCCACACCGATGCCCAAACTCGCGGCTTTTTTCCTTTTCATCGCGCTGTCGTCGCTCGGCTTGCCGCTGCTGAATGGCTTCGTGGGCGAATATCTGATTTTGCTCGGGACGTATCTGGCGCACTGGCAATGGAGCGCGTGGGCCGCCACGGGCGTGATTCTCTCGGCGTGTTACCTGCTGTGGTCGTATCAGCGGGTCTTTTTTGGCGAAGTCACGCGCGAGAAGAACAAGTCGCTGCCGGATGTTTCGCGTCGCGAGCAGTGGATTCTCGCCACCTTGTCCGTGGTCGTTCTTTGGATGGGCATCGGGTCGACCTACATCACGCGGCGGACGGAAGCTTCCGTCGGGCATGTGAAGGCGCAAATGTCGCGCGATTGGGCGCGGGAGGCGCTCCGTAGCACAGGCACTCCTGCCTGCGCAGCTGAAGCCGTGACGAGCCTGAATCCGCGGGAGCAAGGCTGCGCCCCTCGCGCACTCCGCGCCATGGTTGACCCCGCACAGCCGGGAATGGCTGTGCTACCGAAAGGCATGCGCTAAATGAACGGGTTTCCCACAACCGCCGATATCTACCGCGTGCTGCCCGAGCTGCTGTGGTGCGGCTTCGGGACGCTGCTCATGGTGTTGCAGCCGTTCGTCAAGGGCCGCAAAGCGCTGACGACGTTCGCCTTCGCGGGAGCGGCACTGGGCACGGCGGCAACGTTCTCTACCGGCGTCCACGGGGGAGCGGGCTTCTACGGACTGATTCAGTCGGACGCCTTCAGTGTCTTCTTCCATCTGCTGATCGGCGGCGTGGCGTGCCTTGTCGTTCTGGCCGCGGCCCCTTATCTCGAGCGCGAGCGGCTGGAATCGGCGGAGTTCTACGCTCTGGTGCTCTTTGCCGCGGCGGGCATGGGCGTCCTGGCCAGCGCGCAGGAGCTACTCACCGCTTTTGTGGGCCTCGAAATGAGCTCGATTTCGAGCTACATCCTTGCGGGCTACCGGCGCACTTCGCTGAAATCGAGCGAATCGGCAATGAAATATTTCCTGCTGGGATCGTTCGCCACGGCTTTTTTCCTGTATGGAATCGCGCTCGTCTATGGCGCCACCGGAACCACCGTACTCGAAAAGATGGCGGGTGGCGCGCCCAATGGGCAGGCGATACTGCTCAAGCTCGGGCTCTCGCTGGTGCTGATTGGGATCGGGTTTAAAGCCGCTGTCGCTCCCTTCCAGGTGTGGACCCCGGATGTGTATGAGGGAGCGCCGACTCCGGTCACGGCGCTTTTCTCTGCCGGGCCGAAAGCGGCAGCCTTCGCGCTGCTGCTGCGCATTTTCGTTACGGTTCCGGCCGCCACGGAGTTCTGGTTCTGGGCGTTTTGGGCGCTCGCCGTGCTGACCATGTTCGCTGGGAATCTTGGCGCACTGGCGCAGAGCAATGTGAAGCGGCTGCTGGCCTATAGCTCGATCGCGCATGCGGGCTATATTCTGGTGGCGTTTGCCGCCGTCACCGCTATGACGCAGAGCGGCGGCGGAGCGGGCCCGGCCTATGCCGCGGTGCTCTTCTACCTCCTGGGCTATGCGCTCGTAAAGCTGGGCGCATTCACCATCGTTTCGCAACTGGGCGGGGCGGGCGAAAAATATCTCTCGCTTGATGACTACGCCGGTCTTTCGCAGCGCCAGCCCTTTGCCGCCGCGGCGCTCAGCCTCTTTCTGCTTTCGCTGCTCGGCTTGCCCGTCACCGCGGGATTTTTCGGCAAGCTGTATATCTTCAAGGCTGCCGTCAATTCCCATCTCATCTGGCTTGCCGTGCTCATGGCCATCAACAGCGTCATTGGCGCTTACTACTATCTGCGCGTCATCGTGGTGATGTACATGCGCGAACCCGCGGCCGAAGGCGCGCCCATGCCCATGCGTCTGCCGCTGCCCGTGAGCGCCGTGCTCGTCGTTACCGCGATTGGCACCATTTACTTCGGCCTCTTTCCCAATCAGGTTCTCAACTTCATCCTGAAGCCGAATCTTCTCGGCGCACTGCGCTAAGACGAAGTTTGTCGCGGCGGTTTCGGCGGCCAGCGAATGCGGCGCAAGTGTCCGCAAACGAAACGGCCCGGAGGGAATTGCCTCCGGGCCGTCCGAAACAAGTCTTGCCGCGCACTTATACGATTTTCAGCGCGATCATCGCCAGGGTGAAAAGCACCAGCGTTTCAATGAAGACCAAGCCCAGAATCATCGCCGCGCGAATTGCGCCGGCCGCACCGGGATTGCGCGCCATGCCTTCGCATGCCGCCGAAGCCACGCGCCCCTGGCCGAGGCCGCAGCCAAAGGCCGCGATGCCCATGCCGAAGGCGACGGCAATCGCGGCGAGGCCCTTTCCGCCGGCAGCGCCAGCCGCGGCCTGATCCGCTCCTTGCGCGAACGCCGCCGGTACCGCAAGCAGCGCAGTGGTTAACACCGTCAACGCCATACCCAACTTCCTCATCGACTGCCTCCTTAAATTGCCGCCAGTTGGTGGTTCCCGGACACCGTGCAGCCGGTCTCACACTGCAGCAGCAAACCTGTGGCGGCACGGCCATTCCGGGCTGTGGGGCGCAAGCCCGTCACAAACACATCCCGCGGCACCGCCGTATTCAAACACTTCCCAAAGCGCGCCCACGCCATCGCTTGACCCGCACAGGCAGGAATACCTGTGTGCTACTAGTGCTCGTCGGAAGTCGCGAGGCCCAGGTAAACCGCGGGCAGGACCGTAAAGACATACGCCTGCACGACGGAGACAAAAATATGAAGCAAAATGAAGGCAATCGGAATCAGCGCCGGGAAAATGCTCGCGATCAATCCCCAAACCACCGATTTCGAGTACCCATAGGTGGAAAGGCCGGAAAGCAGGCCCACAAAGATCACGTAAATCAGGTCGCTCGCGAACATGTTGGCCCACAAACGAACGGTGAGCGAAAGGACGCGCGCGCACGTGCTGATGATTTCCACGGGAAAGAGTAGGACCGCCAAAATCCAACCGGCCAGGTCGTGGGGCGAGCCGGCGAAGGTCTTCAGATAGCCGAGCGGTCCGTGATGGCGAACGCCCTCGACGTTGAAATAAATGAAGGTGAGCGCCGCGCAGGCCAGCGGCACCGTAACCACGCCGGTGGGGGCCGTCAGGAAGGGAAATGCCCCGAACAGATTGCCGAGCAGAATAAACAGCGCAATCGAACCCACAAAGGCGACGTGCCTCACGGCCTGGTGTCCAACGTTTTCCTCAAGCAGGTCGCGGATGCCGAACTCCATCGAGTTTGTGAGCAGCCCTTCGGCCATTTGCTGCAAGGCGCCAGGCTTCTCGACGGAGAGCCGGAAGCGCAGAACCAGCGCGATGAGCGTGGCGACGAGCAGCACGAAAAGCCCCATGGCCACGTGCTCGGGAATGGGTTCGCGGGCATTTTCCGGGTGGACGCCCATGCTGGCGAGCAGCCAATTGGCCGCATGGCCGAGATAAAGATTCACGAAATGCGTTAAGCCGCTGACGGTGTGTTCCATCCGATTGGCCCGCGCGGGCCCCGCTCCTTACTCCGCTCCGTGCAGAATTTCGTACACACTTGCGGCCATCGCCGCTGCTCCCAAAGCGCACAACCCCGCAACCAAACTCAAAAGAGGAACTTGGAAGTATTCAAAAATAACATACACGGCGAGGCCTATCAACCCGTAGCGGCAGGCTGCCGCGAAGTAGGTCCAGCCAGGGACGTGCGGCTTCTCCCGTCCGGCTTGCGCCATTGATGCGGCAACCAGGCCATCCAGCGCGCGGCGCAGCAGCCGAAAGTTGAGCCAGGCCAGCCCGGTGCCAGCCAGCACTCCGGCGGCCCACAGGCCATGCTCGCGCATACCCGCGATGGCCGCGGCAGAGCCTCCAATGGCCAGTGTCAGCCAGGCTATCCGCCGCTCCGTGTTGGTGCCCAAGGCTTCCGCTTCCCTATTTGGATGTGGACTGACTGTCATCCATGCGATCCAGCCGCCGCAGCACCTCGCGCAGCCCGCCGTAAAAGCCCAGCGCGCCAAGCGCAGCAGTAAGCCACGGGAGTGTGTGCAACCAGCGGTCAAGCAGGTAGCCGACGGCTCCCCCGAGGGCAATGGCGCCAAAGAGCGTGAAGGGCAGTTCCAGCGCCAGACTCGTGGCGGAAGCGGCGTTGCGCGCCTTCTTTGCGCCGGGGCTAAGCTCCTTCCGCCGATTCTCGTGCTCAGATTCCGAAGGCATAGCGGGCAAATCTCAGGAACGGTTCAGAATACAGCCCGGCCGCGAGGCAGACAAATAGGCTGACGGTGAGAACGAAAAGCGCGGGCAGAGAAAGGGTTGTGTGCTCAGGCACGCCCGCTGGAAGTTCGTCTGTGCAAAGCGGCTTGGCGCCGCCGGAGAGCAGCGAGCGAATGCCGCCATACAAAATCGGCAGCCCGGCGAGCGTGCTCACCCACGCCAGCCAGGGGGATCCGGCGTGATGGAGAGCCGTCCAGGCTTCACGCCTCGCGATATAGCCGCCCGTAAGGGGCGCGCCTGCCAGGGTCGCAATCAAGATGGCTTGCGAGACGGCTTCCGCGGCGCGCGAAGGCGCTAGCGAAGCAACCGCGAATCCTCCCGAAACGGCGAAGATCAGGACGAGCGCGAGAAAGGCCGCCGCACCCAGTCCGGCATCGTTCTGCGCTCCCGCCGCGAGCATCAGCAGCCCCGCTTGTACAACGGCGGCGTATCCAAGAAATTGCCGCCAAGTGAGCCGCCGAGCTATCGCCAAAACTCCGAGAAGAACAACGGCCACCGCCAGGCCAAGAAACGCTGTTCTTCGGTAGCCGCTGCGAATGACAAACACCACCACGGCCAGTCGCAAGAGCAGAACGAATGCCGCAATGAGCACCGTTCCGCTCACAAATGCGGGCATGGCGCGGCCGAGATCGTGCCGCTTGGCGCCGTTCCACGGTTGGAAGGGCAACACGGCGAACTTCGCGAAGATTCCCGCCAGCACCAGCCCGAATGCCGCCGCGGTCAAGCTCGGGTAAGGTGCGGGGGCACCTTTCGCGGCGGGAATGCCGAATACAAACGCGATCTGGCCCAGATTCGCGGAGCCGGTGATGCGATACAGCACAAGGAAACCGCATGCGAGCAGGGCCGTTGCTATCACGGCCGCCATCAGCAGCCGGGCGGAAATCCAGCCGCTCGCGGAGGCCCGGGGCCGCGCCTGCATCAATGCGGCAACCAGGAACACGCTTCCGGTGACCCATTCGAAACCCACGAAGATGCTGGCCAGATGAACGCCGGAAACCATCAGCAGCATGCCTGCCGCGGCCAGCAGGAGCAAGGCATAAGCGCTCGGCGATGGCTCGCATTCGTCGGCAAGCAGCAGAACCGCGAGCCCGGTTCCCGCCAGCAAGACCGCCGCAAAAAAGATGAAGGACGAATCCGCGAGCACGCTGCCGCCAAGTCCGGCGAAATCGCCGCGCGCGGCGATTCGCGTGTGCACGATCCACACGGTATAACCGCTGAAAGCCACGCCAGCAAGCGCCAGCGACGCGCTCCAGGCGCGCCCCGCGGCATCCTTCCAGCCGCTGAAAAGAAAAAGTCCAAGAGCAAAGAGAACGAGTTCCATCTCCGGCAGAATCGCGAGTCCGGGGCCCTGCAGGTATTCGCGCACGATCGTCAGCATTTCGCTCGCCGCTCACGGATTACGAATGGATATCGAGGGCCGCCGGCTCCCGACAACGATTTCTTTTACCGGCAAAACGGTTCCTGGGGATGCGCGCATTCGGCAAGCCGGAAATTCCGAGCCTACTTCTCGAACAGCAACTCGCCCGCCCGGGAGGCCGCCTTCACTACAGCCTTGATTAGCGTCACGCGCAACTTCCCTTCCTCCAACTCAAGGATTCCATCGATGGTGCAGCCCGCCGGCGTGGTGACTGCGTCCTTGAGCAGCGCCGGATGGTCGCCGGTATCGAGCACCACGCTGGCGGCGCCTTTCATCGTTTGCGCGGCGAGCAGCGTAGCCACATCGCGCGGCAATCCGACTTTCACGCCGGCCTCCGCCAGCGACTCCAGAATGATGTAAGCGAAGGCGGGTCCGCTCGCCGAAAGCCCAGTGACCGCGTCCATGTTCTTTTCGTCGACTACCACGGTGCGGCCCACCGCGTCAAACATGGTGCGGGCGATCTCGAGATGCTCCGCCGAAGCGTGGGCGCCCCCGCAAATTCCGGTCATCCCGCAGTTCACCGCGCAAGGCGTATTCGGCATCGCGCGCACGACGGCGACTTTCGCCGCGCGCTTTCCTTTGCGCGAAAGGTGCTGCTCAATGTATCCGGTCGGCACCGAAGCCGCGACGGAAACCACCAGCGAGCCTCTGTTTAACTCCGGCGCGATCTCTCTAAGCACGCCGCCCACGACTTGCGGCTTCACGCCGAGCAGCACGATATCCGCGCCGCGCACGGCCTTTCGATTTTCGGTGATCACAGAAACACCGAGATCCTTCGCCAGAGCGGCGGCTTTCTCGGTGTGCTTCACCGTTGCGGTCACTTTTTGCGGGGCAAAGAGACCCTGCCGCAGGTAGGCGCGGAGCAGAATCCCGCCGAGCTTCCCGGCGCCCAGAACGGCCAGTTTTTTCTCCGAAATGTTTTTCGTCATGGTCCAAGCATTTTCAACGGCGACGCAGCGCCCGGTCAACTTGTTTCCCTGGTTTTCCGGCACAATTCCGGCCCGATGAATTGGCAGCGAGATCTCGGGCCCTCCGCTGCGCCGTGTGTGCTCCTCGGCGGATTTTTCGCCGCGGGAATGGCAGGGCGCCGGTCCGAGGCGGGTTCAACAAGGATTCCGGCGGCTATCGCCGTGCCGATGCGCGACGGCGTGCTCCTCCGCGCGGACGTTCTCCTCCCATCCGGACCGGACGCTATCCCACACTGGTTTATAGAACTCCCGACGGAAAACAGTTGGCGCTGAAAAGCGACACATTTTTCAGAAGGCCGCCCTCGGTTACGGCGTTGTCGTAGAGGACGTTCGCGGCCGATGTGCCTCCGACGGCGAGTTCGACGCGTACGGGAACGAAGGGCCGCCACCGGTTTAGTCGTGCCGCGCTCCGTGCAAGACGCGAACGGCGTGCGGCAATAGATGCGCCACCGCATCGAGCGACTCCGTAGCGCCCTTTGGCGAACCCGGAAGATTCACAATGAGCGCCTTGCCGCGCGTGGCCGCGGCAGCGCGCGAGAGAGCCGCCAGCGGCGTCTTTTCGAGGCCCTTGCGCCGCATCTCTTCGGGGATTCCGGGCACCACGCGGTCCGCAACCGCAATTGTGGCTTCCGGCGCGTTGTCGCGAGGACCAACTCCGGTTCCGCCGGTGGTGAGCACCAAATCCACGGCGCCGGAGTCCGCAAGCGCTGTCAGTTGCCGGCGGATCGCCGAAGGCTCATCGGAAACCAAGCGGGTCAAAACCACTTCCCAGCCGAGCCCGCGGCACACCGCCACCACCGCGGGGCCGGAAGCGTCCTCGCGTTCGCCTGCGCTTACCGTATCGCTGATGGTCAGAACAGCTACGCGCATATCCAGCGCCACTTCGCTCGATTCAGTTGGTTTCGACAGGATCGCGATTGGCCTCGTCCATTAAGCGCATCGCTTCCATGAGCAGCCCCGTGGTATTGCGGGTGGTGGTCGTGCGAGTGGAGGCGTTGGCAGCGTTGAAATCGATCTCGAAATCGCCCGCGGTCCACAGCACCACCTTGTAAACCGCCTCATCGCCTTCGGTTTTGCCAATCTTCGCGTCGCGGCACTGTCCGCCGGCGAAGTAAAGCTCGCCCTGCTCGCCGTCGTGCTGCACAATCAACCGGCAGGACTTCTGCCCCATCTCGAGCGACTGCATCAAGTCAATCATGCTCATCTCTTCCAGCCGCCCCTGAATGACGCCAGGCCGGGATGCCTTCTTTTGTAATTTTTCCAGGTGCAGCCGGTCTACTACTTTTTTGGTGATGCGCACGAGATCCTTCAGCAAAAAGGGCTTGGCAATGAAGTCTTCCACGCCGTCCACCAGGGGCCGCAAGCGCTCCTCAATATCCGCGCGGCTGGCCATGAAGAGAAAGGGGATGTGCCGCGTCGCTTCCCGCCCGCGCAGCTTCTCGAAAAGCTGGCGGCCGTCGAGCCCGGGCATCTTGTAGTCGCAAAGAATCGCGTCCGGGGGATCGTCGATCACTTTCAATAGCGCATCCGCGCCATCGGTTGCCACCGTGACGTCGCAAACCGGCTCGAGTCCCTTGGCTATGAGATCGCGTATCAGCGGATTGTCATCCGCCAGCAGCAGCTTGACCGCTGTTTTGCCGACGGCGGCGCTCATCCGGCATGGCCCCCGCGCGAGCCGCCTCGCCCAGGCCGCGAGTCGCGGAAATAGCCGCCGCTCTTGCCGCCTGTTTTTTCTAGCAGCACGATGCCGGTGATCTCCAACCCTTTGTCGAGCGCTTTACACATGTCGTAGACCGTGAGGGCAGCGGCCGTGACCCCGACGAGCGCTTCCATTTCCACGCCGGTTTGCGCCGTTGTCGTCACGCTGGAGCGAAGTGCAACGCCATTTTTGCATAGCCTTGCAGTCACATCAATGTGCGTCAGCGGCAGTGGATGACAAAGAGGTATCCACTCGGAGGTGCGTTTTGCCGCGGCAATGCCCGCGATTCGGGCCACTTCCAGCGGGTCGCCCTTGGGATTTTTCAGCCGCCGCACGGCCCGGACCACGGCGGGCTTCATTCGCACGAAGCCTTCCGCGACGGCGGTGCGGGTGGTGGCGGGCTTCGCGGACACGTCCACCATTCGCACGCGCCCCCGCTCTCCGTAATGGGAAAGCTTGCTCATCCGGATGTGCCCGCGAACCGATTCGCAGATTGCGGTGCCGCGGCTGTGTTCCACGCTTTTTCGTTCCCGCTCACAGCAAATCTCTCCGCAGCAGCACTTCCACGTCCGCGCCGGCTTCGATCCGGTGCTTCTCCGGCGGAACGACAATGAATCCGTTTGCCCATGCCAGCGCGCCCAAATCGCCCGAGCTTTGCCATTTCAACGGCGCCGCGCGCATTTCCGCGCCCCGTCCCTCGATGCGCGCGGGAAGAAAATGCGCGAGCCCCGGCTTTTCGTCAAGCGTCTGCGAGAGCCGCGCGCGCACCAGGGGCAACGGACGGGCGCTCGTTCCGCTGAGCAAATCGATGGCCGCCGTCGCAAAAAGCTCGAACGTCACGATCGTGGAGACCGGATTACCGGGCAGGCCAAAGACAAACGTTTCGCCGCATCGTCCAAAAACGGCCGGCTTCCCCGGGCGCATGGCCACCGCGTCAAAATAAAATTCCGCTCCCAACGCCTTCAGGACGGCTTCCACGAGGTCGTACTTCCCCATGGAGACTCCGCCCGAAAGCACGAGGACATCCGCCTTCAGGCCCTCGCTAATCTTGGCTTGCAGTTCCTCGGTGCGATCCGCGGCGTTCCCGAGCAGCACCGGCTCGCCACCGGCCAGCCGGGCTTGCGCCGCCAGGGAAACGCTATTGCTGTTCCGAATCTGAAATTCCCCGGGGGTTTCGCCGATGTCCACCACTTCGTCGCCCGTGGAAAGAATGGCCACACGCGGCTTTGCGAAGCACTGCAAATCCGCGGCGCCCACTTGCGCTGCCAGGGCCATCTCCGCGTAACCCATTCGCATTCCTGGGTTCAAAACCGTCTGGCCCGCGGCGCCCTCGGAGCCACGCGGAACAATGTTCTGCCCTGCTCGCGCCGGACGCTCGAACCGCACGGCATCGCCTTCGCGCTTTGTGAACTCGATCATCACCACGGCATCTCCGCCGCACGGCACCGCGGCTCCGGTCATGATCTGCACGCATGTTCCCGGCGCCAGAACGCTGCGGACCGCGTCGCCCGCCTTGATTTCGCCAACGCAGCGCAGCGTCGCACCCGGCCCGGCTTCCTCCGCCCGTACGGCGTATCCGTCGCGGGTCGAACGGTCAAATGGCGGATAGGCCCGGTCCGCCTTCACCTGCTGTGCCAGCACGCGCCCCAACGCATGCAAAATCCGGACGCGCTCCACCCTTGGCGCGCCAGCCCCCTTTTCCACTTGCTCGATGACCCTCCGGCGGGCTTCTTCGTAAGTCAGCATTGGCGACTCAGCATTGGCGACTCAGCAAGCGGGCAACCGGCGCGCTTCGATTCGGTTTCCGGGAACCGCAAAAGGCTCTCATGTGTTCCTTCGTATTCGGAGTTCCTCGTCTTTCCCGGTTCTTTTCTTCTTAGCGCCTTCCTGCCGTGCCGTCTTCCTTTGTCACTTCAAATCCATATTTCACATCCATCGAGCAATGAGCGTTCCCTCCGGCACGATGGTGGCATCCCTCTGGGGGCCGGTCGAAATCATCCCAATCTCCACCTGCAGAAAATCGCCAATAAACCGCAAATAGTCGAGGGCCGCTTTCGGCAGTTTCGAGCCATCGCGCACGCCGTAAGTGGATTGGCACCAACCCGGCAGGGTCTTGTAGACCGGCGTCACCTTTTCATACACCTCGGCCAAAGCCGGCATTTCCTCGAGCGGCGTACCTTTGTACTTGTACCCCACTCCAACCTGAATCTCACGGAGCGTATCGAACACATCCAGCTTTGTGACTACTAGTGAATCGATGCCGTTGACCATCTTCGCGTAGCGCAGCACCGCCAGATCCAGCCATCCGCAACGGCGCGGCCTGCCGGTCACGGCGCCGAACTCCTTTCCGCGATCGCGCACCTCTTGCGCTTCGAGGTCCGGCATCTCGGTCGGGAACGGCCCGCCACCCACGCGCGTCGTGTATGCCTTTGAAACGCCCACAACGTTCCGAATCTTTGTTGGCGGCACTCCCACTCCGGCGGTTGCTCCGCCCGAAATCGCGCTCGATGACGTGACATAGGGATACGTCCCGTGGTCAATGTCCAGCATGGTGCCCTGCGCGCCCTCAAACAACACCGACTTGCCCTCATCCAGGGCGTGGTTCACGAGCGCCGCCGTGTCACACACAAACTCTCTGATCTTCTCCCCAAGTTTCAGTGTCTCTTCCACCTCACCTGTAAAATCAACTTCCGCGCCGTAAGCCCCGCGCGCCAGCCGGTTCTTCTCCGCCACCACGCGGGCCGCCTTCTCGCGAAAGAGCGCTGCGTCCTCCAAATCGCACACGCGGAGCCCGCGCCGCGCCATTTTGTCTTCATAGGCGGGGCCGATCCCGCGCGAGGTTGTTCCGATTTTGTTCGCGCCCCGTGCCGCTTCCGCCGCGCGGTCCAGCTCCCGGTGATAGGGAAAAATCAAATGAGCGCGTTTGCTGAGATGCAGCCGTCCGGTTACATCAATCCCGGCGTTCCGCAGCGTCTCGATTTCGCCGACCAACGCCGCGGGATCCACGACCACGCCGGCACCGATTACCGCGTGCCGCCCAGGCCGCAAAATGCCGCAGGGAATCAACTGCAAAACGTAGCGGTCCTTCCCGACAATCACCGTGTGACCGGCATTGTGGCCGCCCGCCACGCGGGCGATGTAGTCGAACGATCCTGCCAGGTAATCGACGACCTTGCCCTTGCCTTCGTCGCCCCACTGTGCTCCCACCACAACCACCGATTTCATTCCGGCCCTCTCAGTCGCACTCGCTCATCCCACGGAACGCCTTCCGCCATCCTCACTGCTCCCGTTCATTTCACTGAAAACTCGCCCGAGGCAGGAATCTCCCGGAGCAAATACCAGGCGCGAACCGCACAAAGTCGAAATGCTACGCCCGCACTCCTAGCAACGCAAGCCTACCGGGCTGCGTTCACGACGCTATTCGATTCACGCCGACACGCGCTGGTATCTTTGTCCTATGATAGCAACCGGCGAACATTCCCACGCAGGGCGCACTGCTCCCGGCGGATGGTTCCCCGCCCTCGAGGCGCGAGATTTGGAGGCGACTATGCCTGATGCAGGAACGGGAACGGCTCCTTCCGCGCAAGCCATCCGTCACGGCGTCGCCGAAGCCAACGGCATCCAGATCCATTTCGCTGCCGCGGGCGCCGGAAAGCTTATTCTTTTCCTTCACGGCTTTCCCGAATTTTGGTACGCCTGGCGGGCGCAGCTCGCCGAATTTAGCCGCGACTTCCTCGCCGTCGCTCCCGACATGCGCGGCTACAATCTCTCCTCCAAACCCGCTGCCGCCGAACAATACACGCTGCAAATTCTCGCCGAGGATATTCGCGCGCTCGCAGCTCAATTCACGTCCGAGCCCTTCGTTCTCGCGGGCCACGATTGGGGCGGCGTGGTTGCATGGGCGTTCGCGGCTCAGCATCCGAATCTTCTCGAGAAACTTGTCATCATCAACGCCCCGCATCCCGCCGTTTTCGACCGCGAACTCCGGGAAAACGTCGAGCAGCAAAAGGCCAGCTCCTACATGCTGCTCTTCCGTACACCCGAAGCCGAATCCATCATCTCCGCCAACAATTTCGGCCTCTTCCAGGGCGGCATGCTCGCCGATGGCCTCCGGCAAGGTTACTTCAGTGAAGCCGACTGCCGCGCCTACCTCCAGGCATGGTCGCAGCCCGGCGCGCTGACCGGTGGCCTCAACTACTACCGCGCTGCCCGCGCCGGCCCACCCTCCTCCCCGGCCGGTAATCTCACTCCGCTTGCCGGCCAAATCGCTTCAGCGCAAGTGCGCGTTCCCACGTTAGTCATCTGGGGCGAAAACGACCCCTATCTTCTGACCGGCAATCTTCGCGGACTCGAAGCCTTCGTCCCGAATCTTCAGATTCATGGCGTTCCCGGCTCCACTCACTGGGTGGTCCACGAAAAGCCAGAGCTTGTGAATTTTCTGATTCGCACCTTTGTCTGCCCGGCACAATCGTAAGTCCGCGGACGCGGCGTCCAACCGATAGCATCGTCGTTCCGAATCGGCGGCTTGACTTCTCTTTGCGCTCCAGGACCCCGGACTTGGGGGACGAGCAAACAGCAAACTCAACGATCTTGCGGGGCTCTCGCGAGAGAGAAACCGGCCGCGGCTCCGAATGTGAGCAGGGCTTTCGCCGCCAACGAGCCTGCCTCGTTGCGGATGTCGCATTCGGCCACGACGAAATTCCTCCCGGCGCGGAGGACGCGGCCCTCAGCGCGAATCGTTCCCCCCGGCACCGGCTCGATGAAATTGATCTTCATTTCGATGGTGGCAATTTCCACGCCTTCGGACACAACCGTATAACAAGCAATCGCTGCGGTGGTGTCCGCCAACGTCGCGAGCACTCCGCCGTGCACGACGCCGTGCAACTGCTTGTGTTTCGGCTGTACATCGAGCAAAAAAATGGCCCGGCCTTTTTCGACGCGTTCCACATGAAAATCGAGCCTGGCCACGGCTTCGCTTTCCTTCAGCCGCTCGCGCACCATTCGCGTGACGCGTTCCACTTCCGCCGCATTCGAGCCTCTTGATTTCGATTGTCTGCTTCCGTCCTTCACATCGGCTCCTGAATCCATGCAATGTTGCTAACGCGCGCCATCATCGTTCCAAGGGGTTTCTTAATAAGCGGAGAGTCCCCCATCGAGCGGAATCGCGGTTCCGGTGAGCCAGGAAGACTCCTCGGACGCCAAATACACCGCCATTGCCGCGACGTCTTCGGGCTTCCCCATCCGGCCAAGCGGGAGCGAAGCAACGCGTGCGCGCCGCGCTTCTTCCCCGGCAACGGAACTCGCGAACAAATCCTTGACCAGGCCGGTCTCGACGATCGAAGGGCAAATGCAATTCACGCGGATATTCTCATGCGCGTGGTCAAGCGCCATGGCTTTGGTGAGCATGGCCAGGCCGCCCTTCGAAGCGCAATAGGCCGCGCGCTGCTTCATCGCGAAGAGGCCGAGGACGGATCCGACATTCACAATCACGCCGCCGCCCGCCTTGCGAAATTCCGGCAGCGCCGCCCGAGACATCAGAAATGGCCCTTTCAAATTGACGGCCATGACGCGGTCCCATTCCTTTTCCGAAATGCTCTCGACCGTGGAAACACTCAGCGTTCCGGCATTGTTGACGAGCACGTGGAGCCCGCCCAAGCGCTGCGCGGTCTCGCGCACGGCGCGTCCGGCGTCCGCGGACTCCACAACATCGCACACAACCGCGATAGCCTCGCCGCCGGCTTGCCGTACCTCTTCCACGACAGCGCACAGCTTCTCCGCACGGCGTCCGGCCACGGCGACTCGCGCGCCCTCCCTTGCAAAAGCCAGGGCAATCGCCCGCCCAATCCCCGTGCCGCCGCCGGTGATCAGCGCCGCCTTACCCCCGAGCCGTGTCACGATATCCTTCCCTCGCGCGTCTAATAGTGAGCCTGCGGTACAGTAGCACAGGCTTGCCCGGTGAACCGAAAGGCCAGGCGGCAAGCCGCTCGGGTGCGGCGTCGCCGTCGCAAGGACGGACGCAGCGCTTCCGCCCGAAGATTTCGGCTGCTTTGCCATCTTAAAACGTTTTCGACGGAGTCGCTCAGGTCCTCATGCGCATCGGCATCACCTGCTATCCCACCTACGGCGGCTCGGGCGTGGTCGCGACCGAACTCGGCCAGGAGCTCGCCGCTCGCGGCCACGACGTGCATTTCATTTCCTACGCTCCGCCGATCCGCATGAACGCAAATGACCCCCACATTTTCTTCCACGAGGTCGAAATTTCCTCTTATCCGCTCTTCGACCACTCGCCTTACGCGCTGACGCTGGCGACAAAAATGCTCGAAGTCTTCGAGTCCGCCTCCCTCGATTTGCTTCACGTCCACTACGCGATTCCGCACTCGGTCAGCGCTCATTTGGCGCGCGCGATGGCCGCGCCACGCCGTCTTCCTTTCATCACCACTCTTCACGGCACGGACATCACCCTCGTTGGCAGCAACAGCAGCTTTCTTCCCATCACGCGCTTTTCCATCGAGCAGAGCAATGGCGTTACCTCCATTTCGCAATATCTGCTGCGCCAGACGCTCAAGGAATTTGACATCAAGCGCCCGATCGAAGTCATTCCCAACTTCGTGAACTGTGACCTCTACACGCGCGCCGCCAACGGCGCCTTTCGCGCCCAAATCGCACCCAACGGCGAACCCATTCTGATGCACCTCTCGAACTTCCGGCCTGTGAAGCGCGTTACCGATGCCGTGGAAATCTTTGCTCTGGTGCGCGCAAAGATGCCGGCAAAGCTCGCGCTCATCGGCGACGGTCCGGACCGCGGCGCCGCGGAATATTTGGTTCGCAAGAAAAAGCTGCAGAAGGACGTTTGCTTCCTGGGCAAGCAGGACCAGGTGTATACCAAGCTCGCCAGCGCCGATTTGTTTCTGCTCCCTTCGCAGTTGGAATCCTTCGGGCTCGCCGCGCTCGAAGCCATGGCCTGCGAAGTGCCGGTCATCGCGACCAATGTCGGCGGCGTCCCGGAAGTCGTGGAGCACGGCGTTGACGGCTACCTCGTTGAACCGGGCGACGTAAAGGAAGCGGCTCGCTACGCGATCGAAATTCTCTCCCGCGGCGACCGTGGCCGCGAGATGGGCCTGCGAGCACGGGCCGATGCCAAAAAGAAATATTGCGCCAATGACGTCATCCCGCTCTACGAGGCCTACTATCGCCGCGTCCTCGAGGAATCGTGAGCAGCGCGGGGCGCAACGTCCGCGCCGCGACGAAGCGCGCCGCCGTTCCGCGAAGCGAAGTCCGGTGATTCAGCACTCCAAGAAAGAGAAAGCCCCGCGTGCCTTCAGCACGCGGGGCTGTGGATTGCACTCGACTGCTCGCGATCTTTAACTCTCGGCTGCCGGCCGGCTCCTAGCGGTGCGGGTGCTCGTCGCCACGCGGCCGGTCATTCCCGTGCGGATGCTCCTGCGTCCGGTCGTTGTGCTTGTCCTGGTGAATCTCCCGGCTCACGTGATTCTGCTGCCGGTTCACCTGTTCGCGTTCCTGCTGGGTCAGATGCCCGCCATTCGCCGCGCGGTCCTGCCGCACTTCGCGATTGATATTCGCTTCCTGACGCTCCACGTGACGCGTTTCGCCTGCGGTCATTTGGCCGGAGCGAACGCCTTGGCCAATCCGCTCCTGCTGATTTCTCTCCCGCTCATTCACCCGGCTCATGGCCGCGTGTTCCGGCCGCCCATGATTCTGCGATGCCCAATTCGAGCGGTCCGCTCGCGCCATGCTCTGATGCGAAATCTGCGCGCTTGTGGGTTGCACGTGGGATTCGCGCGCAGCCGCCAATTCGGCTGCGTTCGCGTGATAGGCGATGCCTCCGGGTCCCCCGTTGTAGCTCACGCGATTCACTGTCGTGTTGTTTACGATCACCGTCTTGTTGACATAGACGTTGTGGACCACGGTTTCATTCACTCGCACAACCGCGGTGTTATACGCGAAATGCCCGCCGCGCCATTCCCCGCCGACGAAGCCGACTCCCCCGTAGCCAAATCCATAATTCACGCCGCCGTAGAACCCAACGTGAGGGCCCCAATACCCCGGATGCCACACGTAAACGCCTTCACTCCAGCCCCAGTATCCCGGCGTCCAGAGAAGACCGGGACGCGGCGGCGCCACCCACACTCCGGGCACCCAATAGTACCCATCAGGACCGTAGGCCCAATATCCCGGCGTCCAGAGATAGCCTTCCACCGGGCACGGCGGCTGCTCATAAACGGGAATGGGGGGAGGGCCAATCCGAATCGATACGCCGATTGCGACTTGCGCCCGCGATCTCGCAGGCATGAGACCTACAGCCAGCGCCAAAACCGCCACGGAAACAAAGATTGCTTTTCGCACTTGAGGACTCCTCCTAGAGTTCATCGCGCCTTCGGCCTCCACCGATGCACGCGCTGTTTCTGGATCCCGCTACCGCTGCCTTGCCTGGTCTTGGTAATTCCGCTTCCCCTACTATGAACCCGGAAGCGGCGGCGATGTTTCGCGGCTGCCGCCCGTGTGGCGTGAGAGCTAGTGTCCTTTTGTACAGGTTTCTTTTCCTCTTGCGGGTCAGCTTCTCTCGCCGCTCTTCTCGGAAGCATTCATTGTCCGCAGAATTGCTCGCCCTCAACCCCGGCTCGTCAGCCTAAGCGGCGCCTCGACGGCACGTTCGTCGTTCGCAACGTCATTCCCGGTCAGTACACCATCATCGCCGTCGAAGACGCCTGGGGATGTGAATGGCTGAAGCCCGGCATTCTCTCTCGCTACCTCCCGCACGGCCAGACGCTAAATATCGGCGAGCTCATGCACCGCACCGTCTATCTACCAGAGCCCCTCGAAGCGCAACCCCGCTAGCCGCGCATACCGGCGCGGGGCGTTCTGCTTGCTGCACGGCAATGTCCGTCCAGCTCCCCCCCCGCTGCGACCTCTGCCAGTTGGGCGCGCAACCCGCACGCTTCACCATACAAAGTACAGCTTTGGCGCAACGCAGACTCGCCTCCTGCTGAAGAGCGCCAAACTGCAGGAGAAATCGAATGCGGAAATACCTATGGCTTTTGCGCGTGCCGGGCATTCTCGTCTTGGGCGCCGTTTTGGCTCCAATGCTCCGCGCGCAAGGCGGAGACGAATTTGACCAGTACACTCTCCGGCTCGAAGGTTACTGGTTGAACGTTCATCCGAGCGGCTCAATTCATGGTACCGGCACGTTCGACACACAAGAGATCGATTTGCGGAAAGATTTCGGCCTCCCGAACTATTCAACCGTCTACGGCAGGCTCGACTGGAAATTTACCCATAAGAACCATCTCTACCTCTTTGGGCTGCCATTTGACGCCACCCGCGAACGAGCGCTGGCGCGGACCGTTACCTTCGAAAACCAGACCTTCACCCCCGGTATCACGACGCGAACCGAGCTTCGCAACCTGCTCATCGGTTTGGGCTATCAGTACGATTTTATCCGCCGCCGCCGCGGCCATCTCGGAGTCGCCATTCAAGCCAACATTCTCAACACCACCGCCAAGATATCCGCCCAGGCCCAGGTCGTGAATGGCGTGACTCTCGCCAGTGCGTCGGCCAGCAAAACCCTGTTTGCCCCTCTGCCTGTCCTGGGATTCCAGGGCCGCATTTACCCGTTCCATTCGCCGCGGTTTTTCATCGAGGGGAATGTCTTCGGTATGTACTTTTTCGGCTACGGCAATTTTCTCTCTAGCACCGGCACGGCCGGCATCGGCCTGACCAGGAGGCTCAGCATTAACGGAGGCTACGCGATGGGCTCGCGCTACACCATTCGAAACACCAACAACCGTTTGGGAATTCAGTTCACGGAAACGGGTCCTATCGTCGGAATCGAATTTTCCCTGTGACCCGTTCCCTCACGGCAACTTCTTCACGTCGACGTAGTACAAATCCGTCGCCACCTGAAATTCGTCCTGCCTCAGCGGCGTTTTCATCGTTTGCCATTGTGTCGTTGGATGAATCACTTCCCAGTGGTCCGGCGTTCCCACCTTGACCGGCATCGCAAAATCCGCTTCGTCCGCTTTCCAGCGGTAAGCCACCAAGCCCGCGCCCGCATCGAACTTCAGCTCCAGCGCGGGGATCGCGGTGTGCCGCAAATACTGATTGAAGATCGGCGCCAGCTTCATGCCCGTCTGTTCGCTCATGTAGGCGGCCAGGTCCTCGGTCATGATGTTCTTGTAGGCGAAGTGTTGATAGACGCCGTGGATGAGCCTGAACCATTTCGCGTCATCGTTCACCACGCTGCGCAACGTGTTCAGAAACAGCGCGCCCTTGAAGTACATGTCCTGGGGCGGAGTGGCATTCACTCCGCGCTCCGCGATGATGGGAACCTGATTCTTCACCTTCGCCTTGTACGCGTTCGTGTACTTTAGTCCGTCCGCTTTGCCCCAGCGATACTCCACGTACAGGCATTCGAGGTACGTCGTCCACCCTTCGTGGATCCACATATCCGAGCGGTCCGCCGCGCTTACGCTGTTGCCAAACCACTCGTGCCCGCTCTCGTGAATGATGATGAAATCGAATCGCGGGCTGATGCCCACTCCGGTCCAGTCGCGCTCGAGATAGCCATTCTTGAAGTGATTCCCGTAGGTGACCGCGCTTTGGTGCTCCATCCCGGAGTACGGCACTTCAACCAGCTTGTAGCCATCCTTTGGAAACGGATACGGCCCGAAATAATGCTGGAATGCCTCCAGCATCCCCTTTGCTTGCGAGAATTGCGCTTTAGCCTTCCCGAGGTCTTCCGGCAGCACGTAAAAATCCAGCGGCAGGCTTCCGAACGTGTCGCTCCAGTGCGCGTAATCCCCGATGTTCAGCGAGACGCCGTAGTTGTTGATGGGGTAGTGCACCATCCAGTCCCAGCGCGTGTAGCCATCGCCCAGGTCCTTCTTCCCGAGAAATTTTCCGTTCGAGACGTCTACCAGGCCGTTCGGAATGGCTACGCTGATTTCCATGCTTTCGACCTCGTCGCGCCATTGGTCCTTGTTTGGCCACCAGACGCTTGCGCCGGATTCCTCGCAAGCGGTATTGATCCACGTGCGTCCCGCGGGATCCTTCTTGAACGTAATCGCGCCAAAGCGGCCGGTCTCGACGGGATGCCCGGAGTAGTAGAAATCAATCGAGTAGGTCTTCCCTTTTCGCAGCATTTCCGGGAAGTCCACAAACACCGCGCCGGAATCGCGTGTGTAGGTGAGCGGCGTGTTCCCCAGCAAAATCTTGTCGATTTTCAATGCTTCATGGAGATCGAGTTGGATGCGCTTGGCACTTGCCAGCATGCGGAATCGAATCGTATTTTTTCCGCTGATGTATTTTTGATCAGGGTCAACGCGAATATCGAGGTGGTAGTAGAGCAAATCGTTGTTCGCGCGCTCCGGGCTCCAGGCCCCGCGCAAAATATCCGCGCGGCTCGGAGCCAGCGGAGGCGCGGCTTGTCCCGCTGCCAGCGTTAAACTGCGAACGCGCTCAGATGCCGGCTGCTCGCGGGAAGGTTGCGATGCGAAAGCCAGCGCCGCGCAATCCGCCAGCAGGCAAGTTCCGAGCAAGAAGACTTGCCACCTCACCCACCTCTTCTTCAAGCTTGTTCCCCCTAATCGAGGTGTCTGGACGTTTCCGGTTCGTCCGGAAACTTTCCGGCGCCCGTGAGTCCGCCCTACAGCCCGGCCGTATCGGCGATTCGCGCGCCGGAGTTCGCCGCCGGAGCCGCGCTCGACGACGAGGCCCCGGCCAGCGTCACGCGGGAGTTCGCCTTGGCTCGAGCGTAGCTTCGCTGAACGCGCCGAACGTAAGAAATCGTTTCCCGATACGGCGGCACCACGCGGCCGTATTGCTCGACTTTATCCGGTCCGGCATTGTACGCCGCCAGCGCGAGCGACAGGTCGTTGTTGTAACGCACCAGCAAATCGCGCAGATAGCGCGTGCCTGCGTCGATATTTTCGCGCGGATCAAAAACGTTGCGCACGCCGAGCCGCGCCGCCGTCGCGGGCATCAATTGCATCAGACCGCGGGCGTCGCGCCTGGAGACGGCATTCGGATTGAATTTCGACTCGGCGGCGATGATGCTGGCGATCAGGTCCGGGTCCACGCCATAGCGCGCGGCGGATTGCTCCATCAAGGCGCGAAAAGGCGCTTGCGCTTTGGCGGCCGCGACTCGCGGAACAACTACCGGCGGCCGCTGGGCGGTGAAGATTTCCTCCGGCTCGACGCCCATAACTTCCGAAGCGGCGATCTCCGCCGAGCCGCCGGCGAGCTGGAGGTGGTATCTGTCGCCGATAAGCTGGTAGCCGGTGACGTGAAGACGCTGGCCGCTGCGCAGCACGAGAAACTCCGCGCGCGCGCTTGACGGCGAAATTAGCGCGGCTGCGCAAAGGGCCGCGGCGCAGCAGACAGCGGCTTGGCGCGCCACTACGCGGCCTCCTGCAAGGCAAACCGCTGGATCGCCGCGGCAACTCCACTCTCGTCATTCGTGAGCGTTTCGTGCCACCCGAAGCAGCGCAACTCTGGCACGCAATTGCCCATGACGACGGGAATGCCCGCGAACTCGAGCATTTCGCGGTCGTTGTGATTGTCGCCAATGGCCATCACGTCGTCGCGATCCAATCCGCGCACGGCAACCCATTCCGCGAGCGCGAAGCCCTTCGAGCAAATGGGATGCACGACATCAATCATGGCGAAATTCTTGTGCTCGTAGCGCGTGACGGCAATCGCGTACTCGTGCGCAAAGCGCGCGCCGCGCAGGAGCAACTCCGCCTGGCGCATGGCTTCCACTTCGCCGGTCAGCATCACCTGAATGGGATCTTCCGTCAGCGCCTTTTCGAGCGGCTGCGCCTCACCGATAAATTCTTTATTCCGCGAGTAGTACGGATAGCGCAGCGAATCGCGCGGATCGACGCGTTCCACCATGAGTTGATTGGCCCGCTTCCGGTCGAAAATCAGCGCAGCGCCCTGTGACAAGGGCGACTTCAATGCCCCGGCGCGCCGCTTCCTCGATGGCCTCGCGGTTCGCGGCCGGAACTTGCCAGCGACTATCGAGGAGCGTGCCGTCGATGTCTAGTGCGATGAGCCGGACTGGGCGGGCCGGCCGCTGCTTTGGCTTGCTCGGCATAAGTGCCTATTTTACCCTAGCTTTGATCCTCCTCCCGGTATGTTCTGTGGCATTTTTCTGGCTCGGAGGGCTGAGTGAGGCCTTTGGGACATCGCCATAAGTGACTGATAATGGAATAGATAGCTGCGGAGCGGGCGTGCGGAAGTGGCCGGGGACTTGCACGTGCCAGGGCGAGGCAAAGCGCGGAGCTGACTGCCGCTCCTCTGCTCACTGAGGGTTTGGAGGGGGAGCTTGGGTTGGAGGGCCGTCGGGCGGCGGCGCTCCGGGATTCCCAGGTTGTGCGCTTTGCGGAGGGGTACCGGGAGCCGGAGCGCCCGCGGGTGTGCCGAGTCCGGTTCCGGTCTGCATACCGGGCTGGCCGAAAGCTTGGGCGGCGTCCTTTGAGGGATCCCAGATGAACTCGAACAGGCGATAATTTTTTGCCTTTTCATAAACGCGAATAGAGCGCTGGTTGACTTTGCTGCCGACGCCGATGATGTTTCCGCCGATAATGGTTGGCGTGTCGCCCGAGGCCAGATTCGCGGGTAAATCGCCGTTGTCGGCCGGGGAAGCGCCGGTTCCCTGCCCCGAAGCGTCGCTGCCGCCGGCCTGCGTTGTTTGGCCAAGCGTCCCCGGCTGGCCAGGTTGCGCAGGAGGAGCGCCAGCGGCGGAGGCTCCAGAGCCAGATGGCTGCTGACCCGCCGACGTTCCCAGCCCAGCGGGATTGGGCATGCGCAGATTGTTTTGCCCTGGCTTTAGGCTGCCGATGAGGTTGCCCGCGGGGCCAACATAGATGAGACGCCAGGAACCGTCCTCTTTGTTCATGGGATCCTTGTAGGCCTGACGCAGGTAACGAACGCCGATCTGCTTGGACTTGTACAGGTCCTCGAGCTGTGTGGGGAAGCGGTTATTCTTGCGGTAGTACAGCTTGATGGCGCGGACGTATTGCTTGCCGCGCCAGATCATCTCCTCTTCTTTCTCGCGCTTCCCTTCCGTGAGGATGTTGGGAGAAGCGGCGAGCGCGGCAATCGTGAAGAGCGCGGCGCAAAAAAGCACGAGTAGCAGGGCGTAGCCGCGCTCACGGGAGCGGCTGGAAACGAGCTTGCGCGGCGTCCGGCTCATGCGGGCCCCTGGCCGGTTTGATCATCCATGAGAGGAGTGGTGCCGCGGCGACCGGTGGCCAGTTCCTCAAACTCGAGATTGGTGTTGTTAATTCTGAGAATGCGGTAGCGGCCGAGGACGCTCTCGCCTTCAGAGAAGATGAAGACGTCATCGCCATCCTCGAAGAAAGCACGGCGGGCAGTACCGTTCGGGACCGTGCCGTAGCCGAAGAATTTGAGATTCGAGGGCCAGACGAGCGGCGGTTCGGGAGGAGGCAACTGCGGCCCCACAGGCGTGGAATGCCGGTCGACGGCCACCGCAGGGGCGGCGGGAGGCGGCGCTTCCTTGCTAAAAGGATTGCGGCCGCTGCTCTTGTACTCCATCTGTCGAGCACGCTGGAGTTCGGGCCAATGAATTTCGGGGTTGTCAATCGCGAGCAATTTCGCGTTGGCGGACGAGGCGGAGTTGCCGGCAACCGCTTGCGGCTTGCGCGTCTCGAAATACCAAACGGCGGCGGCGGCCACCACCAGCACGGCGAGAATGACGAGTTGTTGCCGCTGCTTCATGTGCCCGCCCGGAAGTACGTTTGCA
>DASRCZ010000143.1:0-5025 GCA_035652855.1 Candidatus Acidiferrum sp.
CCGCTGAGCCCAGAGGGCCTGAACGAGTGCCCGGAAATCAGCTACTACCAGGCCGACTTGATGGAGAACAAGCGCGATCCGCAGGCCATCGCCGTGGCCACCGAAGACGCCGTGCAATGCGCGTTCAACGGCGATGAACGGCAGCAGACGGCGGCCCGCGCACTGGCGGAGTCCATGGCCATGAAGGCCCTTTCCGAGGGCGACGCCGAATCCGAGATGACCTATCGGCACATGGAGGACGTCATCCGCCGACTGGCCGCCATGCCCGGCCAGCGCGTGCTGGTGCTGATCTCCCCGGGGTTTATTCCCACCACCCTGTGGATCGAGGTTTCCGATCTGATTGACCGCGCGATGCGCGCCGGCGTGGTGATTAACACAATCGACGCGCGCGGCCTCTACACGCCGGACATGGGTGACCTCAGCAACCCCCGCGTGAATTCGCAGCGCACCATCGGTTACAAGGCAAGTTACCGCGTGGCTGCCCAGTCGGCTCAGGAGGAAGTGCTCGCCGCCTTCGCGGATGGTACAGGCGGTACTTTCTTCCATAATCGCAATGACATTGACGAAGGCATGCGGCAAGCCGGCGCTTCTCCGGAGATTTCCTACGTACTCGGGTTCTCGCCGCAAAATCTGAAGATCGATGGCAAGTTCCACACGCTCAAGGTATCTCTCACGGGCAAGCAGAAGTACTCACTGCAAGCCAGGCGCGGCTACTATGCTCCCCGGACGGCAAAGGACCCCGCCGAGACTGCCCGCCAGGAAATCCAGGAGGCGATCTTCTCGCAGGAAGAGATTCGCGATTTGCCGGTCGATTTGCAGACCCAATTCTTCAAAACGGATGCAACAGCGGCCAAGCTCGCAGTGCTTACGCATTTTGACGTGAAAGGCATTCCCTTCCGCAAGGCCGGCGGCCGCAACCTGGACAACGTGACCATCGCCACGGCCATCTTCGACGAAAATGGAAATCTCGTTACCGGCGGAGAAAAGATCGTCGAAATGAAGTTACTGGATTCCACCTATAACCGGCTCTCGCGCAATGGGTTTACCGTCAAATCCAGCTTTGACGTCAAGCCGGGGAGCTATCTGGTGCGCATGGTGGTTCGCGACGCGGAAGGTGCGGAAATGGCCGCGCGCAACGGAGCGGTCGTGATTCCGTATTGATGGGTTTTTCGCGGTTGGATGGGGGCGTCTATGAAGAACGTTCTGAAGTACTCGGCCGGGCTGGGTATGGCATTCTTGGGTTTGACCCTTCTGCCGCTCGTCCACGCGCAGGAGCCTGCCCCCGCGGCGCAGGCGCCCACGGTCCAGGCGCCGGCCGGCGCCGTCATCAAGAAGGAAACAAAGCTGGTATTGGTCGATGCCGTGGTGATGGACAAGAAAGGCAACTACGTCCGCGACCTCGAGCAGAAGGACTTCAAGGTTTACGAAGACAACAAAGAGCAGAGCGTCACGAGTTTCACCCCGGCTTCCGAAGGCAATCCGCAGAGCCCCGGCCAGCGGCGCTACCTCATTCTCTTCTTTGACAACTCCACCATGCAATCGCCCGATCAGATTCAGGCGCGCAACGCCGCCAAGCAGTTCATTGACGCCAATGCCGGCCCGGATCACGTGATGGCAGTCGTTGACTTCGGAGGGTCGCTGCGTATCGTGCAGAATTTCACGGCCAATGCCGGCGTGCTGCGCGCGGCTGTTTCCGGCGTGAAGAGCTCCTCGGTCGATCCGAACGCTCCGAATACCGCGACGGTGGCTTCGGCCTCTCTCTCGCCGGGAATTTTCTCGCTGAATAGCGAAGCCGAGTTTGGGGCGCGCAGCATGCTGCTGGCGATTCGAACGCTGGCAAGAAATTTGCGCGGCCTGCCGGGACGCAAGATGGTCGTGCTGTTCTCCGGCGGCTTTCCGCTGACCCCGGAAACGCAATCCGAGCTGACCGCGACCATCGACGCCTGCAACAAAGCCAACCTGGCCATTTACGCGCTGGATGCGCGCGGGCTTTTGGCCACGGTTCCGGCGTCGCGACTCACGGTGCCAGGAGACGACTCACACAAGGCGGCGGTTCATAGCTACTCCAACGGTCTCGTACGTGCCCGGCTCGTGCTTGCCGCTTATCCGCAACGGCCCGGCGGCGGGGGAGGAGCGCCGGTAGGAGGCGGCGGCAGGCCCGTTGGCGGCGGAGCTGGCGGAACAGGCGGGGGTGGGGCAGGAGGTGGCCGAGGCGGTACCGGCGGAACCGGTGGCACAGGTGGCGCGGGCGGCGGTAAAGGCGGTACGGGCGGCACCGGCGGAACCGGCCGCGGTCCGACGGGCGGCACCGGCGGAACGGGCACCCGGCCTGGCGGCTTCAATCCTAACAACCCCTACGCGAATAACGTCTTTACCCAGCCGCGCACCATTATTCCGCCATTTCCGCCCTCAGTAAGCACAAACCAGCAGGTCCTTGCCGCGCTCGCGGAAGGCACTGGCGGCTTTACGATCTTCAACACGAACGATTTGCTTGGCGGTCTGGCTAAGATTGGACGGGAGCAGAGCGAATTTTATGTGCTTGGCTATGCCCCGCCCGAAAGCCCGGAGGGAAGCTGCCACACGCTGAAAGTCAGGGTGAACCGGGGAGGCGTTACTGTCCGCTCGCGCAGTGGCTACTGCAACGCCAAGAGCGAAAACGCCCTCGAGGGCAAACCCATCGAGAAGCAGCTCGAGGCTCGCGCGACGGCAGCCGATCCCGGCTCGATTCATGGCGCGCTCGAAGCCCCGTACTTCTATACCGCCCCGAACGTCGCGCGCGTCAACCTCGCGATGGAGATTCCGCCGGAATCCCTGAAATTTGAGAAGGAAAAAGGCAAGTATCGCGCGGACGTCAACATCCTTGGAATTGCGTACCGGCCCGATGGCAGCATCGGCGCGAAATTCAGCGATACGGTCAATCTCGAACTCGAAAAGGACGAACTAAAAGAGTTCCAGAAAACGCCCTACCACTATGAAAACCAATTCGATGCCGCCCCGGGAGAATACCGCCTCACCGTGGTGCTAAATGGCGGCGGCGATGCCTACGGAAAGCTCGATACCCCGCTGAAGATCGATCCCTATGACGGTAAGCATTTCAGCCTGGGAGGCGTGGCCATTACCAATGCGGCGCAGCGCGTCTCGGAAAGCGACACCAGTATGGATGCCCAACTGCTCGAAGATCACACCCCGCTGGTGGTCAAGGGCATGCAGATCGTGCCCTCCGGCGCGAATCGCTTCAAGAAAACGGATAACGTGATCCTCTACACCGAGGTGTATGAACCGCTGCTGACTTCGGATAAGCCTCCGGTCGTCGCCGCCGGCTATCGGATCCTGGATCGCGCCACGCACAAGGACCTGTTCTCGACTGGCGCGATTCACCTCGACGAATTCATTCAAAAGGGCAATCCGGTGATTCCCGTCGGCCTCGTCGTCAAAGTGAAGGACCTGAATCCCGGCGCTTATACCCTCCTGGTACAGGCTGTGGACGCGGCAGGCAATCACGCGCCCAACCGCACCGTCGATTTCGACATCATCAACTAAAGGGTTCGGCAGCAGGAACTTCCAGAGCAGAACCGGCGCTTGGCCAGGCGGGCGCGCTTGAAATGCGTGTTCCCGCTCCTTTTTCGACAAGTCGCCTGCCGTGGCGCAACTTTCCGCCCGATGCGGGGTTACCCTGTGAATAGAGCGCCGCGCCCACGATTCCGCGGTTGTAGAACCAGATAGGAGGGAGTCATGAGACCACGGCCACGAGCCGCCGGCGGTTTCCCCGTCATTTGCCTGACTCCGCGCGCCTGCCTGTCGTTGTTCCTTTCCGCGTTTTGTCTTGCGCCGCTTGGCCCCGCGCCGTCGCTCTTCGCTGCTCCTTCCGCTGCGTCCCCAGCCTCTCTTTCCGAAAATTCGGCGAAAAACAAGAAGGCGGCGGACCCATCGCTCAAAGGTTTGCCCATCACCGAACTGACCGCTGACGAGGCCATCCTGCACGCGCTAAACCGTCTCGCTTACGGCCCCCGTCCCGGCGACGTCGAGCGCATCAAGCAGATGGGCCTTGCGAAATGGATCGAGCAGCAGCTCAACCCGAATTCCATTGACGACAGGGCGGTCGAAGCGCGGCTCCAGAATTTCCCCACCCTGCGCATGTCCTCGGCAAAGCTCATCGAGGAGTATCCGCGGCCAAAACAAGCCGTCAAGCAAGAGCAGAAAGCGGAGCGCGCCGAGCGGCGTTCCGACCAAGCCGCCGCCGTCATTGCGCGCGATTGGAACCGGCCTCCAAGCGCCCAGAATATGCCGCCCGAAGCGGAACCGAACGCTCCGCCGCCTTCGAGCCCGCCAGCGGAGAAGAACGATGCAGCAACGGCGGAAGGCGCCGCCGAGGCCAGCTCGAGCGGCCCTTCGATGAAGGACGAGCCTTCGCTGGCCGGCTCCGCTAACGCTGCCACCCGCGGCGCTGGCGCAAAGCGCGACCTTTCCGGCGGCGACCCCAATGCCGTCCCGCGCGCCATCGCCGACGATAGCCGCCGTCCCCAGCGCATCGTCGAAGAACTGGCCATGGCCAAGATGACCCGCGCGATCTACAGCGAGCGCCAGTTGCAGCAAGTGATGGACGATTTCTGGTTCAACCATTTCAACGTATACGCCGCGAAGGGCGAAGACCGCTACTACCTGACTTCCTACGAACGCGATGTGATTCAGCCGCACGCGCTCGGCAAATTCAAGGATTTGCTGGCGGCCACTGCTAAAAGCCCCGCCATGCTCTTCTATCTCGATAATTTCCTCAGCGCTGACCCGCGGGCGGCTCAGCGCATCGCGCAGGAGCGCGTGATGCGCCAGCAAATGCGCTACGGCGGCTTCGGCCGTCCGTGGCCGCCGCGCATGCCTCCCCCCAATCCGCAGGCCCAGAAGAAGCGCCAGGAACGCGGGTTGAACGAAAACTATGGCCGCGAACTCATGGAGCTGCACACTCTCGGCGTGGACGGCGGCTATACGCAGAAGGACGTCACGGAAGTCGCGCGCTGCTTCACCGGATGG
>DASRCZ010000144.1:0-2093 GCA_035652855.1 Candidatus Acidiferrum sp.
CGCGCCGGAAGCGCCCGCGGATCGGCCGCGCCCGCCAAATCGCGAGGAACAAAGCTTCAAGATTCGCGAAGGACTCCGCTGCATGCGCCGACAAGCCAGCCGAGGCGGTGTGCTATTCTTTTTTGAGGATCGGCGTCCCGGGGATGAACAAACTGCGCATTTCCGTAGTGCAATATCTGAATACAGCGCCGCTCGTCTGGGGCTTTACACGCGGGCCGCAGCGCGGCAAATATGAGCTTTCTTTCACTGTGCCTTCGCAATGCGCGGAAGAGCTGCGCAGCGGGGCCGCGGATGTCGCGATCATTCCGGCGATTGAATATCAGCGAATGGATGGGTTAGCCGTCCTGCCGGAGCTGGCGATCGCATCCAGGCAGCGAGTGCGCAGCTTGCTGCTTATTTGCAAAACGCCCATCGAACAGGCGCGACGTATTGCGCTGGACAGCAGCTCGCGCAGCACGCAGGCGCTGACGCACATCTTGTGCAGAGAGAAATGGAAAATCTCACCCGAGATGCAGCAGTGCGCGCCGCACCTCGGCGAAATGCTGGCGAGAGCGGATGCGGCGCTGCTCATCGGGGATCCCGCGCTGCGCATTTCGATTGAGATTGCGGGGCGCACCGAGAGTGCGGCGGACCGCCATCAGATATGCGCTGGCGCTGCGGCCGGGATTGCCGGCGTGGAGAGGCTGCACGTCTACGATATCGTGGAAGAATGGAGGGCGTTGACAGGATTGCCGGCCGTGCTGGCCGTTTGGGCGGCAAGGCGCAACGTGATCACGCCGGAGCTCATCGAGGATTTCCAGCGATCGCGCGAGCTAGGCATGGCGAACCTGGCGGTTATCAGCCGCGAAGCATCCGGGGAGCTGAGGTTGCCGGCTATGGAACTGGAACGGTATCTCCGGGAGAATATTGACTTCGCGCTGGACGAAGCGAACCTAGCCGGTTTGCGGCGATACTTTGCCGAAGCGGCCCGGTTAGGGCTGATCGCCGGGGCGAAGCCCTTGGAAATTGCGGCGCTGGGAATGGCAAGAGCACGAGATTAGGCCAGACCGGACCAAGAAGACGCCGGCTTCGGACAACCGAGAACGGCGCTGGTGGAGCAAAGTGCGACTGACCAAACAACAAGCGCTCGAAATGCTCGAATCCGATGACCTGCTGGGCATCGGCATGGAAGCGCACGCGCTGCGGATGAAAAAAAACGATCCGCGCGTGGCGACCTATCAGATCGACCGCAACATTAACTACACGAATTTCTGCACGGAGTATTGCTCGTTTTGCGCGTTTTACCGGCCGCTCGGAGCAAGAGACGGATACATCCTGCCGCTTGAAGAGATTTACCGGAAGATTGAAGAGATGCTGGAGCTGGGCGGGACGGGAGTGCTGCTGCAAGGCGGGCTGCATCCAGACCTGCAAATCGGCTACTACGAAAATTTGCTCCGGTCGCTGAAGTCGCGCTTTCCGCAGGTGCATCTGCACTGCTTTTCGGCGCCGGAGATTCTGTGCATCGCGGAGGTAAGCGAGCTCGCCGTGGAAGAGGTGATTCGGCGCTTGATGGAGGCGGGCCTGCAATCGATTCCGGGCGGCGGAGCGGAGATTCTGGACGACGAGATTCGCGGGAAGATCGCGCGGCTGAAGTGCACCAGCGACGACTGGGAAATGGTGCACCGAGTGGCGCACAAACTGGGCCTGCGGACGACGGCGACAATGATGTTCGGTTGCGGAGAAGAGCTGCGACACCGCGTGAATCACCTGGACCGCATTCGGCGGATTCAAGAAGACACCGGCGGGTTCACCGCGTTTATTCCGTGGATTTTCGCGCCGGAAAACACCGCCTGGGGCAAGAAGGTGCAGCAGACCACGGCGGTGGACTATTTGAAAACCCTGGCGGTGAGCCGCCTGTATCTCGACAATATCGATCACATTCAATCGAGCTGGCTGACGCCGGGAATCAAAGTATGCCAGCTGGGGTTGCAGTTTGGCGCGGACGACGTGGGCAGCATTTTGATCGAGGAAAACGTGGTGTACGCGGCGGGCGTCCGCAACCGCACCAACGAGAGCGAACTGCGGCGGATTATTTCGGACGCCGGCTTTATTCC
>DASRCZ010000145.1:0-8482 GCA_035652855.1 Candidatus Acidiferrum sp.
CCAGCGCCGCAGGCGGTCGAATTCGTTGCCGCCGATTTTCACATCCATGCTGCGCATCGGGATTACGTAAGGAAGGGTGGCCACTTCATCCTGCGCCGCGAGCACAACGCTGGCCTTTCCGATGGGATCCGCAAAGCGGAACTTCTCCGGTTCCGCGAAGCGGCGTTCCATGCGGAATCGGCCCGCGCGATAGACCCGCGGGCGCGAAATGGCCTCGTCAAACGAGACTTCCGGCGACCATTGTGAAATCGGATCCTCGCTCTCCGTGCTCTCGTAAAGCCGGATGCGCACCGAGTGCGCCTCGTCCAGCGATTCCGCCGCGCGCTTCACCAGCAGGTTGGTCAACCCTGGCGCCGCGCCGGCGTTGATCACCGCAGCGCGGCTTTTCTCCTCGAAGCGCTTCGCCAGCGAAAATTGCTCCGCCTTGAAAGGATTGCGCGTGAGGTGCGAACTCAGGTCGAGATAGTGGGCGCGCAGATGGAGCGCCGCGCGCATAACGATTAGGTTGAAGACCGAAGCTGAGGCGTTGATGAGGAGATGGCAGCCTCGCGCTGCCCGCACAATTCCGCGCAGATTTCTGGCGTTTACCTGCGCGATGGGCACGGTGCTGCGCCTGCCGAGAAAGCGCCGCGCGCGCTCGGGGTCGCGGTCGCCGCACCAAACCGTATGTCCTTGCTGCTCAAGTAATTGGGCGAGGAGGGAGCCGGTCGCTCCGGCGCCCAGAACGAAGATCCGCATGGCGTGCGCAGCACTCTATCACAGGCCGCGGGTCAAGTTGTTCCGCTCTGGTTCCCGGTGTGCTAACGCGGCGGCGCCACGAAAGAGCTTCGAGCGGCTTCCGGCAATTTCGGCTCGGACAAAAATTCTGTCCAAATTGCCGTTCGCGCCCTAACAGGAATAGACTAGACGCATAACTCCGACCCTTGCAGCCTGCCGGAGAAGACAACCCATGGCGGCAAGGGCGAGGCGGCCGAAAGGCCGCCGAGGGTTCAGGCGGAAACGCCGGAGCCTCCCGCGCGGAAGGTATGCCCGCGCCTTGGAAAGGAGCGAACGCCGGAAATCCGCGGATTTTCGACTTGCGCCTGATTCCAAACGCGGAGTCAGGCGTTTTCATTTTTTCGCCGCTGCGCCAGCGTGGCGGAAAAAACCGAAGAGAATATGACCTTGCACGACAAATTCGGGCGGCAAATCACCGATCTCCGCATTTCTGTGACCGACCGATGCAACTTCCGCTGCGTCTATTGCCGCTCCGCGGACCCTGAGAACTATCGGGCTCACGACGAAATCCTCTCCTGGCCCGAGCTGGAACGTCTTGCGCGCGTTCTTTTCGGTCTTGGCATTCGCAAGATTCGCATTACCGGCGGCGAACCGCTGGTTCGCCCCGGAGTGGAGGAATTCATCGGCAGCCTGCGGGCCCTCAGCGTGCCGGACCTCTCGATGACCACCAACGGCCATCTGCTCGCCGAACGCTGCCAGCAACTTGTCGCCGCCGGCCTGAACCGCATCAATATCAGCCTCGATTCGCTCGACCGCGCCAAGTTTGAGCGCATCACCCGCACCCGTTCGTTCGAGTCGGTCATGCGGGGGATCGACGCCGCGCAGGCCTCCTCGCTCGCTCCGGCAAAGGTCAACGCCGTTCTGGTCCGCGGATGGAACGACGACGAAATCGAGTCCTTCGCCGCCTTTGCGCGCGAACGCGCCATCATCATGCGGTTCATCGAATTCATGCCCCTTGATGCTGACCGCCACTGGACGCGCGAATCCGTAGTGCCCGCAGCCGAAGTTTTTCGCCGCATCCACGCGCAATGGCCTCTTGAGGCAATTCCCCACGAGCCGAGCGAAACTGCGCGCAAATACCGCTTTGCCGATGGCGCGCCCGGCGAAATCGGGCTCATCGCTCCGGTCACCCAGCCCTTTTGTGGATTCTGCTCGCGGATTCGCCTGACCGCGGACGGCAAGCTCCGCACCTGCCTCTTCAGCAAGGAAGACCACGACCTCCGCACGCTTCTGCGTCAAAACTCCGCCGAGGATGAGATCGCCGCCCGCATCCGCTCGATCGTCATGCAAAAGGAAGCCAGCCATCGCATCAACGAGCCCGATTTCATTCCGCCCAGCCGGACCATGGTTTTCATCGGCGGATAATCTCGATTCTTCCTCCTCGACCGCTCTGGCCCGATGCGATAGCATTCTCGAAGGGCGCCCCGGCCCCAGGACGGCACATGGCTGACCAAGACGACGATCCCCAGCAGGAAGACGCTCCGGAACCGGAGCAAAGATTCTTTACCTTGACGGAAGCCGAACGCGCCCGGCGCGAACTGGAACCGTTTCTCGTTGAGGCCATGAATTGCCGCAAAAAGCTAGCCGGTCTCGACCAAGACCTCACCGCGGTTTCCGCGCGCATCATGATGATGGGCGGCGTCATCGTGCCCTACGAAAGGCTCGCCAAGCTCCGCGCCGAGCACTCCCAGCTTGCCGAAGCCATGAAAGCCGCGCTCAACCGCATTCTGCAGACCGGCTGCCTCGTCAAGGATCTCGAAGTCGGCTTGCTCGATTTTCCCGCGCTCATCGGCAATGAGGAAGTCTATCTCTGCTGGAAGCTCGGCGAGGACCGCATCCGCTTTTATCATCGCCAGGACGAAGGCTTCGCCGGCCGCAAGCCCCTTGACCCGCGTGACCTCGGCCCCGGCGAAATCGTGCAATAAAGGCAAAGCGGCCAATTCATCTTGTCTTCCGCTAACTCAAATCGCCTCGCGAATGCCGCCAGCCCGTATCTCCGCTCCGCCGCTCATCAGCCGATTGACCGGCACGAGTGGGGCGATGCCGCCTTCCAGCAGGCGCGCGAGCAGGACAAGCCCATCCTTCTCGATATCGGCGCGGTGTGGTGCCACTGGTGCCACGTGATCGACCGCGAAAGCTACGAAAATCCCGCCGTTGCGAGGATCATTAATGATCACTTCATAGCCATCAAAGTGGATCGCGACGAGCGCCCCGAAGTGGATTCCCGCTATCAAGCCGCGATTAGTGCCCTCTGCGGCCAGGGCGGCTGGCCCCTCACGGGATTCCTTCTCCCTGATGGCAGACCTTTTTTCGGCGGCACCTACTTTCCGCCGGAAGACAGCATGGGCCGCGCCGGTTTCCGCCGCATTCTGCTCGCTGTCGCCGAGGCCTACAAGCAGAAACGTGCCGACCTCGAGCAGACTGCTGCCTCGCTCTCCGATGCCGTCATGCAAGCCGAGCGCTACGCCGGCGCACGAGGCGATTTCGACCTCGCCGTAGTTGACGCGCAAATCAGCGCATTAACGCAAACTTTCGATATTAAAAACGGCGGCTTCGGCTCCGCGCCGAAGTTCGCCCATTCTTCCGCCATCGATTTGCTCCTCGAACGCTATCAGGAAACCGGCGAAAAGCATCTGCTCGCGATGGCGGAAACCACACTCGAAAGAATGGCGCGCGGTGGCGTCTATGACCAGCTTGCCGGCGGCTTCCATCGCTATTCCGTCGACGAGCGCTGGCTCGTCCCGCACTTCGAGAAAATGTCCTACGACAATTCCGAGCTGCTGCGAAACTACCTGCACGCCTGGTGCATTACGCGCAATCCGCTCCTCCGGGAAACCGCCGAAAGCATCATCGCCTGGGTCAACGAAGTTCTCTCGGACCAGCAAAATGGCGGTTTTTATGCCAGCCAGGATGCCGACTATTCTCTCGACGACGACGGCGACTACTTCACCTGGACGCTCGGCGAAGTCCGCACGGTGCTGACTCCTGAAGAAGCCCGAGCGATCGTGCTGTACTACGACGTCGAGGCACATGGCGAGATGCACCACAATCCCGCCAAGAACGTTCTTTGGGTTGCTCGCGATCCCGCCGATATCGCCGCGCAATTGCGCATCGAGCCTTCCGAAGCGCGGCTGCTCCTGGCCCGCGCCAAGGGCAAAATGCTTGCCGCCCGCGAGCAGCGGCCCACGCCGTTTATCGACAAGACGATGTACTCCGCCTGGAACGCGATGTTCGTCTCTGCCTACCTTGAGGCCTCACGCACGCTCGAAGGCTCGCTCGCTGCGACTTGCCGCTCCTTCGCTCTCAAAACCACAGACCGCATGCTTCGCGAAGGCTGGTCCGAACAGCTCGGCTTCGCTCACCGTATCGGCGGCGCCGCGCTGCTCGGCTCTCTTGACGACCAGGTCTTCGGCGTCCTCGCCTTGCTCGATGCCTACGAAGCCACACTCAACCCGCGCTACTTTCGCGCCGCTCAGCGCACCATGGACCTTGCACTCGAAAAATATGCCGACACCGAAGCAGGCGGCTTCTTCGACCGCCCCTCCGACGCCCCGCCCTTGGGCGGCCTCGATATTCGCCGCAAGCCTTTCCAGGATTCACCCACGCCCGGCGCCAATTCCGCCGCCGCCATGGCTTTGATTCGGATGCACGCTTTCACCGGGGATGACCGCTATCGCGCCTTCGCCCGGCAGACTCTTGAGGCTTTCGCCGGAATCGCTCCGCGTTACGGGCTCTTCGCCGCCACCTATGGCCTGGCCGCAATTCTCTACGCGAATCACCCGGCGCAGGTCGTCGTTACCGGCTCCGAGGGCGATGCGGCCGCGCAAGCCCTGTGGGACGCCGCCAACCGTGTCTATCGACTTGGCAAATCGGTGCTCCGCATAACTCCCGCTTCCGATCTCACGCACCTGCCACTCGCCCTTCGTGAAACCATTCCGCACCTGCACAAAGAAAAGCCCTCCGCTCTCGTTTGTTCCGGCAACACCTGCCTCCCGCCGGCCAGCGATCCTGCCCGCCTTGCGGCCATCCTGCACGACCGCATCACTGGCCGCGCTTCCGCCTGACTTTCGCTTGAAAAGAAGGCGCGGTTTTAGCCGCGCCCTTTTCGTTTCCGATTTTCTAAGCCAAACAAGGTCTACTTCTTCGGCCGCGATTCCGGGGGAACCAAACCGTTCGCTCGATAGTAGACCACCAGTTGCCCGTAGTGCTCGCCTGAGTGCTCCATTAGCCCATACGCCAGGTCCAGAACATGCATCGGAGGTCGCGACCCCTCGCTTGGCACCAGCGCCATCATGCCGGCGTCTCCCTTGGCCTTGATCAAAGCTCCGCCATCTTCCACGCACTTCTTCACAAAAGCCACTACTTGAGCCTTGCTTCGCAAATTGTCCAGCTTGGGGTCGTCCGGATAGCGCGCCTTTTGGCCCTGAGCCACGTCCGTGAAGTAGTACATTGAACCTGCGGCATGCAGCAGTTGCGCCAGGAACGTGCGGGATTCCGGATTTGGCTTGTAGTCGTACTTATCTTCCGGCAGATCTTCCGCTATAGCAATTAGTTTCCGGCCGATATCATTCCATTGCTCGAGCACGATTTGCGATTCGCTGACCGCCGCTTTGGCTGTCGATGCTTTCTGTTGACCTGCCACTGGACCCGCCAGGACGCTCGCAAAGACCAGAGCACCCGCCCACCTCAGTGTTTTCATATTTCCTCTCTTGTGCCGTGGAAGCTCCCACGGTTGATGTACCTTCAGACGCAGTGGCGTAGCGCTCGTTTCGCGTGTTTGTGGAGCCATCCGCTCGATGCCACCCAGGAACGCACCCGCCACGTATCCATCAGGGAGTCGCCGCGGCGCATGCTAAAATAGCCTGTCGGCTTGACCTCTGGGGGTACCGGTTTGAATTGGGGCTTCGTTCTGCTCCGCGCCGCCATCGGGCTTAGTGTCTTGGCGCTGCTTTTCCTGTCGCAGCGTTTCTGGTATCGCGCTCTCTGGCGGGTGACGGGTAACTGGGGCAAGCGCTGGTTACGCATTGCCGCACGCGCCAGTTACATCCTCGTCTTGGTCCTTATCGTCCTGGCCGTCTCCGATGGTTTCCGCACGGGCCACGGCCGCATCCTTCCTCGCGGCACCATGATAAACATCCTGGCTGGGCTCTGGTTCACCAGCGCGCTTTTTGCCTTTCTCTCTGTCAAGTTCGTCCGCGCATTGGATTGGATTTGGCGGTTCGCCCGCTTGCGCCTGCATCGCCCCGGCGCGCAACCCATGCTCGGTGCCGGGGCAGACGTTCTCCCCAATCCCTCCCGCCGGTATTTCTTTCGCACCGCTACCATGGCCGCTGGTGTCGCGCCATTCGTCAGTGTGATGTACGGCTTCGCGGCCGAGCGGCTCAATTATCAGATTCGCGAAGCCGAGCTGCCCATTGCCAATCTTCCGCCCGCCCTGAACGGCCTCAAAATCGCCCAGCTCAGCGATATTCATATGAGCGGATACATGCCTCGCTCCCAGGTCCGCCGCGCCGTGGATATGGCGAACGAACTGAATGCCGATATCGCCTTCGTTACCGGAGACTTCATCACCGGCGCCAGGGATCCTCTGGGCGAGTGCATTGATGAACTCAGCCGCCTTCGGGCGCCGTTTGGTGTCTGGGGTTGCAACGGGAATCACGAAATCTATGCCCGCGCCGAGGAAGCGGCGCAGCAATATTTTGCCCGTTACGGCATGCGTCTGCTGCGCTCGGAAAACGCTCAAATCGCGGTCAACGGCGCAAGCTTCAATCTCATTGGGGTGGATTATCAACGCGAGCGCGCCTTGAACGGCCGCCGCGTCCAAATGCTCCCTGATATTGAGCCTCTGATCCGCCGTGATATGCCCAATATTCTGCTATCGCACAACCCGAATAGCTTCAATCGCGCTTGCGAACTCGGCATCGAGCTTTCCCTGGCCGGCCACACCCACGGCGGCCAGATTCAAGTCGAAATTCTCGACCACCGTCTCAGCCCGGCGCGTTTCATAACGGACTATGTTGCGGGCGTTTACCACCGCCCGCTTTTCCTCCCAGCCCATGACGACCGGGCCTGGCACGCCGCCCATTCCACCAGTCAATTCGGCATTTCCGCCGTCAACGGGCCGCTTTCAGTCCTGTACGTGAATCGTGGCCTCGGTACGGTCGGCGCTCCAGTCCGCCTCGGCGTGCCACCGGAAATCACCCTGCTCACCTTGCGCCGCAGCAAGGATTGAACGCGCCTGGGTAGAGCGCGCTTCGTCTGCAATGGTCCTGCTCCTCATGGGCGTAACCGGCTCCGGCAAAACCACTATCGGCACGCTCGTCGCCGACCGCCTCGGCTGGACCTTTCTCGACGCCGACGATTTTCACTCCGCCGCCAACAAAGCCAAGATGCATAACGGCATCCCGCTGAATGACGATGACCGCCGTCCTTGGCTGGCTGCCATCCACGAAGAGCTCGTCCGCCGAACCGGGCACGCCGAAAATATCGTCCTTGCCTGCTCCGCTCTTAAGCAGTGGTATCGTGAAATGCTCTCCGCGGGACTCGACATGAAAATCGTCTACCTCAAGGACACTTTCGAGCACCTCGAGCGACGCATCGAGCATCGCCACGGCCACTTCGCTGGTACGGGAATTCTGCCCGGGCAGTTCGCTGATCTCGAGGAGCCGCGCGACGCGCTGGTGGTGGATGTGTCGCAGCCCCCGGGTCGCGTCGTGAACGAAATTGTCGGAAGGCTCAATCTGAGCTGAGTAACGTTCGGCCGTTACGCTCCGCTTTTCGGACCCGGAGACAGCGGAGCCGCTGTCGCACGACCTGAATTTGCGCGACGAAGATTCGCGACGACCAGCTTGATCTCGTCAAACGTAATTTCGGGCGGCAACGCGTCCTTGATCGGACGCAATCGCTCCATGCCCAGTTCTTTGCAGGCCGCAGCGATGCGCGCGTAAGTCTCCGGGGCGAACCACTGCTCACGAAATTCCGTTTCGCCGTTTTCGATCAGTTCCGACACTAGCGCGACGACCGTTCCGATCTTCCTGCCGCGAATCCGCGCGATCTCCTCGAAGCTGCGGCCTTCCTCGATCAAGCGCAGGGTTTCTCGCGCCGGACTCGACGGTTGAAGCCGCGAATCCCGTTTGGCGCGCTCGCCATTGCGGAACCGCTGGAGCGCGGCGAGCGTTTCGCGTCCGAACAACTCGGTTTTTTTCTCGCCGAAACCGGAGATGCGGCTCAACTCCTGAAGAGTGCCCGGCTTCACGCGGCAAAGCGCTTCGAGGGTCGTGTCCCACATCACGCTGGAGGCGCCGATGCCTTTTTCGCGGGCGAGATTTCTGCGCCACTGGCGGAGGAAGGCGCGCAACTCCGCGTCGGGATCTGGGCCATAGCGGGATTCGAGAAATGCCGCGGCCTTCGCGGAGTCCGGCGTGGTCAGGAGGCTGCCGCGATACTGCACGGCCGGCGTGCCGCGCCGCGCTCCGGCCCGTGAAGGCTTCCTCCGTCGCGGCGGCGCTTCCACCTGGGTCCAGTCCGGCAGGCCCCCGCAGCAGTCGCATGTGCCGCAGCGCTGCCACTTCGGGGTCTCGCCGAAGTGCAAGCAGACCAGCTTCTGCCGGCACTCCTTGGATTTCACAAAGTGCTGAATGTCGCGCCAGCGCCGCCACGCGCGCGCCTGCTCGTCCTGGTCCGCGATTTGCTTGATGAAGTGCGC
>DASRCZ010000146.1:0-21328 GCA_035652855.1 Candidatus Acidiferrum sp.
TAAAATCGACAACGTCGGCGATGAACTGCGCATGTGCTTGCGATTGGTTCCAGCCGCCCATGATCCCAAAGGCAATCCGCGTTTCGCCCTTCTCCGCGAAGGCGGGGATGATCGTATGCAGCGGCCGCTTGTGGCCGGCCAAGGCATTCGGCGAATTTCGGTCCAGGCTGAATAGCCCTCCGCGATTTTGCAGAGCAAAGCCTGTGCCCTCGGCCACGATTCCTGACCCAAACTCCGAATAATTGCTTTGAATCAGCGACACCATGTTTCCCTCGCGGTCCACGACGCTCAGATATGTCGTGTCCCCGCCCGCGGGGATCTCGCCTGCCACCGCTTCGCAGTTCGCCTGCTGCGCATTCACCAGCTTTGCTCGTCGCTCCGCCCAGTCCTTCGATAGGAGCCGCGCAACCGGCAATTTCTGTCCGCGAGGATCACCGATGTACTTCGCCAAATCCGCGTACGCCAGCTTCTTCGCCTCGATCATCGTGTGCAGCGCATTCGGAGAACCGAATCCCCAGTCCTTCTGCCCGACCGGAAACGTCTCCAGGATATTCAGCATTTCGAGCGCGGCCAGTCCCTGGCCGTTGGGAGGCAGTTCGTAAACCGTCCAGTCTCGGTACGTCGTCGAAATCGGCTCCACAAACTCCGCCCCGTATTCCGCGAGGTCCTGCGCGGTCATTGTTCCGCCGTGGCGCTTCATGCTGGCGATGATCTTCTCGCTGATCGCTCCTTTGTAGTACGCGTTCCGTCCGCGCTGCGCGATTTGTTCCAGCGACCACGCTAAATCCGGATTGCGGAAGATTTCGCCGGCTTTCGGAGGCCGATCCTGTGGAAGAAAAGTCTTTGCCGCATTCTCATCGGTCCGCAAGTGATCGACTTGCGTCGCCCAGTAAGCCGCGTCCCACTCGGGTACCGGAAACCCATCGCGCGCGGTACGAATGGCCGCGGCCAAATCCTCCGCCAGTCTTTTGCGGCCGAACTTGTCCGCGAGTTTTTGCCAGCCGTCGACCACGCCCGGAACGGTAATCGCGTTGACTCCCTGCTGCGGCATTCGCTGCATGCCCTGTTTTTCCAAATAGTCGATGGTCAAAGCCTTGGGAGCCCACCCGCTCGCGTTCAATCCGTAGAGTCTCTTCGCTTTTGCGTCGTATACAATGGCAAACAGATCCCCGCCGATACCATTCATCATCGGCTCGACGACGCCCATCATGGCGTTGGTGGCAATGGCGGCATCGACGGCATTTCCGCCCTGCTCGAGAATCCGGACGCCGGCTTGCACCGCCAGCGGCGATTCGGCCGCGACGATTCCATTCCGCGAGAGGACCATGGAGCGGCCCTGGTTCCGGTCCTGCGCGGAATTGACTGGAGCAAAGGCCAGAGACAAAGCTAAAAAGCAGCAGAACACGCACAACCACTTTCGGGCGATCACGGCGAACGACCGGGAAGCTGGGATTCTCAACGTAACCTCTGCTTGGAATTTCTGGATTTGACGCCGCGCCCGGAAACGGGACGCGAGACGAACTGTACCCGAAAGCGGTCGAACGTCGGAAGTTGAAAGTTGAAGGCGAAGAGGCCCGAGGTGGATTGTGACTGGTCTTCGGTGACTCGGGAAAATGGCCGAGAAATGCGGCAAAGAGCCGAGGCGAGCAGACGGACACCCTCAGCGATCTTTCGGTGTCCAAGTTCGACGAGTTGCTTGAGCGCAAGATGGGAGGCACGTTGGTGATTGACCACGATTTAGCACGACGGAAACCGTGGCGGCCGAAAACCCGAGATGGTCCGCCAATTCCTTCTGCGTTATCGAACTTTGGACTATTTCCAGTGAGTTCCCGCGCTTTTTCCCTTTGAGCATGGTGGCCGTACCTTACAACGTGCTGCTGCGAGATGGACTATTGTGAATCGCCAAGCGCGGAATCCATCCCCTATAACGCCTGTTTCGAAAGCAAGGGAACTCTTTGCGGCACGGCGTGACTCACGCGTACTGCCGGCTGGATGATCCTCTCTGCCGGATGAATCCGTTTCCGAGCAAGAGCCGATTCGCGCTCTCACATATGGCGTCTCTTAGGCCCTGACAAAGTTAACAGTTGAACGCGGGTCCGAAGTCTGTTGTGGTGAGGGCTTTGCATGCCAAGTGGTTTTTAGTGCCGCAGCCTGCGGGTTGCTGCGCTAGAGGATGTCGCAGGCATTTCGATGATTGACAGCACGTTCGGACAGCTAAGTATCCTCTCCCGGGAAGAAATCCTGGAAACCGTGGAGAAATTTCTAAGTCTCTTTCAACATGCGTGCGTCGGCATGGTGATCGCTGCGCCGGAGGGTCAATTGCTTGATGTGAATGCGGCATTTTGCGACTTTTTGGGGTATTCGCGCGAGGAATTGGTCGGCCAGGCCGTTCAGAGGTTCGTGCATCCCGAAGACCTCGCCATGGCAAGCCAGAAGTTCGATGAAGCGCGCTCCGGCCATCACTCCTCTCCCAGGCTCGAGAAACGCTACTTGCGTAAGGATGGAACCATCCGATGGGCGGAAGTAACAGCGTCGACGGTTCGCGACGCCGACGGCGAACTGCGGTGCTTCATCGTCCAAGTATTGGATATTACGCAGCGCAAGCGCGGCGAAGAAGCGCTGCGCGCGAGCGAAGCCGCCAAGGGCGCCATCTTGAGGTCCCTGAAGAGCGCCATTGCGGTTGTCCGCCCTGACGGCGAAATCACGACAGTGAACACCGAGTGGGAAACGTTCGGGCGCGAGAATGGCGCAAGCGAAGCAACACGCACAGGCGTCGGACTGAATTACCTCGAGGTCTGCCGGCAAGCGAACAAAATGGGCTGCCTGGAGGCCGGGCGGGCATGTCGAGGCGTTGAGGCCGTGCTGCAAGGCAGGCTGAAATCGTTTGATCTGGAATATCCGTGCAATTCGGCAATGGGCAGGCATTGGTTCCAAATGACGGCGGTTCCGCTGGCGAGCGCAGAAGGCGGCGCCGTAATCATCCACCGGGAGATCACAGCTCTCAAAGAGGCAGAAATGCTGGCCCGGGAAAGCGAGTCGCGGTTTCGGCAAGTAGCCGATGCGGCTCCGGTGATGATCTGGATGTCGGGTCTGGACAAGGATTGCACCTACTTCAACCGAACCTGGCTGGATTTTACCGGCCAGCCGCTTGCCACGGAACTCGGAGACGGCTGGACAAAAGGCGTCCATCCGGATGATGTCGCTCATTGCTTTGAAACGTACGCCTGGGCTTTTGATGCCCGGCAGCGGTTCGAGATGGAGTACCGGCTCCGGAGAAAGGACGGACAATACCGGTGGATCTTCGACATCGGCGTGCCGCGATTCAGCGCGGATGGAGAGTTTGCAGGCTACATCGGATCGTGCGTCGATGTCACCGAGAGAAAGCAAGCCGAAGAGGCAATGGCCAGCATCAGCGGCCGTCTGATCGAGGCGCAAGAACAGGAGCGGCACCGGATAGCCCGGGAGCTTCACGATGACGTAGGCCAGCGCCTCGCGGTCATATCCTGGGAACTTGAGGGCCTGCAGAGAGACCTGCCCGTCGATGCCAAGGGGCTGAACGAACGGATTGACCGAGCCCGCACCAGCACTTCACAAATTCTCAGCAGCATCCGCGCGCTCTCGCACGAATTGCATTCGTGGAAACTGGATGTCATGGGCCTGGTTGCAGCCATGGAGAGTTTCTGCATGGAGTTATCCGAGCAGCACCACGTAACCATTGACTTTGTCGACGAACACACGCCAGCTCACATGCCTCAGGAGCTTTCGCTCTGTCTGTTTCGCGTTTTGCAGGAAGGGTTGCATAACGCGGTGAAGCACAGCGGCGTGACTCACTTTGAGGTGCGCGTCGGGACGAAAGCCGCGGACGAATTGCAGCTTACGATTCGAGACCGCGGCGCCGGGTTTTCTCTCCGAGAGGCAACAAACAAGACGGGGCTAGGGCTTGCCAGCATGCGCGAGCGGGTGGCGCTCGCAAGAGGCACTTTTTCGATCAAGTCCAAACGGAACGAGGGTACGGAAATAAACGTCCGAGTGCCCCTTGCGGTCTAGCAGCAAGGCGCCGGTTTCGTCGCGCCGCTCGGGCTTAAGGAGTACGCGCCAGGGCTAGGCCGGTGCCTTTGACCGCCGCGTGGTTGAACCCGCAGCCCTCCTGACAGGGGCGTAGTCTTTGCATTTGCACCCGGGATACCAGCACACGTGCCGCTTTGCCGAGAGGTGATGGGCGGCTCGGCCGTGTCCACATTTGCAAGGCTTCTTGCCGGGTCCTGTTCGATTCATTGCTATCGAAGGATAGCAGAAACGCGCGGCGAGGGACAAAGCCGTTGTCAGGGCCTGAGTGGGAAAATCCAGTTGCATCATTGGGCCGCGTAACGGGCGGCATTCTCGCCGGGTTCGCGTATGATGCGGGTATGCGTGTGCTGGTAGTGGAAGACGATCCAGGCGTGGCCCGTTTTGTCGTGAAGGGGCTCCGTGAGCAGAGTTATGCGGTGGATGCCGTAGCCGACGGAAACGATGCCCTCTATCAGGCCGAAATCAACGCTTACGATGTGATTATCCTCGACGTGATGATCCCTGGCCGCAACGGCTTTGAGGTCTGCCGCGATTTGCGCAAAAAAGGGCACCGCACGCCGATTTTGATGCTTACGGCGCGGGACGCCGTCGAGGACCGGATCACGGGGCTGGATCGCGGTGCGGACGATTACCTGGTGAAGCCCTTCGAGTTTCGCGAGTTGCTGGCGCGGCTGCGCGCGCTCCTGCGACGGCCAACCGATCTTCGTCCGGCGCAAATCAGCGTCGCCGACCTGACGCTGGACACAGGCTCGCAGACGGCGGCGCGAGCGGGCCGCAGCATTGGGCTGACCCACAAGGAATACTCGCTGCTCGAATACCTGATGCGGAACTCCGGGCGCGTAATCGGACGGGCGGAAATCGCCGAGCACGTCTGGGACGAGACCTTCGATCCGTTTTCCAATCTCATCGAAGTCTACGTGAACCGGCTGCGCCGGAAGATTGACGCGGGAGCGCGAATTCCGCTGCTGCACACCCGGCGCGGGTCGGGTTATCTGCTCGGCGTGGCGCCGCCGGAGTCCAACGCCCGTGATGAGAACCCAGCGTCTTCCGCTCGGATGCGGAGCCGGCCCGGAAGCCGGAAATCCGATGTTTGATTCCGTTCGTGTGCGACTCACGCTGTGGTATTCGCTCTTCCTCGCGTGCGCGCTGGTGCTGCTCGCTTCTGTGACGTACTGGGTGGTTAAGCGAAGCATACGCGAACGAACCGATTCCGCGGTGAAAGAGATTGCGCAGTCGTTCCTGATCACGTTTGACGACGAGCTGCGCGATTCGAACGATGTGGCTGGAGCAGCTAGGCAAGCCATGATCGAGCACCGAGACCCAGATCACGCGTTTGCCATCCTCGATTCGAACGGCCGGGCCATCGCGGATTTCGCGGATCTCCCGTATCCTGAGTTCCGGGGCCGCCGGTTCAGTGAAGCGCGCGCGCGGTCCTGCGCGGTGTCAGGTTCAGCATCCGAAGGAAGCTTTCGGACCATTGGAGGAGTCCGTTGTTACGCGCAGCGATTTTTGGCCGAAGGAAATTCGTACGTTCTGGTGGTCGCGGCCTCGCTGCATGCCGAACGAGAAATGCTGGGACGAATCCGCCTGGCGTTTGACTGGCTGATTCCGCTCGCCATCGCGCTTGCGGCCATCGGAGGATACCTTCTGGTTGGCAAGACTTTCGCGCCGGTCGTGGCCATGGGGGCGCAGGCGCAACGCATCGGCGCCAGCAATCTGCACGAACGCTTGGCGGTGCACAATCCCGCGGACGAACTGGGCCGGCTTGCTGCCACATTCAACGACTTGCTGGACCGTCTCGGCGCTTCCTTTGAACGCCAGCGCCGGTTCATCGCCGATGCTTCGCACGAGTTGCGAACACCGGTTGCCATCCTGCGCGGGGAGGCGGAGGTCGCCCTATCGCGGCCCTCGCGTTCGGTCGAGGAATACCGCGAATCGCTAACGATCCTGCATCTCGAGGCCAAGCGCCTCACGCGGATTGTCGAGGACTTATTCACTCTAACGCGCGCCGATTCCGGGCAGTATCCTCTATCGCCGAGCGAGTTCTACCTGGATGAACTCGTGGCGGATTGCGTACATTCCGTCCGGTCACTTGCCGCCGCGAAGGATATTGCGGTGGGCGTGGAGGCTTGCGCGGAACAGCCGATCCGTGGGGACGAAGGGCTTCTGCGCCGCATGCTGCTGAATCTGCTGGATAACGCCATCAAGTATACGCCCCGGTCCGGCAAGGTCACGGTAACTTGCCGCAGCGCTCCGGCAGGCGTAGAGATCAGCGTGCATGATTCCGGCCCCGGCATTCCCGCGGAATGGCAGGGACGCGTGTTCGAGCGTTTCTTTCGCGGGGATCCGGCGCGCTCGCGAACTTCAGCGGACGCGGGCGCCGGACTCGGCCTGTCGATCGCGCGCTGGATCGCCGAGGCGCACCAAGGGCGGCTGGAACTCACGCGTTCGGACGCGTCTGGGACTGTTTTCACGGTGTTTTTACCGCGCGGATCCACCGGCGTTGCCGTTTCGAGTTAATCGTGCGTTTAGCTTGCCGGCGGTATTTTTCAGTTTCAGGCAATGAGCATGTTCGCGCGCCGGTTCACAGTGCTTGTTTGTGCCGCAGCAGCCACTTCGAGCGCTGCGATGGCCACGCCGCGGCAACAACCGGAAACACCCGCGGCTAAGCCTTCCGCCGCGGCACAGCAGCCGGCGAGCACAACTCCGGCAAAGCTGACTCTGGACGATGCGCTGGCTCTCGCGCGCAAGAACGAAGTGCGGTACCAGGGAGCAGTTACGTCGGCGGACTTGGCTCGCGAGGACCGGCTGCAGGCGCGCAACGCTCTTCTCCCTTCGGTGACCTACAACAACTCCGTGATTTACACGCAAGCGGCGCCAAAACCGATTCAGGCGAGCACCGGTGTGCCGGTAATCTTCATCGCCAACAATGCCGTCCACGAATACATCAGCCAGGGTGCCGTGCACGAGTCCATTGACCTCGCGGGCGTTGCTTCCCTCCGGCGCGCGCGGGCTGCTGCCGCGCTTGCGCGCGCGCAAGCGGAAATCGCGTCGAGAGGCTTGGTTGTGACCGTCGTACAGGCTTACTACAACCTGGCCGCCGCCCGCTACAAACTCGAAATCGCGCAGCGAGCCGACGAAGAAGGCAAACACTTCTTGCGCATCACGCAGGACCTCGAGCGCGGAGGCGAAGTGGCCCGCTCCGACGTGATCAAGGCGGAGCTTCAGGCAAATGACCGCCAGCGCCAATTGCAGGAAGCGCAACTGGCTCTGCTCAACGCTCGGCTTGGCCTGGCGGTTCTGATCTTTCCGGACTTCAACGATAATTTCGATATTGCTGACGACCTGCACGCCAGCGTACCCATTCCCACGCTTGGCGAAGTGCAGCAGCAGGCAGCCCGCAACAATCCGGAAATCCGCGCCGCGCTTGCTGCGGTGCAAGCAGCAAACCACGACGTTTCGGCCGCGCGCTTCGAGTACTTTCCGACGCTGACGCTCGACTATTTCTACGGCATTGACGCCGAGCACTTCGCGCTGCGCTCCACGGTTTTGGGCCAGCGCGTCTCGAACCTGGGTTCCTCGATTGTAGGTACGCTGAATATTCCGGTCTGGAATTGGGGCACAACCCAAAGCAGGGTGAGGCAAGCCGGCCTGCGCCGTGCCCAGGCCGAGCGCGAGCTTTCCTTTGCGCAGCGCAGCCTGCTCGCGGAAATCCAGTCGCTTTACAAGGAAGCGAGCACAGCTTCCGACGAACTGGCGGGCCTTGCGCGCTCGGCGCAGCTTGCCGAGGAGAGCCAGCGCCTGACGGTTCTCCGGTACCAGCACGGCGAAGCGACGGTCCTGGAAGTCGTTGACGCGCAAAACACGTTTGCATCGTCCAATGCGGCGTACCAGGACGGCGCCGTCCGCTTTCGTGTGGCTCTGGCCAATTTGCAAACCCTCACAGGAGAGCTCACGCACCCATGAGGCTCCACGGTACGGCTCGCCGATTCACCTTGCCGGTTTGTTGCGCCGCCGCTTTCGCGTTGGTGGCCGCTGGCTGCGGGCACGAAGCAAAGGACGCCGACCCAGTGGTCTCCGTCCAGGTCACGCCCGCGCACCGCGAAACAATTTCGCAGATTGTTTCCACGGAAGCTGTTGTTTTCCCGCTGCAACAAGCGGTAATAACGCCCAAAATCACGTCGACCATCAAGGAGTTTCTCGTCCAGCGTGGCAGCCATGTGAAGAAGGATCAGCTCTTGGCGATTTTGGAGAACGCGGACCTTTCCGCGGCAGCGGAGCAAAGCAAGGGCGACTTTGAGCAAGCGGAAGCGGGCTACGTAACCACCACGAATGCCAGCCTGCCGCAGCAGATCCAGAAAGCGGAGCTCGACGCCGCCTCCTTCAAGGCGGCGTTCGACGCGCAGCAAAAGGTCTATGACAGCCGCAAGCAGCTATATCAGCAGGGAGCACTCCCGCGCAAAGATTTGGACACCGCCGAGGTCGCCCTTTCGCAAGCTCGCGCGCAATACGAAGAGGCGCAACGTCAACTCGAGGACTTGCGCCGCGTTGGGAAAGAACAAACGCTGAAATCGGCGAGCGGCCAGCTTGCCTCCGCCAAAGGCAAATACCTGGGCGCGCAAGCGCAGCTCAGCTATTCACAAATTCGCAGCCCCATCGATGGCGTGGTCACCGACCGGCCACTGTACCCCGGCGAACTGGCGACCGCCAATCAGCCGCTGCTCACGGTGATGAATACATCCACGCTGATCGCGAAAGCGCACATCGCCCAGTCGCAGGCGGCTCTGCTAAAAACCGGCGATCCCGCTTCCATCTTGATACCTGGCACCGAGAAAGAGGTCGCGGCGCGCGTGAGCCTGATCAGCCCAGCTCTCGATCCCGGCAGCACGACACTCGAAGTCTGGATCGAAACGAACAGACCGCCCGCGGAGCTTCGTCCTGGCATGACCGTGCGAGTCGACATCACCGCAAAGACAGCGAAGGAGGCGATCGTCATTCCTTCGACCGCGCTCTTCCACAACCCGGAGGGTGGCGCCTATGTTCTGCTGGCCGGCGCCGACGGTACAGCGCACATAAAGTCCGTCGAGCCGGGAGTTGTTGGGGCAACGCAGGTGGCAATCACCAGTGGTTTGAACGTCAATGATCCGGTGATCACATCGGGAGGCTACGCGCTTCCCGAGGGCACACACATCAAGATCGAAAAGCTACAGACGGCGGACAGCGCGAGCCCTGGGACCGACAGCAAGGACGAATCCGCCGGCAAGGCGCCGGCGAAGGATGCCTCGGCCGCCAAACCGCAGGACTGATCCGCATGGGAGCCACGCTCACTCCAGCTCCACCGCAACGTGAAACGGGGAACGCGCCCACTCTTTGGTTTCAGCGCCTGTCTCGGCCGATCCTGTTCCTCATAGTCAGCATCGCGCTGGTCGGCGCTTACTTTGCTTTCGTGATTCCCGTTTCAGTTTTTCCGAACACGAATTTTCCACGGGTAGTCATCAGCATTGACAATGGCGTGATGCCCATAGACCAGATGCTTGTCACCATCACGCGGCCCATCGAGGAAGCGGTTAACAGCGTTCCGGGTTTGCAGCGGGTGGTTTCGACAACAAGCCGCGGCTCCGCCGAAGTCAGCCTCTTTTTCGACTGGAACAGCGATATGATCTTGACGCTGCAACGTGTCGATGCTGTCGTCGCGCGGCTGCAAGTCGAGCTTCCCCCCACAACGAAAATTGATACGCACCGCCTGACCTTCGCCACGTTTCCGATTCTCGGCTACAGCCTGACTTCGGACACGATTCCCCAGGACAAGCTCTGGGAGCTGGCCACCTACGAGCTCAAGCCTCGGATCAATCGCCTCGACGGAGTCGCGTCCGTTCTCATTCAAGGCGGCCGCATCCCCGAATTTCAGATCACGCCCGACCCCGCGCGCTTGAACGCCGCCGGCATCACCGTCACGGACATTCTGGACGCCGTCCGGCGCACGAACCTCGTCGATTCTCCCGGCCTAATCGAGCACAATCACCAACTCGTCCTCGGACTGGTGAGCGGCCAAGTCCACACGCCGGAGGAACTCGGCCAAATCGTCATCAAGAATTCCGCGGCTGGCGTGCCGATTCGTGTGGGCGATGTCGGCAGCGTCTCGCGTTCCGTCGCTCCGGTGTACACGATGGTCACGGCGAATGGCGCTCCGGCCGTGCTGCTCAGCGTGAACCGGCAGCCGGACAGCAATACGCTAACTGTCGCGGATGAAGTGCACAGGCAAATCACGGAACTCCGTGCCAGTCTGCCTCCCGGCACTCATCTCGAGCCGTTCTACGATCAGTCCACCATTGTTCGAGATTCCATCTCGAGCGTGCGCGATGCCGTTCTGCTCGGGCTTGTTCTCTCCTCGGCGATCCTCGTACTTTTCCTTCGCGATTGGGGAACGTCGCTGATTGCCGGCCTGGTCATCCCGGTCACGCTCTTTCTCACGTGCATTGTTCTCAAGCTCACGGGCCAAAGCTTTAATCTGATGACCCTCGGCGGACTGGCGGCCGCCGTCGGCCTGGTGATTGACGATGCCATCGTCATTTTGGAAAACATCGTCATGCACCGCGACGCAGGCGAAAGCCGTCCGGCTGCCATTCGCAATGCGCTCCGCGAAATGACCGTGCCGTTGATCGGCTCGACCATCACGCCTATCGTGGTGTTCCTGCCACTCATTTCGATCGCCGGCGTGACGGGCACCTTCTTTCGCGCTCTTGCTGTCACCATGACCGCCGCGCTGCTTGCTTCCCTGCTCCTCGCTCTGACTTGGACGCCCGCCCTCAGCCAATATCTGCTGCGCAGCGGCGCGAAACCCCCTGCGGCGGCGCCGGACGAAACCTCATCTCCGGGGACCGCGGACGAAGGCAAACTGTTCGGCCGCATATTGGCTTTCTACGAGCGGGCCATGCATCAAATCGCCCGCAGACCCGTGTTGATTGCAGGCAGTTCCGTTCTCATTGTCGCTCTGTCCGGTGTCTGCTTCTGGCTGCTCGGCACCGACCTGCTCCCCGAAATGGATGAAGGCGGCTTCATTCTGGACTACTACACGCCGCCGGGCAGTTCGCTGACCGAATCCGACCGCATCCTCCAGCACATCGAGCGCATTCTCCGCGCGACGCCGGAAGTCGAGAACACCACGCGGCGGACCGGACTCCAGCTCGGTCTCGCTGCTGTTACCGAAGCCAATCGCGGCGACTTTACCGTGAAGCTAAAAGCGGACCGCGATCGCGGCATCGATGAAGTGATGGACGACGTGCGCACGCGCATCAAGCAGACTGAGCCTGCGGCTGACGTCGAATTCGTCCAGGTCTTGCAGGATATGATCGGCGATCTAAGCAACGAGCCAGAGCCGGTGGTCGTCAAACTCTACTCCGAGGATCCGCAACTCTTGCGTCAATCCGCGGCGCGCGTTGCCGATTCCATCGGCAAGATCCACGGAGTGGTCGATGTTTTGGACGGGATCGAGAACACCATCAGCGGCCCCGCCGTAACCTTCCAGGTGGACCCCGCGGTGGCCGCGCGGGCAGGCTTCACGCCGGAAGAAGTGGCCACGGATGCCGCGGCGCTTCTCGAAGGCGCGCCCGCCGCGACTCCCGTTGTGCTCAACGATCGCGCCTATCCGGTGCGGGTCCGCTTCCCCGAAAGATCGCGGGCGTCGCTCGAGCAGATGAGCAACACTCTTCTGACCAGCTCCAGCGGCCGCACCGCAACTCTCGGCTCTCTGGCAACCGTCACGAGCGATCCCGGCCAGACCGAAATTCGCCGGGAAAACCTTCAGCGGCTGGTGGAGGTCACCGGCCGGCTGGAGGGCGTGGACCTCGGGTCGGGAATTACGGCGGTGAAAAAAGCGGTTGCCAGCCTGAATTTGCCTTCTTCGATTCGTGTCGAATACGGAGGAGCTTACCAGGAACAGCAGCGCTCGTTTCACGACCTTTCCATGGTTCTCGCGCTCGCGCTCATGTTGCTGTTTGCGGTGCTGCTTTTTGAATTTCGGACGTTCTCAGCTCCGGCCGCCATTCTCTTCTCCGCGCTGCTGTCCACGTTTGGCGGCTTCCTCGCGCTGCTCGTTACGCGCACCACGTTCAACGTCGCGTCATTCATGGGCATGATCATGGTGGTCGGCATCGTGGCAAAAAACGGCATCCTGCTGCTTGATGCCGAGCAGCAGTTTCGCACATTGGGCAGGTCAGACGGAGAAGCGATGATTGAGGCAGGCCGCCGCCGCCTTCGCCCCATTGTTATGACCGCTCTCGCGACAATCTTCGGAATGCTTCCGCTAGCCTTCGGCCTGGGATCCGGATCGGAAATGCTGAAGCCGCTCGCGATAGCGGTGATCGGCGGCTTGCTCAGCTCGATGGTTTTCTCTCTCATTTATACTCCCGTTGTACATTTCTATCTGCAGCGCTCGCCACAGCGGAGTCACCCGGAAGCAACTGCGAGCTAGTTTGGCCCCGAGCTTGCTTTTCCCGAGAGAGGACGGCTCCGGAAGGCAAGACTCAGTCTCTGGTGCCGCTCGCGCTTGCACCCACCCACGCCTGATCCGCCGCGATCAATTCCGCGTTCGGAACTTCGGTGCGCAGCCGAACGGGTACTAGTTTCGGCTTGTTCGGAGCCGGGACCGCGAACGTCAACAGATACTGATGATTGAGCCGCTGATTGATGTCATCGAGATAGGGCGTATAACTGACCGGCGCCTGGAAACCCAAAAAATAGGCTTCTCCGCCGGTTTCGTCGGAAATTTGCGAGAGATGAATCTGGCCCATGTTCATTCGCCAGTAGCTGCGGTAGTAGCGCCCGAAGCCGGGCGTGTAGATCGCAAAAACCACAATCCCATTCTGTTGCGCCTTCTGCACGGCGGAGTCGACGTACGGATTAGACACTCCAAAGCTGCCGAGCTCGTCGATGCCATCTGAAATCATCACAATCTCGCGGCGCACGTTGGATTGCGGCCAGCGTTGGATCAAATCCGCAATCGAGAGATATACGCTCCCGAAGGCGCCGTCGTTGCCCAGCGGAAGCCGTATTCCTTTCGCCGCTGCCGCATGGTCGTTTGTAAGCTGCTGGGTGATGGAAACGGTTCCGTTTCGCATGTAAGCGACGCCAACCGCGGTTGTAGCCGGCTGCGATGTGATGAAATTCCGCAGGTCCGCTATGTTGCTGCCGAAGGCAGCCGGCTGTGCGGCGTCGTCCACCGCGATGAAAAGTTGCAGTGCCGCCTGCGCTCCTTGCAACGGAGTCCAGTCCGTCACTTGCAGCCGCTCGCGGTTCTGGTAAACCTGCACGTCTCCTGCCTGGACCGCGGGAACCTGATTTCCGCTGTGCGCCACAACCGTAACCACAAGGTGCGCGGGAACGGCGCCGCCGGAGGGCGCATTCTGGGCCCGAATGTAACCGGCGCTGGCGATCAGCGCCGCCACGAGGAACAAACCGAGTGTCAACTTGCTCTGCAACATGAGATTCCTCCTGCATAGGAGATGTTTCCCATAGGCCTTTGGTGGGCCGAAATCCAGATGTTCTCGGACAGACACGTCGCACCCTGCGCGGCTCTCCGCACTTAGCTGTGACCGAGGCGGCGAAATGGCCGGGCCGGAACACGGCCTGGCTAATCCTGCTAATTCTGCCAGCCCCGCCCCTTCTTCCTCCCGGAATGAATCGAAAATACCGTGAGCTGTCCGTTCCAAGATTTAGGGCGGCTCTGTTTGCCGCAACAAACAACCTAAGGAGCAACCTGTGCCTTCTCTGACCGGATTGAAAGTCGCCATCCTGCTCGAAAACGGATTCGAGCAAGTCGAAATGACCAAACCGCGAACGACTCTGCGCGAGGCCGGCGCCACAACGGATATCATTTCGCCTCAGCCCGAGCAGGTGCGCGGCTGGAACTTCGCCGAATGGGGCGAGCATTTCCCGGTGGATGTTCCACTGGAACGCGCTTCGCCAAACTCTTACGACGCCTTATTGCTTCCCGGCGGAGTCATGAACCCGGACCGGCTCCGCACCAATCCCGCTGCCGTAGCGTTCGTCAAACATTTCTTCGATTCCAATAAGCCGGTTGCCGCTATCTGCCACGGCCCCTGGACCATCATAGAAACCGGCGCGGCACGCGGCCGCCGCATCGCGGCCTGGCCATCGCTCAAGACCGACCTCCGCAATGCCGGAGCAGAGTGGATCGATAGCGAAGTGGTGGTCGGCCGCAACCTCGTCTCCAGCCGTAAACCCGGCGACATCCCGGCCTTCAACCGCGAAATGATAGCGCTCTTTAGCGGTACGCGGGCACGCGTCCAACGGGCCTGAGAAACTAAGCAAACATTCACGCGCGGTGGGTTTGTCCGGCAAGGGCTCAAGACTCGCGTGAGTCTCGTTCTTTTTTCGTGCCCATCGAACCCAATGATCGCGCCTGTTCCCGCAAAAAATCGCCGCGCGGGGGTGCGCCGTGGCTGAACAAAATGTGACCAACCGCTTCAACCGCTACTTCGCCAGCGCGGAAACGGTCGCGTACATTGTCACCGCTGCTCTCCTCATCGTTACTGCATTCGGCGCTTTAGTGGTGGCGGGCGAACTTCTCTGGGAGAATCTGGGCCATTGGCATTTCACCGAAGGTATGTTGCCAGCCCTCAGTCAATTGCTGATCGCCCTCATGCTCATCGAGATTTTGCATAGCGTGCGAATCTCCATCCGTTCTCACGAGCTGCTCATCGAACCGTTCTTAATTGTCGGCATCATCGCATCCGTCCGGCGAATGCTCGTCATTAGTCTCGAGATGGCCAGCCGCAGCGAAGAAAACCGGCTGTCCGGCCAAGGCGAAGCAATTTTTCGTCATTCCATGACGGAACTGGGTGTGCTCGGCGCGCTGATTCTCGCGCTGGTCATCGCCGTTGCGTTGGTCCGCCGTTATGCGCCCGAGCTTGCCAAACCGGCCGAAGATGCGGAGCCGCTTTCGCCAGGGACGTAGGCGGTTCCCGTTGCCAGCTTCAATGCTGGCTTTGCGATTTGCGAAGCGCCGCTATCGACGGCTCATCCGCCGGTATGGCGTCGCCCCAGGTGATCAGCCTGGCGCCGCGGCTAAACGTCAGGTACTCGAATCCCCACTGTATGAACACCAGTACACGGCTCTGAAATTCCACGATGTACATCAGGTGAACGAAGAGCCAGATGAGCCAGGCAAACAGCCCCGCGAAATGCATGCCAAAAATATTCGCCACCGCCGCGGCGCGTCCGATCACGGCCATGTCGCCCTTATTGAAGTAGCGGAATGGCGGCGGCGCGGGCTTCCCTTCGATCCGCGCGCGAATCACCCTTGCGGCGTAGGCGCCGCCCTGAATCGCGGGTTGCGCCACGCCTGGGATTGGCTTGCCATTTTCGCCGGTTACGTGGGCCAGGTCGCCGATCACGAAGATCTCCGGAAACCTCGGTATGGTCAAGTCCGGCGCCACTTTAATGCGGCCGCTCGCATCCGTTTCTGCGTTCGTGCGCCGCGCCAGTTGCCGCCCGAAGGCGGTAGTGGTCACTCCGCCGGCCCACAGGACCGTCTTTGCTCGCAGACGTTCCGAATCATCGCCCCGTTTGAAGGAGATGCCTTCGTCATCGATACTGGTCACCATTTCGTTCTTGACCACTTCGACGCCGAGGCGCGAAAGCAGTTTCTCCGCTTTCGCGGAAAGGTCCTCGGGATACCCGCCGAGGACACGCGGACCGCCTTCGATGAGCAGAATCCGCGCCGAGCTGGGTTGAATGTGCCGGAAGTCGTGCCGCAGCGTCTGGTTCGCAATTTCAGCGAGCGCTCCCGCCAATTCGACGCCGGTTGCGCCAGCACCGACAATGACAAACGTCAGCCAGGCGCGCGCCTCCTCCTGGGAGCTCGCGCGCTCCGCCTCTTCAAACGCCGCCAGGATTTTGTGCCGGATCGCTGTCGCTTCCTCGATGGTCTTCAGGCTCGGCGCGTAACGCTTCCACCCGTCGTTCCCGTAGTACGACGTCTGCGAACCCGTTGCGACAATCAGCGAGTCGTACGGAAACTGGCCGCCATCCCGCAGAAACACGACTTTGGCTTCCGGATCAACGTCAATGGCTTCCCCGAGCAAAACCTCTGTATTCTTTTGCTTTCGCAGAACACTGCGGAGCGGGGCCGCTATTTCGCCCGGCGAAAGAGATCCTGTGGCTACTTGATAGACCAGCGGCTGAAATAAGTGGAAATTTCGCTTGTCAATCAGCGTGACACTCACAGGTGCCCGCTTCAGGTTCTGCGCCGCATTCAGCCCGCCGAAGCCACCCCCCAGGATGACGACGCGGTGTCTCTCTCCGATTTCAACCTTCCGCATGATTTTTCCCTGCGAACTGGTACCATTATCTCACCCATGGCGGAGATGCCGCATCAAACTTGGAGCACCTTCGCGTGCTTCAAGAAGATGAGACCGCCGGTCCTGGTTCTTGCGGCCTTTCTCGCTTGTGCTTCAGTCCCCGCATCGCAGGCTCAGTCCGCGCAACCCGCGCCGCCTTCTCTCTCCGATTTGCGTCCGACGCTAATCGTCGGGTTCGTCGGAGGCTTTGTGTCTCACGACGCACGCGCTCACGGCGAAGTGCAGTTCGCCGAACATTTGCGCGCGATCTATCCTTCCATTGTGCAGGTCAAGGTCTTCGAGAATCGCCGTGTTTCTCAGGCGCGCGGGGAAATCCTTCGCTTTGTTCGCGATACCGGAAAGCGCATAACGTTGCCGCGCGCGGATGCCGCCGAAACCACGGCTTCGGCGCCAAATGTAATCCTCTATGGCCACAGCTGGGGCGCTGCCGCCGTGGTTTCGCTCGCGAGGAAGCTCCAGCAGGATGGCGTTCCGGTGCTCCTTACCATACAAATTGACAGTATCGCCCCACCAGGCGCTAATGACGGCATTATTCCCCCAAACGTCGCGCGCGCCGCGAATTTCTTCCAGCCCAGGGGCCTGCTCCACGGCCGCGCGGAGATCCGCGCCGCCGACTCCGAGCGCACGCAAATCCTTGGCAATTTTCGGTTCGACTACGACAAATCACCCGTCTCTTGCCACGGCTATCCCTGGTGGAACCGCGTTTTCACTCGCAGCCACATGGAAATCGAGTGCGATCCCAAGGTCTGGAGCGATATCGAGGCGCTCATCCGCGCCGAATTGCAATCGCAAGCGAGCGCTGAGGCTGCCGGAGCATCCGCGCCCAGCGCAACTTCTTTTCCGCGCTGATCATCTGATTTTCCAGGTTGCTATCGAAATTTTTCCGGGTCCGCGTGAAGCATACTTCGCTTCCTTGCCCGGGTTTCACGAGGCGCTGCTTGCAGCGTATCGGTCAAACCAAGGAGTTGCCCTCCGCGTCGATCATTGACTCACGCACAAAGCGTGTGCTCACGTTTCTGGAAGCTGTCGCCTTTGCCGCCTTCATCGGCTTGTATATCTGGCGGCTGCAATTCACGCGGGCCAATCTGTGGTGGTTCTTTCTGCTGTGGCTTGGCGTTAGCTTTGCTGCTCACCTCGATTCGCCAAAGTCTCTCGGCTGGCGCGCGGACAATCTTTGGTCCGCCACGCGCCGCTGCACCCCCGTTTTCTTCGCCTTCATCCTCGCTTTGCTTGTGGCGGGCTTCCTGCTCGGGGCGCTTCACCGCCCGCCGCTTCATCTATTGCCGGCGCGCTTCTCCGGATACCTTTCGTTCTGTTTGCTCCAGCAAGTCGCCCTGAACTCGTACCTCACTAATCGCTTTTTGGCCGCAATGCAGAGCCCGCTGTGGGCCGCTCTCCTCGCCGGATCCCTTTTCGCCGCGCTCCATTGGCCAAATCCCGTTCTCGTTCCGCTTACTTTCATCGGTGGTACGGCAATGGCCTGGCTCTTTGCCGCTGAACGCAATATCCTCCCGCTCGCCCTTGGGCAAGCCATCCTGGGCTCCCTGGTCTCCTGGGCCTTTCCCCTCGCCTGGCACCACTTCATGCGCGTCGGGCCGGGCTTCTACTCGTTTAGCCGCTAACCTTCAAGAACAGCGCGGACTCTCCGGCGCGGGGCGCCATTCCTTACTCCACACTCCGGGTATCGGCATCGCACACTTCGGGCAAGAGCCCGACCGCATCCGATTCTGTAGCACATCGTGCCACGACCTCCGCACCAGCACCGTCCCGCAGCCCGGACAATACGTATTCGCCGATTCGCTGAAAATATTTCCTTCGTAGACGAAATGCAGTCCGGCGTCCATCGCGATTTGCCGCGCCCGGTGCAGCGTCTCCGGCGGTGTGCGTGGCTTATCTCGCAGCTTAAAATCCGGATGGAACGCTGTGAAATGCAACGGCACGTCCGGCCCCAGGTGCTCCAGAATCCACTCCGCCAGCCGGCGCGTCTCGTCCGGGTCGTCGTTTAGCGTAGGGATCATCAGATTCGTGATCTCGAACCAGACCGGCGTTTCCTTTTTCAGCCACACGAGCGTGTCCAGAACCGGCTGCAAATGCGTCAGGGTCGTTTTCCCGTAGAACGCCTCCGTAAATGCCTTGAGGTCGATGTTTGCGGCGTCAATGTGGTCGTAGATGTCATGGAACGCCTCCCGCGTGATGTATCCATTCGACACCATCACGCGCTTCAGCCCATGTTCTTCCGCCGCCGCGCAGATATCGACCACGTACTCGCCCCAAATCGTCGGCTCATTGTAAGTAAACGCCAGCGATTCGCAGCCATACTCTTTCGCGAGCAGCGGAACCTCCTCCGGCGGAATCTCCCGCGACCGCACCTGGTCCGCCCGCGATTTCGAGATATCCCAGTTCTGGCAGAAGAAGCAGCCCATGTTGCAGCCGGCCGTGCCCATGCTGAACACGCGCGTTCCCGGCAGGAAATGATTCAGCGGTTTCTTCTCGATGGGATCGACCTGGAGTGCTGCCGGCGAACCGTACCCGAGGCTGTAGAGCTTCCCGCCTTCATTCACCCGGATGAAGCAGAACCCGGCCTGTCCGGGCCGTATACGGCAGTGTCGCGGACATAGGTAGCAGTGCGCGCGTCCGCCGGCTTCCGCCTCCCACCATCGCGCTTCGTGTAGCTCGCGCGTCTTCTGCAGAATGCGGAGTTCGTTCACAGCTAACTCCCAAGCTCAGTATACCGCCGCAAGAAATCGGTGGCTCCGGCATCGTAGCGCCACCCCTGAGCGCTCGTGCGCGGCTGCGCCTGCGTTGATGCAACACTCTCGCCGCTTGCAATCCACTCCAAGTGACTCAGCGTGAATGTTCTCCCTGCTCCTTCTCCCAGCGCTGCCGCACCTCCGCTAGGAATCTGTCTTTGTCCTCCCGCATGCGTTGCACTAGCGCCTGGTTTCCAGTCTCTTCGTGCGCCGCAGCCCAGAGCACCATTTCGGTCAGCACCGGCGCGAGATCCATTCCCTTTCGCGTCAGCAAGTACCGCACCTTCCGCCCGTCGGAAGGGTCCGGCGCCGTCCGGATAATTCCATGCTTCTCAAGCTGCCTCAGCCGGTCCGCCAGAATGTTCGTGGCGATGCCCTCGGGCGATTGCAGGAACTGGTTATAGCTCCGGTAGCCTCGCAGCATCATGTCCCGAATAATCAGCAGCGACCAGCGGTCGCCGAGAATCTCGACCGACGCGTTCAGCGGACACCCCGACCGTCTCTTAACGCCTGGCTTTTGCCCCTTCATAGCCTTCCACTATTCCATTATAACTTGCATTTTACAAGTAATAGGTGCAGACTGTCCTCGTCGCGTAATGCCGGCTATCTTTCCTCAAGGACTCCATATGCCAGTCAATGAACTGCTTCTCCGCGAATTCGACCAGGAAATGTCCCGCACGCAGACTACTCTCGAGCGGGTCCCCGCCGCCAACTGGGATTGGAAGCCACAGCCCAAGTCCGGCTCGCTTGCATGGATGGCGGGCCACGTGGCCACGCTCCCAGGCTTTGGCCTCGTGATCCTCACCACGCCGATATTCGAGACCACGGCCGCGCGCATTCCAAAAATCGAAAGGCACGCTGAACTGCTCGATGGCTTTGCGCAGCGCCGCAACGATGCGCGCAGCGCCCTCGCCTCGGTCACCGACGAGCAGCTTCAGCAAACCTGGACCATGAAGCGCGACGGCCGAACTCTTTTCTCCATGCCCCGGTATGACGCATTTCGCGTCATGTTTCTCAATCACATCGTCCACCATCGCGGACAGCTCACCATGTACCTCCGCCAGCTCGATATTCCTGTTCCGCCGCTATATGGCCCCTCCGCCGATGAGAACCCGTTCGTGTAAAATCCCGGAAACACCCGGCGTCGTTCGTCGTTTCCTATGAACAACAAAAGGAGCGCCCGTGACCCTTTCTCCTGAACTCTTTGGCCGCGATCTCAAGCTCGCCGTCCGCTCTCTTTGGCGCAGCAAGGGTCTTGCGGTCACCGTCGTTCTAACCCTCGCCCTTGGCATCGGCGCTAACGGCGCCATCTTCAGCGTGGTTCGCGGCGTGCTTCTCCGGCCGCTCGTCAATCGCGACGAGAATCGTCTCATCTACATTCGCCAGAGCGCCCGCGGCATCGGCAGCGACAACACCACCTTCTCCGTCCCGGAAATCCAGGACCTCAAGGCAGGCGTCAAGTCGCTGAGCGAATTCGGCGACTTCTCCACGATTGGCTTCACCCTCGTCGGCCTCGGCGAACCGCGCGAAGTCCGCGCGGGAGTCGTTGGCGGCTCCTACTTCGAAGTCATGGGCCTGCATCCCGTTCTCGGGCGCTTGCTCGGTCAGCAAGATGACGGCCCGCAAGCCGCGGGTGCCGCCGTTCTCACCTACCGATTCTGGAAGAACACACTCAACAGCGATCCCTCCGTGATTGGCAAAAGCATTCGCCTCGGGAGTCGCACCGCCACTGTTGTCGGCGTCCTCGAACCCTCCGTTCCCTACCCCGCCGACACCGAAATCATCGCCAACGTCGTGACCAGCCCGCACCACCTTTCCGCCACGATGGTTACCGGACGCGTCCACCGCATGACGGAACTCTTCGCCCGCCTGAAACCGGGTGTAACTCTCGAGGCTGCTCGCGCCGACCTCCGCGCGGTCCACGCCAACATGGTCCGCGATCATCCGGACGCCTATGGGCAGAGAGCCGATTTCCGCATTGATGCCGTGATGCTTCGCGATCAAATCACCTCAAATGCGCGTACTGTTTTGCTCGTCCTCCTTGCCGCATCCGGACTGATCTTCATCATCGCCTGCTCCAATGTTGCCAATCTCATTCTGGCCCGCAGCGTTCGCCGTGAAGGCGAACTG
>DASRCZ010000147.1:0-9257 GCA_035652855.1 Candidatus Acidiferrum sp.
CGCGTCACGTGGCCCTGCCGGTTCACCGTAAAGCGGTCCCACTCCGTCAGCGCCTCGACGGCATGGTCCACGGTCGCGAGAAAATTGTTGCAGTGCGTCTGAATGTGGAACCCGATGAGGTCCGCGCCCAACAGTCCGTCCACGATTTCCCGCTGATACGGGCAAATCCCGAAGGCTTCCGCGTTTGGCCAAGGAATGTGCCAGAAAATCGCCACGCGTGCATCCGGCCGCGCTTCCTTCACCATTCTTGGCAGCAACGCGAAGTGATAGTCCTGCGCCAGCACTATCGGCGAATCCACCCCATTCATCTCTTCCAGCACGGCGTCCGCAAACCGCCGGTTTACTTCCTGGTACTGCGCCCAGTCCTCCGGACGGAAAATCGGCCGCGTGTGCGCGATATGGCAGAGCGGCCATAGCCCTTCGTTTGAAAAGCCCAGATAGTAGTGCTTCTCCTCTTCCTGGCTTAGCCAAACGCGCCGCAGCGTGTAGGCAGGATGATCCGGTGGAACCCGCAGGTGGTCGCGCTCGTCAACTACATTCCGGTCCGCGTCGCCCGAGCCGTTCGCAATCCATGTCCCATCGCACGCCAGCAACACCGGCTCGAGTGCCGTCACCAAGCCGCTCGCCGGCACGAGCACGCGAATGTCATGGTCACCGCCCTGGTACACGTGCATGTAAGGCTCGCGGTTCGATACTACAAAGAGCGGCATGTCCCGCAGCTTGCTTCGCAGGCTCACTCGCAAGCGCTCCGCCGTCCACTGCGAGGCATGCGATTCGCGCAGCCGCGCCTCGGATTCCGCCGATGCTCTCGCCGCGCGCAAGTCCCGCGCTAGGCGTGTCGCCTCTCCCCGCAGCCGCTCGAAAATGTCCCCCTGCGGCAGCGGCGGAGCCGTATTCGGCGGCTGCCCCGTCCGCAAGGTCCGCAGCCATGCCGCCGTTCGCGTGATCGGCCCTGTCAGCGTCCATTTCACCAGCACAAACGCCAGGGCCGCGATCAATCCCGTTTGCACCAGCGCGTCGAGTCCCACCGCCCGGATCATCCGCGCAATCTGGTCGTTGATGTAGGTTGCGTCGTGAAAGATCACCAGCGCGCCAAACGGCTGCCCATTCCGATGTATCGGCACCGCGTAGATTTGCAGCGCGCCTTCGCTCGATTTCGTGAATTCCCCGTAACCCGACCCTCCACGCGACGCCTGCACCGCTGCGTGCGGCTGCGTATGAAACTGCGGGCTCAGCCCCGGCGTGATGGCGATGGCCGTCCCCGTCGAGTCGTACACGGCGATGCCCTTCAGGTGTTCGCGCTCGCTGAATCGATCCACGAGCCGCTGCAAGCTCTTCTCCGCTCCGCGATCAATCAGCGGCTCCACGCTTTCCTGCAGGCTCTCCGCCAGAATTGAAGACCGGTGCATCAGGTCATTGCGCAGATTCTTTCTCTGCGTGCGCACTTGATACCCGGCGAACAACAGCGACACGATTCCGACGCTGATGATCAATGGCGAGACCAGTTTTAGCGTCGTTCGCATGGTGGCCCTCGACGGCTGGTGCTGGTTACGGCTGAACGAAACCCACGTTTCCGGTCTGACAATCGAACCGGAACGACTTCAACTGTGCGAAATGCGCCGGGCACTCCCGGCGCTTAACGAAACTCCCTGCCTGGAGCTAGGGAGTCGATAAGGCCTCAGCGTTCCTGCTAGGCGTGTTCGGGCCGAAGCCGGAAGGAGTTGACAATGAACGGAAGGCGAAACACGCCACGAACGATAAGCCGGGCACGAGGCTCGTTCGAAATCGCATAGTTCCCTCCATCGATTTGATTCAGGATAAACGGAAACGAGGGCGAGGAAAACCCTCCGTCGTTGAAAATCTTCAATAACATACTAAGTCACGGCATGACAACAACTTAGCTGCCGCCTTATCGGCAAAATTCCTCGCGGTATCGTTGTCGCTCCGCTCCGGTCAGCGTAAACCACGCCTCGGCAATGTCACGCACTCGCTCGAGCGCCCTCTGCATCTCCGCGTGTTTTTCCTCGATTACCCCAGCGTCGGCGTCTGTCGGCACGTAAATCGGCGGCGCGCAGAGCATCACCACCCGCGCAAAAGGCGCGGGCAGCAGGAAATGGTCCCACGTCCGCTCAAACGTCTTGCCTCGGTCCACTCCCATATGAAACACGGTGATCGGGCATCCCGTCTTTCGTGCCAGCACCACAGGACCCGGTTTGGCCACATAACGCGGCCCGCGTGGTCCATCGATGGTGAACGCGCAGTCGCGCCCCTCAGCCAGCCGCTTGGCCATTACCGCCAGTCCGCGCAATCCGCCCCGCGACGAACTTCCCTGCGCCGTGCCGAATCCCAGCCATTCGATCACCTTTCGTGTCCATTGCCCGTCAAACGCGGTCGTATTCATTACGACGATTCCACGGTTCCTCGCCCACCAAACGATCGGAATGATGATACGGTGCCAGAAAGCCCAGATGCAGCGGCGCTTCGCCGCGTAAGTCCGCTCGATATGCTGCCAGCCAAGGATTTCGTAGCGAAGCGTCGGCCCAAGTACGCAAATGACCGCGTACACAGCGGCTGCAATGAACGGAATCTGCGCGCGGCGCGACCACGGCAGGTCCGGCAGCCGCACGTCATAGTGGACGTTGACCGATTCCTCCGCCGGGGGCTCGACTGCACCGGAAGCCATCGGCGTATAGTATAAGACGATATTTTTTCGCGAGAGAGGTGGCGCTGTTTGCTGTTCCGTGGGGAAAAAGTGTGCTCATGACGCAGGCGTGCAGCATGATCGTCGTGGCCACTCTTTAGGCGGCCACGCTGGGCTTGGCCGAGTAAGCCTGCTCTTCCGGCACGTATCTTGTGCGTGCCGGAATCCGCTCCCGTTCCTGCAAAGGTCCCCAACGGACGGCCAGCGAGCCGAAGAAGGAACGAAGTGCCGCTCGGAAGCCGATTTCAGGAACGTGCGCCGCGCGCGCTGTGCCTTGCGGGTATCGCCGCACTGTTGTTCTGTGCTTGTGGGCTTGCCGCTCGCCAGCCCGATGAACCTGCCGGCGATGCCATCGGCTCCATCGAAGGCGATGCCATCTCGATCACCGGCCCGATGAGCGTGGAAGCCTCCCGCGGTCAGGTAAGAACGATCCTTCGAAATGGCGCCGACGTCAAAGTAAAGTCTGGCAGCGCTCGCGTCGCGCTAACCGAGGGCGGTCAAATTATGATTTGCGGCCCCGCCCATTTTTCCGTGCTGAAGTCCGGCGGCGCCCTGACGATTGCGATAGATAAAGGCACCGTCCACTTCTATGCGGAGCAGGAGCCAGCTATCACCGTCTATACCGCTCAAATCAAGGCGCAGTCCATTCCGATTGGCGGCGAGCCGCGTGATGCCCTCGTCGGCTTTGACGCAACAGGCGCCATGTGCGTCCGCACGCAGCGCGGGGCCATGCGCCTCGAGCAGCAGCTCACCGGTGAGAGCGTCGTCGTTCCGCAGGGTGCCGACGTTCTGGTCAACAATGGCCAGCTCGAGTCCCTGCGCACCTCCGCCGGTCGTTGCGCTTGCGAATTGCAACTGGCCAAAACGGCGCAACCATCGCCCGGCGAACTGCCTCGCTCCGCTAACGTTACCGGGACGAGCGCCCCGCTGGCACCCGCAACGGACCAGAGTTCCCGGGCGGCGGCTGCGCCGGCAACCCCAAGCCCGAACACAGATGACGACGCGCGTGACAAAGACGAACCGGTCTACCAGGTTTTCATGCCGCCGCTCCGTTATGACGCTAAAGCCAAAGTCCAGCCCGAAGTCGATCCCGCGCTGATTGTCCTCGTCCGCCGCGTCCATGTTCGACCCACGCTGATTTTCCGCGGCCGTGTCGAAGGGGAAAGTATTGCCGCCGTTTCGCCATCAGTAGCGTCGCCATCCTTGCCCGCGCCCGCCGTCTCGCCGCGGACGGCTCCACCCCAGCAGAAGCAGGCTCCCCCAAGCAGCTCCTTCGCCGATCGCGTTCGCAACTTCATGCGCAAGATCTGGCCCAGCGGGCTCTAGCCGGCGCTGGTTTCCGAGTCCATCGTGGCGGATGTACCTGTCCCGGCGAACAACCTGGTACCTGTTCCGCCCGCCAACTGGCGCTCTCCGCGTTCTTTTCTCTATAATTCGCGCAAAGCTCAATCGCGTTCCCGCGCGGTCGAGACGCACGTACGGGTTCGTGTTCAAGGCCAAGTCCAGAGAGGCTCATGTACCGGTTTCGGTCCGTGTTTGTCCAATTCTCTCTCGCCGCACTGCTCGCCCTATGCGCCTTCCTCTCGGGCTGCGGTGGCGGCGCCTCCACTCCTCGGGAGTCCGCTTCAACCATTAGCGTCAGTGTCTCTCCATCGAGTAGCACAGTTCAGGCAGGCATTGGAACGCAACCGTTCACGGCTACGCTGCAAAACGACAAGCAATCGGAAGGCGTTACCTGGTCCCTCATCGGAACGGGATGCGCTGGCAACTCCTGCGGCACGCTTTCCAATGTGACGCCAACTTCCGTAATCTATGCGGCGCCGATCGCGCTTCCCAACCCTGCTTCCGTTACTCTTACGGCCAGATCCGTCGCCGATAGCACCAAAACCGGCGCCGCCGCGATTACCCTTTCCGCGCCTGTTTCCGTCGGCGTATCGCCGCAAAGCGCGACAGTCCAAATCGGCAAGTCCGCCTCCTTTGCCGCCACTGTCAGCAACGACTCACTCTCGAAGGGCGTGAACTGGAGTCTATCAGGCGCCGGTTGCGCGGGAAGTGCATGCGGCACGCTTTCCGCAAGCTCAAGCGCTTCGGGAGCCGCCATCACCTACACGGCCCCGGCCTCGGTTCCGAACCCCGCCGCGGTCACGCTCACTGCGCAATCCGTTCGTGACCCAGCGCGCTCTTTCGCCGCCGCCATAACCCTGGTCCCCGCCTCTTCAGGCAGCATTAGCGTCATCCTATCGCCCAAACGCGGCGGCCTCACAATCGGACAATCCATCTCGATGCAAGCTGCGGTCTCGAATGATATTGGCAACGCCGGCGTGTCTTGGTCCGCTTCGGCAGGTTCTTTCACAACCAAGAACGCGACGAGCGCTGTCTTCGTTGCGCCCGCTGCGCCGGGGCCCGTCACGGTGACTGCGACCAGCGTGGCCGATGGATCCCAAAGCTCCACGACCACCTTCCAGGTCACCGACCTCGCCGGTGTCTTCACTCAACACAACAATCTCTCGCGCGACGGCAGCAATACGCAGGAGTATGCCCTCACGCCCGCTCTCATAACCACGAGCACCTTCGGCCGGTTGTTCACATGTCCGGTCGATGCTGCGGTGTACGCTCAGCCTCTCTGGGTTGCCAATCTCACCATTGCCGGCGCAAAACATAATGTGCTTTTCGCCGTTACTCAGCACGATACGGTCTATGCTTTCGACGCCGATGCTTCTCCTTGCCAGACTCTCTGGACCAAAAGCCTGCTAGGAACGAATGAAACATGGGTCACCAGCAGCGATGTGGGAACCAACGACATCTCGCCCGCGATCGGCATCGTGGGAACTCCGGTCATTGACCCCGCCACGAACACAATCTATCTCGTTGGAAAATTCAAGAACGCCGGCAGCGGCGCTTTTCTCCAACGCCTGTACGCCCTGAGTCTGGTGGACGGGACTAACCGCGCAAACTCACCGGCTCTCATCGCCTCTGGAGGCGCCAACTCCTTCGCGCTCATTCAGAATCAGCGCTCCGGTTTGCTTCTTTCCGGCAACACCGTTTACGTTGCCTGGGCGTCTCATGGCGATAACGGTCCCTATCATGGATTCGTCCAGTCCTATGACAAAACCTCGCTGAACCAGTTGGCCAGCTTCAACGACACCCCAAACGGCACTCTCGGCGGCATCTGGATGGCGGGTGCGGCTCCCGCGGCCGACTCCGCGGGCAACCTGTATCTCATCACCGGCAACGGCACCTTCAACGCCGCCAACTCGAATTACGGAGATTCCTTCCTGAAGCTCTCGAGCGGGCTTACCCTGAGCGATTACTTCACGCCCTCCGACCAGGCAAACGACGAAGGCACCGATGCGGATTTCGGCTCAGGCGGCGCGGCCATTCTGGTGAATTCGCCGAATCCGACTCTTCCGAATCTGGCTGTTGGGGGCGGCAAGGATGGCGCGCTCTATGTTCTAAATCGCGACAACATGGGCCACTTCGGCGATTCCAATGCGGTCCAGGTCATCTCCGTAGGCAACAGTATCTTCTCCACCGCCGCCTTCTGGCAGAACTCGCTCTATCTCGCCCCAGCGGGCGCTCCTTTGAGCAGCTATCCGCTGAATCCCGCAACCAGCACGTTCAGCGCCGCGTCTTCGCAATCCGGCACGAGTTTCGGCTGGCCGGGGGCCACTCCATCCATTTCTTCGCATGGTCCTTCGGATGGTGTCGTGTGGCTGATTGAAAACGCGTCTCCCGCGGTCCTGCACGCCTACGACGCCGCAAATCTCGCCACGGAACTCTGGAACAGTACCGAGGGAATCGGAAATGCAGCAGGCTCTTACGTGAAGTTCACCGTGCCCACCGTCGCAAATGGAAAAGTCTACGTTGGAAATGGCAGCCAAATCACCGTGTACGGTCTGCTCCCCAACTAGCTGGCCTACAAAGCCTTCTGGCGTTAATGGTGACCACGCGGGAAGTGCGCTATTAGCGGCGGAGTGTTTACATACCTTCGTAGTTTGGCCCCCCGCCGCCTTCGGGCACGACCCAGTCAATGATTTGGTAGGGATCGGCGATGTCGCACGTTTTGCAGTGCACGCAATTCGCAAAATTGATGCGCAGTTTGAAGCCGTCCGTCTCCCGCACCGGCTCGTAAACGGCGGCGGGACAAAAATACTGGCAAGGATTGCCGTACTCCGCCGTGCAGCGGTTCGCGCAAATATTCAGATCCAGTACGTGCAAGTGGCACGGCTGATCGTCATTGTGGCGCGTTCCCGAGTGATACACGTCCGTCAAACGGTCGAATGTCAGTTTGCCGTCGCCTTTGAAGCGCTCCGGTGCGGCCCGTCCGTCGATTTTTTGGTAATGCTTGTAGCCAGGTTCCGCGAGCATCGGATCGATCAATCCGCGGCCGCCCGTCACAAACTGCAAGCCCGCATGAAAAAACCCCGGGATCATTCCGTGCGAGAACGCCTGGTGGAAGTTGCGCACTTTCCACAAGTCGCCCTTTACGTAACTCGCTTCCACTTTTTTCGGAAATGCGCTGAGCATTCCTGCCGAAGTGTCCCCCGCTTTCAGCGCCTCGAAGATGGTTTCCGCCGCCAGCATCCCGCTCTTGATTGCCAGGTGAATGCCCTTCAGGCGCTGCGAATCCAGAAAACTCGCTGAATCGCCGATGATTAGCCCGCCGTCCACGTACGTGCGCGGTACCGCATACCATCCGCCGTAAGGCACGGATTTCGCACCGTAACGCACGAGTTTCCCGCCATCCAAAAGATTTTTCAGGAATGGGTGCGTCTTCCACGTCTGAAAGGCCGCATGCGGATCGAATTGCGGATTCGCGTACTCCAGGGCAATGACCATCCCGATGGAAACGCGATTATTGGAAAGCCCGTAAATCCACCCTCCGCCGTACATGTCCATCGAAAGCGGCCAGCCGAGGGTGTGCGCCACGTAACCGGTCTGAATCTTCCCCGGCTGCACGTCCCACAGCTCCTTGATCCCGATGCCGTAGCTTTGTGGATTGACGTTGTCGAGTTTCTTGGCGGCGACAAGCTTTTTGGTCAGCGAGCCGCGCGGTCCCTCCGCCAGCACCGTTACCTTCGCGCGCAATTCATAACCCGGCGTGAAGTTATCCTTGGGCTTGCCGTTCTTGTCGAGTCCTTTGTCCTCGGTGATTACCCCGGCGATGCCCTCGCCCTGGTACACCAGCTCCGCGCCGCCAAATTCCTTGAAGAGATTTACGCCCGAGGCTTCCACCAATCCGCCGAGCCATTTCGTCAGGCGGTTCAGCGAAACAAGATAATTGCCCGCGTTTTGAAAAGGCGGCGGTGTGACCGGAAAGCGCATCGCCGAGCGCTTGGTAAAGAGCAGAGCGGCCGAATCCGTCACCGGCGTATCCAGTGGCGCGGACCTGGCGAAATCCGGCACGAGTTCCGCCAGCGCTTTCGGATTCATGATCGCGCCGGAAAGCTGGTGCGCTCCGATCTCACGGCCCTTTTCGAGCACATAAATGTTCTCGGTGGAAAGCTCCGGCTTTCCGCCGCTCGCGTTGTGTTTCTGGATGAGGTTCGCCAGATGCAGCGCACATGACAGCCCGGCGGGTCCCGCGCCGACGATAAGGACGTCCGCTTCCAGTTGCTCGCGTTGTATAGTCATCCGTTCGCCTCGCTCGATTTTAGCAGATTGCCCTCGCTCGCACGGGGGCTTGACACTCCGCGAAGCAAAAGCGAATATCTGCGCTGGATTCACTGCTCGCGGAACTTCAGGAGCCGCTTTGCCGTTCTTCACCGCCACGCCTCCAGCGACCCACCGCTTTCATGAAGCGCTGAAAAAATATTGGGGCTACGATTCCTTTCTTCCGCGCCAGGAAGAAATCGTGCGCAGTATCGCCTCCGGCCGCGACGCCTGCGTGATCATGCCCACCGGCGGAGGCAAATCGCTCTGTTATCAGTTGCCGGCGGCGCTTGCCGAGGGCCGCACCGCGGTGGTGATCTCTCCCCTGATCGCGCTGATGCAAGATCAAGTCGCCCAACTCTTGCAGATGGGCATTCCTGCGGCATTTTTGAATAGTGCCACGCTCGCCGCGGAGCGCAGCGAAGTGAAGCGCCGCGCGGCGGCCGGAGAATTTCGCCTCGTCTATCTTTCGCCGGAGCGCGTCGCGCTCGATACCACCGTGGACTGGCTCAAGCGCGTGCCGATCTCTTTCTTCGTCATCGACGAAGCGCATTGCATCTCCGAATGGGGCCACGATTTTCGTCCCGAATACCGCTTGCTCAGCCGCTTGCGGGAAGCCTTCCCGGATTTCCCGATTGCCGCATTCACGGCCAGCGCGACCCAGCGTGTCCGCCACGACATCATCGAGCAGCTTCGCCTGCGCGACCCTTTCAAGCACATCGCCAGTTTCCGCCGCTCGAATCTTCGCTATCTCGTGTGCGAAACCGTAACTCGCACGCAGGAAGAATTGCTCTTGCGCGCGGTGCGGCGCGTCGAAGATGGCAGCGTCATCGTCTATGCGCCTACGATCCGGCGCGTCGGCGAAATCGTCGATCTCCTCGAAGAACAGGGCATCGCCGCCGCA
>DASRCZ010000148.1:0-3676 GCA_035652855.1 Candidatus Acidiferrum sp.
AACACCGCTCTGGAAAAGTTTGCCATGCACGACGACGCCCTTTTCCGAAGGGCGCGCTGAAAACTCGACTCGATAACGCGGAATGCCCGTTCCGTTGATCCACTGATCGAAGAACCAATCCATCGAGCGGCCGCCTTCCAGGTCCATGGATTTGGTCATGACCGCTTCAACTTCCTTCTGCAGGTCGGCTGTGGAAAAGGACTGGAAGGCATACTTGCGCTGGATAGTTTGCAGCAGCTGGATGAAGCGGTCATCCGGATGTTTCGCTCTTGGCTCGCGGAGCATTTCGCGGATCATGTGGATGACCCAGGCTCCCTTATCGTAGATGAGTGGCTGATAACCATCGGGCGAACGGGAGGAAATGAGGCGCGTGCCGAGCGTAAGGGCGCCGGCGTCGGCAGGCGCCTCGTCAGAATCAATTCCTTTCGTGAGCAGGCGATCACGGAAGCGAGCCAGCCAGACGCGGAGCGTCTGCTCGGGATTTTTCTGCGAGTCCGCAAAAAGCAAAGCAAGGTAATTGGCCATAGCTTCGTCAATCCATTGATCGCGATAGCTGGACCAGCCGACGACATTGCCCCACCACTGATGGGCGACTTCATGGAATGGCACGAGTTGCGTGAAATGCTCCTGCGTGCTGGTGGCGAGGCCGGCGCGACGCTGAGCTTCAGGCGGCAGATAGGAGAAGGTGGAGAGATACAGAAGACCGGGCCAGCCTTGAGCGGTCGTGCCGGGAATCTGCGAGACGTTGAGGCTCTTGAACGGAAACGGGCCGTTGAATGCTTCGTAGAAGCGGATGGAGGAATCGATGTCGCGGCCGAGTTGCTTGAGTGCTTCGGCGGGACTTGGCACGGGTGCGGGCGCGCTGGGAAAGCGCTGCGCTCCGAGAGTGCCCGGGAGGGGAAGAGGGCTCAGGGGAAGGGGCAGGCGTTCGTCTTCGGCCGAGAGTCTGTTGGTGAGAGCCTGCTCGAGCTGGCGATTAGCGTAGACGTCAACCGAGTAGCGCGATTCCGGCACAGAAACAGAGGCGTAGTCGCCGACGTTGAAGCCGACAACGGAGGCAGGCTTTTCCGTGCTCCAGTGGCCGACGCGGAAGTCGCCATCCTCGCGCTGGTCGAGCTTAACGCCCGTGGCGACGAGTTGCAGGCGGCGGGGCCAGCGAATGGCGAGATCGTAATCGGCGAATTCCGAGCTGTCACCGAGACGCGGGTACCAGGATTCGTGCGCGCCGACATAGAGGACGCCATTGCCGGCATTCTCGATGACGTTGCCCTGATAGCTGATTTTGATGGTGAACTCCCGGCCTTTAAGGGGGGCCTGGGGCAGAACGACGTAGAGGAAATCGTTTCCGCGGGCGGTGCGCTCCCGTGAGGTGAGGCCTTCGTTCTGAAAGGTTTCCAATTCATGCCCAGCTTCATCGGTGGAGTGTTGCACGGAAAGCGAACGAGCCAACTGAAGAATGAGCACGCGGGCAAGGCCAGTTTCCGGAACAATACGAAGAGTTGTGGTGCCTTGCAGGGAATTGCTGGGAAGCAGAGTTGCGTCAATGGAATAGTGAAGGGCGCGAAAATCCGCCGGCGGGGGCGTCAGATCCGGCGGTTCGTAAGAGGCCCAGACATCGTAGTAAGGTTGCCCGGCATTTTTCCGAACTTGCCCGAGGAGCAGCGCTTCCGATCGATCCATATCCAGCAGAAAATCGAAAGGACCGGTGACGAGTCCTTCGAGCGCGGCGTAGAAATAGGGTCTGGAATCCGCCCTCATGCTGTCGAACAGGAGACGCAAGGAATGAGGCGGGTTGAGCCTGCCGACAGGAGAGTCCCACTCGGCGGTGAAGGCGGGGTCGCCGGCCGGCTCGCGCTTGGCCGTGCGCAATTGGCGCAAAAGGTCCTCGGCGGCGCGATCGGTGAAGCGCAAATACGCGGTGGTGAATTCCTGGTCGAGAAGCGGAGCACCGAGGAAACGCGCCATCTGCTGCTTTTCTACAACTTCGCGCGGAAGGGCCAGCGCGTGGCCGCGGCCGGCGAAGACCGCGCCAGTGATGCGTCCCTCGGAGGGAGCAAAAAATGCGAGCTTGCCCTCTTCGAAGGCGAGCTTAACGTCGCTGCGGTGCAGTTCGATGCGGTCCCCCGCCTGAACGGTGTAAACAGCGGAGGAGTCGGGACGCAGGGCGTTAAGAGCGGCGTAGCGCTGATGCGCAGTCTTTTCCGCGGCGGGGCATATCCCTGCGATTGCAAAAAATAGGACAACAACGGCAGCGGCCCGTGGCCTCATGTCCCCGCCTGTGGAAAGAAAGTGTAGACACTTTCAGCATCAGGGTACAAGGCCTGCCACCGACCGGGCTTAGGGGCGCCTACAATCAGAACATGCAGCTTTCCCGCTTGCAGCTTGGTTGGCGTACGAGGATTTTGATCGCGGCAGTGCTCGCGGCGTCTGCTTTAGCGAGCTGGGCGAAGGCCGATACGATCGTGCTGAAGAATGGCCGGCGGATTACGGCGTACCAAGTGGTCGAGCGGGGCGACAAGGTGAGCTACCAGACGAGCGCTGGCGAACTAACACTCCCAAAATCGATTGTCGATCACGTGGAGCGGGACAACGCGGCCATGCCGGAAGCACACGCGGCCGCGGCGGCAAATATTGAGATCGCCGCGCCAGTGAATGTTCCGCGCAGAGGGGACTCCGAGGCCGACGCGCAGGCGGTGCATGGCGGCTCGGTGGACCGGGAGTATATCGCGAAGCTGGAGAATGCCGCGCGGAGCGGTGCGCCACAGGCGAACGCGAACGCCGCTCTGGCGCATCACGCGGCGGCCCAATTCGAGCTCACGCAGGGCGACCTCGATCACGCGTTAAGCGATGAGCGCACGGCCTTGAATTTCGAACCGGACGAACCGGCGCTGCTGGCGAACGTCGCGTACATGTACCTGCGGCGCAGCGAGTACAAGCAGGCGCTCGAATACATTGACCGGGCCAAGCGGAAGGCTCCGGACGACCCGGAAATTTGCAAACTGGCAGGATGGGCCTACTACGGGCTTTCCAAACTGGATCAGGCTGTGGAGGAGTGGCAGCGGTCCTACGCGTTGCGGCCTGACCCGGAAACCAAGGCCGCGCTCGATAAGGCGATGCGGGACAAGAAGCAGGAAGAAAGCTACAAGGAAAACGAGAGCATTCATTTCAGTCTCAAGTACGACGGCTCGGAAGAGCCGGAACTCGCGAAGGACGTTCTGCGCACACTCGAGAGTCATTTTTCCGCGATCGAATCGGAGTTGGGCTACACGCCGCCGGACTCCATCGGCGTGATTTTATACACGCGGCAAGCGTTTATCGACGTGACCCAAGCGCCGGGGTGGTCGGGCGCGTTGAACGACGGGCGGATTCGGGTGCCTGTGCAGGGGCTGAGCGGAATGTCGCCGGAGCTTTCGCGGGTCCTTAAGCACGAGCTGACGCATAGCTTTGTGGACCAGAAGACGCACCAGCGGGCGCCGGCGTGGATTCAGGAAGGTCTGGCACAATGGATGGAAGGAAAACGCAGCGCCGAAAACGCACCCACGCTATCGCGGCTTTTCGGGCAAGGGCAGGTGGTGCCGCTCGGAAGCCTGGAAGGTTCATGGATGAGCTTCGACAGAAATCAAGCGGCTTATGCGTATGCCTGGGCGCTGGCCAATGTGGAATACATCGTGGCGAC
>DASRCZ010000149.1:0-10721 GCA_035652855.1 Candidatus Acidiferrum sp.
CGCCGCCTCCCACACGGCCGTCAAAACCGCGAGCGTCTCGGCGTGGTAACTGACCCGCCGCCGTCATCGCCCCCCGTCACCCGCCGTCTCTCGGGCTGCGGCCCGTTCAGCAAGCGGATCGCATATTTCCGGTGATAGCCGATATTGGCGCAAAACTCGTTCAAGATCGCCTTCTTGGCCTTTCGCCCTGCCTTCCGGTAACGCGCATAGATTGCACGCAGATACTCCCATCGCCCTTTGTTCCCCAACCCATGGCCTCCTTTTTCCGTTTTGGTTGGGTTACATCTTAAATGGCGCGACGTTGCCCCCGTCGGTTACATTTTGTATGGCGCGATACGCGTCGTTGACGCAACAGTCCCAGGTCGCGTAACATGAGCCAAGTCGAGAGCTGCTGTTTCCTTGTTCACATTTCAACTGCGCGAGGGGCAATTTCTCTGGAAGACCTTGCTGCTCTGCAACCCATTTCCTTGTTCTAGGAAATGCCCTTAAGGATTCTTGTTTGGAATTGCAAGATGGGTTTTTCAGAGAAGCGCCGTTTCGTGCGTTTCCTATGCCCTGACATCGCCGTAATCCCCGAATGTTCTCAAGGCTCAATCCAATCGCCTGCCGGCGACCAGTTCGAGGGGCGCTGGTTCGGTGAGAACCCAAAGAAGGGCCTTGGAGTTTTGGTCGCCAAGCCTTGGCGAATTCTTGATTTCCGAGAACCGTCAAGCAAATGGGTTGTTCCCATCTGGATAGGCGGGCCTTCGGAATTTCTGCTCCTAGCAGTGTGGACAGTCAGAATTAAGGGAAGTAAGAAGACCAGCTATATCGGGCAGGCTTGTGAAGCATTGGAACGCCATCCTGAATGGTTCGATGGGACACCTGTAGTCATGTGCGGCGATTTCAACAGCAACGTGATTTGGGATGAACTGAGAGAAGCACACAATCATTCGTTCTTAGTGAAGTTCCTAGCGGAAAGAAAGATTGTTAGCGCATACCACCACTTTTTCTCTGAATGCCAAGGGAGAGAGAAGCGACCGACACACTACTTCTATCACCACAAGAATCGTCGCTTCCACATTGATTACGTATTTTTGCCAGAGGCGTGGGCCACTCGAATTGAAAAGGTCGAGGTTGGTGAATATGAGAAATGGGCAAAGGTCAGCGACCACGTTCCTTTGATTGTAGAAGTCAATTTGTGAGCGATAGGTGAAGGGCATCTTGTTTGGGCGAGGTGGAGTGGAGCACTGTGCCGGATGACGGGGAGGGAGGCACAGTGACGCAGCAAGAACGGAGCAGGAGGGCGCGAGCGAAGCTTACGGCGGAATCATAACGGCCCACGACTGGTCTGATATCGCGTTCGTGCTATTGCTACCTTTGGTTTTAGTGCCAGCTTGGTTTGTCTTATGCGCTTGAGCGCTCGATTCTTGCGGGGCGGCCGCTTACACCGTTCCTCAAATCGTTTAACGCCTGCGGCTCCCTTTATCTCCTAGGGGGTGTCTATGTTATGAGTTTCACGCGTTCGTCCCGCAGCAGAACAAACGGTAAGTGTTAAGGTAACGCCCTGCAAAAATGCAGGCTGCGCCGTGCTACGCGCCAGCCTTCCCGGGGAAAGCTGAATGGACAGAACGTTTCGGGTGACGTGCCACCCGTTCAGGCTTGAAGGAGCGCCGGCAGCATGGGCAAGGAGCGGAGGCGCTTGCCGGTCGCGTCGAAAACGGCATTGCCAATTGCCGGGGCCAGACCAATCAGCGGCGTCTCTCCTGCTCCTGCCGACGGAATATCTTTGCGGTCCAGGAGCACGACCTCAATCTCCGGCAGATCGCGGAAACGCGGCACGCGGTATTTCGCGAGGTGGGGATTAAGGATTTTGCCATCGGCAAATTCGATGGCTTCGAAGAGCGCGCCTCCGAGGCCCATCACGTTGGCGCCTGAGACCTGGTTGCGGAGTCCGTCGGGATTGACGATGGCGCCGCATTCGAACGCGCACACCACTTTCTTGACGCGAATGGCCTTTGTGCTTTCCACCCGCACTTCCGCAAAAGTCGCGACGTAGCCCTTTTTCTCTACGCCGCCTCCCATGCCAAAGCCCTGGCCCGCCTCCGTCTTCTTGCGCGGCCAGCCAAAGGATTTCGCAGCCGCTTCAAAAACGGCTCGCAGCCGTGCGTCGCTCAAATTTTTCAAGCGAAATTCCAGCGGGTCGAGTCCCGCAGCATGCGCGAGTTCATCCATGTGCGATTCTCGCGCGAAATGATTCGCCGTTGCAGCGAGTCCGCGGTAGGAGCCTTGCCGCAGCGGGGAATCAACGGAATGAAACTCGATATGCCGGTTTGCGACATCGTAGGGTGTTCCAATCCCGGAACTGCCCGAGTTGTAATTGTGAAATTCCCACGCCTTAAGCTTGCCGTCCGCCGTGATGCCGCTACGAATATCAATAACACCCGCGGGACGGAAGTACGCCCAGGTCATCTCCTCTTCGCGCGTCCAGACGACCTTGACCGGGCGTTTCGCTGCCCGCGCCAAGCGCGCGGCCTCAAGCGCCGCGTCTGCCGTATGCTTGCCGCCGTACGCGGAGCCGGTGTCCGGCACGATCACGCGAATGCGGTCTTGCGGAAGCTGGAACGCATCCGCAAGTTCCTCCCGTACGCCAAAAGGCCGTTGCGTTCCTGTCCACACCGTCAGTTTACCGTCGTTCCATTCCGCGACGGCGGCCCGCGGCTCGAGCGGCGTGTGCGCGATGTAAGCGACAGTGTAAGTTGCTTCGAGCCGTCGCGCGGCGGCTTGCAGGCCTTCCTCGATCGATCCCGCGGTTTCGCGGTCACGCCCATTCCCGCGCGATTCGGCTTTCTCCTTCAAATACGAATAGATGTTCCGGCTCGAAGCCCGTGCTTCGGGCGATTTCCACTCCGCTTTCAGGGAGGCGGCTGCCTTTTCTGCTTCGCGCTCGGAGCGACCCGCTACAGCCACGAAGTCACCGTCACGCACCACGACCACCCCTGGCATTTGCTCCGCCGCGCTAGCATCCAGCGAGACGAGCGTGGCGTGAAAGGCCGGCGGACGCAGCACCTTGCCGTGCAGCACGCCTGCGGGCCGCAGGTCCGGCGTATACTGATGCCGGCCGGTTACAAAATCGCGCGCATTCACCTTCGGAATCGGCTTGCCTGCAACGGTCCACTCGGAGGGAGGAGTTACCGGATCCGCTTCGGGAATTTCTTGGGCGAGGGTCTTGCCCTTGGCAAGTTCCGCGTAGGCGAGGGACCGGCCGGATGCTGGGTCGGTCACTTTGGCGTTGGCGGCGACAAGTTTTTCGGCCGGGACGTTCCACTCCTTCGCCGCCTGCTCGACCAGCAAATCCCGCGCAACCGAGGCGACATGGCGGAGTTGCGGCGCCATCGTCGGCGTTGTCCGGCTGCCGAAAGTGCCCATGTCAAACGGCGTGAGCGCCGTGTCTCCCATCACCATCCGCACGCTCTCGAACGGCACGCGCAGTTCATCCGCAACCGATTGCGCCAGCGATGTGCGGATGTTCTGGCCGATTTCAACTTTGCCCGTGAATGTGGTCACAACTCCGTCTTCACCCACGTGCAGCCACGACGTAATGTCTTTCGGCAGTTCTTCTTCGGCGCGCCGGCCCCGTCCCGATTCCTGCGGCATTCCTGCAGGCGCTTCGCTCGCCACCGTGAACACCGCTATTCCCGCGCCCAGCACCTTGAAAAAATCGCGGCGGGCGATCGAGAAGTGGTGAATGGGTTGGCCGCGCAGTTCGTAGCGTTCGGGTTCCACCAGGACTCCCTTCGTTGCCGGTTTCATCACGCGCCTCCCGCCATCGAAGCCGACGCGCGCTCGACCGCCTCCAAAATCCGCGGATACGTTCCGCATCGGCATATATTTCCATCCAGCGCGTGCGCGATTTCCTCCCGCGAAGGACGCGCCTTTTGGCCCAGGAGTGCCACGCCGCTCATGATCATTCCCGGCGTGCAGTACGCGCATTGGAACGCGCCAGCCTCAATAAAGGCATGCTGCAACGGGTGCAACTTCCCATCGCGCTCCAGCCCTTCGATCGTCGTGATCGACTGCCCCGCGACCGTGCTCACCGGCAGTTGGCAGGCGCGCCGCGCCATGCCGCCGAGCAGCACCGTGCAGGCGCCGCACTGCCCTTCTCCACAGCCGTATTTCGTTCCCGTTAGCCCCAATTCGTCCCGCAGCACTTGCAGGAGCGTCACGTCTCCATCCGAGGTAATCGAATGTCTCTTGCCATTGACAGTGAGTTCCAGAGACTTTCCCATAATTCCTCCCAGGGCGGGCTGTTCGGGCCCAGTCTACACCCGCGAAGCGCGGGCCGCGGCTCTGCCTAAGCGTGCGACGTATGCGCGGCTCGCCGTGTTTCAAATTGGAACGGCTCTTTCCAAATCTGGCGCCCAACTCTTTCCACGTCCTCGCGTGCTGCAAAAAACCACGCCATTTCTCAGAGAATCTGACCAACCATATGGAACTAAAGGTGCGATGACTCGCTGCCGATGTGCCCAGAGGCGCTCGCACCAATGGTTTGCATTGACGATCCGGAAATCTTGCGTTCGGTCCTTGACACTCTGCCGACCGGCGTCTATCTCGTCGACGCTCACGGCAAAATCGTGCTCTGGAACTCCGCCGCCGAGCGCATCACAGGCCGTCTGCGTCAGGAACTCCTCGGTCGTGATGCCCGCGAAGGCTTTCTCGGCTACCAGGACATGGACTTGTCGGAACCCGGTGGGCAGTCTGCTCCGCTCAGCATCGCGATTCGCGACGGAAAATCCTCGGGTTCGATCGTCAATCTTCGCCACAAGCTGGGCCATCGTGTCGCCGTCCGCCTGCACGCCGCACCCATTCGCAATTCTCGCGGCTCGGTCATTGGCGCGGTTGAAAGTTTTGAAGAGACTTCGACGGCAGCCAATTGGGAGCAGCGCCAGAGCAAACTGGCGACATATGGCTGCATCGACGGCACTTCCGGCGTTCTAACGCGCGAGATGGTGGGGCTGCACCTGCGCGAACAGTTGGCTTTGTTTGCCCAGCATCCGGTTCCGCTTTCGCTCTTGTGCATCAGCATCGACGGTCTCGAGACTCTGCGTAAACGCTACGGCCCCGCCGTGCTCTCTCCCATCGCCAAAGCGGTGGGCATGACGCTCGAAAACTCGCTTCGGCCAACCGACTTTCTCGGCCGTTGGCGTGAGAACGAGTTCGTCGCCATCCTCGGGGAATGCGGCTTGGAAGAGCTTCCTCTGGTCGCTGGCCGCCTGCGCAAGATGGTCCATGCCGCCGAGATCGAGTGGTGGGGCGACGCTTTCAAGGTCACCGCCTCCATGGGCGGCGCCTCTGCGGGCCTTGGCGATACCCCCGAGCTTTTGCTGGCCCGCGCCGAAGCCGCGTTGGATGAGGCTATGTGCCAGGGCGGTAATCGCGTGGTCATTCGCACGAGATAGCGCGTACATCGATAGGGAGATGCCAGAGACATGTTCGTCATCATCGGAATCGTGGTCGTGCTCGGCGCCATCATGGGTGGCTACCTCATGGAGCACGGCAACCTTAAGGTTCTCCTTCAGCCGGCCGAGCTGATCATCATCGGTGGCGCCGCCATCGGGACAGTCTTGATCGCGAATCCGCTCCACATCATCAAGCAACTCGCCCGCGGCATTGCCGGTGCGTTCGGCGGCTCGAAATACGGCAAGGACCGCTATCTCGAAACGCTGAAAATGCTCTTTCAGCTCTTCAGCCGCGCCCGCAAGGAAGGTCTAATGGCGCTCGAAACGGATAGCGACGCGCCTGACAAAAGCCCCGTCTTCTCGCAATATCCCCGCTTCCTCAACGACCACCACGCGCTCGATTTTGTCTGCGACACCATTCGAATGGCCGCTGGCGGAGGCGTCGAGCCTTTCGACGTTGACCAAATGATGGAGCTCGACATGGACGTTCACCACCACGGAGCCGCGCAGCCCATATCCGCGCTCTCCACGATGGCGGATTCGCTCCCGGGCCTCGGCATCGTTGCCGCCGTGCTCGGCGTGGTCATCACCATGGGCGCACTCGGCGGTCCGCCCGAAGAAATCGGCCACAAAGTTGCCGCCGCGCTCGTCGGCACGTTCCTGGGCATTCTGCTCTGCTACGGCTTCATCGGTCCTGTCGCTGGAAACATGGCCAAAGCGGCGGACGAGGAACATGCCTACTATCACGTGCTTCGCATCGTCATCATCGCCTTCATGAAAGGCACGCCCCCAAGCGTCGCCGTCGAATTTGGGCGCCGTGCAATCCCGCAGCATGTCCGTCCCAGCTTTAAGGAGACGGAAGCCCACATCAAAGGTGGCAATTCTGCCGCCGCTCCCGCTCCCGCGGAGAAAGCAGCTTAGCGCGCCGGTGAACTCTATGCCTCCTGCCGCGCGCCCTCCCATCATCATCAAGAAAAAAATCACCCACGCTGGCCATCACGGTGGCGCGTGGAAAGTCGCCTACGCCGATTTCGTCACCGCCATGATGGCCCTCTTCATCGTCCTCTGGCTCATGAATACCAGCAAGCAAATCCAGGAAGCTGTCGGCGGCTACTTCAAGGATCCGACCGGCACGTCCAAACGCGTCGGCAGTGACATGGTCGGTTCCGGCGAGAACTTCACCGTCAACAAAGACAACATGGAAGAGCTGAAGGAACAGCTTCAGAAAGCGATTCGCGAGGTTCCCAATTTCGACAAACTCAAAAACCACATTGATATGACCGTCACAAACGAGGGGCTTCGCATCGAGCTGACAGAATCCGCCGCTGGCACATTCTTCGATAGCGGGAGCCCGAAAATCAGCCGCGACGGCTACGAAATCTTGCAAATGCTCGCCGAGGAGCTTGGAAAGCTACCCAACAAAATTGCCATCGAAGGCCACACTGATTCCAAGCCCTACGCCGAAGGCGCCGCCTACACCAATTGGGAGCTTTCCTCCGATCGTGCCAACGCCGCTCGCCGCCTCATGCAGTCCAGCGGCATTCGGCTGGACCAGGTCACCCAGGTTCGCGGTTTCGCCGATCAGCGCCTCCGAAAAAAAGCGGACCCCTTCGATCCGTCGAATCGACGCATCTCTCTCATCGTCCAGTATCTCGAGAAAACCCCAGCGGCTGAGAGCAGCGCGAACCCGGAGCATGCTCCTTCTCCGCCACATGCCCTAGCCGACGGCGCGAAGCCCGCGTCCCACTGAGCTCCAATCGACGAGACGCGCACCTCGGGTCATTATCGCCGCCTACAGGGTTCTCCTAAGCTACCTTACCCTGCTCTTCCGCATCCTAATTTGTGTCCGTTGGCACACGGCATGTTCCGCAATCTTTATCTGGGGAAGGAACGTCCTATGGGAATTCGCTTGCTCCTTTGCTTTTTTGCCGCTTCCATCGCTCTCCTCTTTGCTGGACCTTCCGCCAAAGCCCAATGGTGGAATAACCGTTTTGAAATTGACCCGAATGTCGGCTATCAGACCTCAGGCTCGTTTCCCGTCGTGAACCGTAGTTTTGCTCTGCCCAACGGCGCTCCCGGAGACCGCCTTCGCGCTGACGGCGGGCTCAGCTACGGCACCTTCATCGACTATTCGCTCACGCGCAATGCGCAGTTTGAGTTCGGCTGGAACCGCAACTCCACCACCTACCGCGAGCGCATCTTCCCCAGTGCGAACTACGTCCGCGCGTTTGATTCCGATATCGATCAGTTCCAGTTTGGCTTCCTCTATATGGTCATGAGCGACGAGCATCGCATTCGCCCGTTCATCGCGGGCGGAGTTGGTTTCGCACATGAGTTCAATAGCGGCCTCACCCCCAATCGCACCGATTTCTCCTACAACCTCGGCGGCGGTGTGAAATACATGTTCAGCCAGCACTTCGGCATCCGGGGCGACGCGCGCTATGTCCCGGTCTACAAAAATTCTTCGCCCGCGCTTTTCTGCGATCCTTTCGGGTTTTGTTTTCTCGGCAACGTCGCGAATTTTCTAAGCCGCGGCAATTTTAGCGGCGGCCTCATCTTCCGATTTTAGTTGGGTACCTTACGCAAAATTCGCCTTCTTTCCGCGCGTTCCTGAATCGTTGATTGTTCGCGCTTTTCGCTTCCAGCCCTGTCGAAGCGGGAGCTTTCAAAGGTCGTGTCACGACCCGATTGCTCCAGGAGGGGAAGCTCCAGCGCAAAAAAACCTCCAAAGGAGAAGGGCTCTGACTCTGCGGCCCATTTCATGGTGCGGCGCGCTGCCTGTTCATCGCGCGGCGCTCTCAATAATCACACCGTTCCTTTCGGCGATTGCGGCTTGCTGTTGCCGCTCTCCGGTGAGGGCGCTTTTTCGGCTGGAGCTGTGCTCGCGGCCGCGCCAAACGGCTTGAAGTCCGTGAAGCGAATCACGACGCGAATCGGTATTTCCTGCTTGTCAATCGTTACCGTCGCGTCCGAGCTTGCGTATGTCGGGAATTCATATTTGTTGTCAATATACTCGCGGTAGGTCTCGTACATCGTGAACGGGAGAGCATTCGTTTTCATCTCGCCAAGGTCCGTCACCCAGCGCCCATAGGTCTTCACGATTTCCAGATGCTTGTCGTCCACCCAGACCACGCCATCAAAAAGCGCGTGACTCCGCTCCGGCAGCTTCGGACTGACCTGAAACAAGTAGCAATCCACCTCATCGACTTTTTCCTTACCGATGTACTTGAGGTTGTACTTCGGGAGTTGTGCCGTCGTCAGAGCAAAGAACGGCATGCGCTGGATCACGTCCAGGTCTTCCGTCAGCAGGTGCATGTGCGGCAGCGTGGACTCGGGGCGCTTCACCACCTTCTGATACACCGTACCGTCCGGATTTCGTGCGGGCTCCGAAACCACCGTGTACTCGCCGTCGGGTTTCCCATCAAACCCAAACGACTGAATGCGGATCGTCTTCTTGTAGGAATACCTCGCCATCGCAGCTCCGTATTCATCCTCTTTCTGCGAAAAGTGCTGGATGATCTGCTCAGCGGGAACCGCCGGGGGCGCATCCGGCTCCGGCCGGTTGCTCAGTCGAATCACCGGCGGCTGGTTCGGCGCTGGATTCATCGGTCCCGTATTGTCCTGCGCGACGGCCGAGGAGCCACCCGCAAGCAGCACACTCAATCCCAGAGCAAGCATCACAAACCGGCGCCGCGTTGTGCGCGAAACCTTCATATCGCGAAATAATCTCATATTCGGAGAGTTAGATGCTTACTCCCGCGCCAAAAGCGGCCCCGGGCCGCCTTCCGGCGTTCGCTTATCCGCGGATTGCCGCAAGCTCTCTGCTACAATCGGTGTGCCAGTGAGCCAAACCACGGAAGCCAAGCGCTATTTCGTTTCCGGAATCGTGCAGGGTGTGGGCTTCCGTTTTTTCGTCCGGCACATCGCCGCGGAGTTGGAGATTTCGGGCTTCGCCAGGAATCTCCGCGACGGTCGCGTCGAGGTTTATGCCATTGGCTCGGCCGAACGATTGGCGCGGCTCCGCGCTCAACTCGAGCGCGGCCCCCGGCTCTCGAGCGTGACGAACGTGCGCGCCGAAGATGCTCCGCTCGATCGCCGCTACCAAGGCGGATTTACCATTGAAGAAGATGAATGAAGCTCGGGACCCTGCTTGCGCGCGAAGGAGATCATTGGCATGGACGACCTCAAAAAGCTAATTCGCGAAGTCCCCGATTATCCCAAGCCCGGCATCCTCTTTTATGATCTCACCACCCTCCTCAAGGACAAGCAGGGATTTCACAAGCTCATCGATTCGCTCTGCGATCACTACCGCGGCCACCAGATTGACGTGGTCGCCGGAATCGAAGCGCGCGGCTTCATTTTTGCCCCGGCTTTGGCTTACCGCCTTGGCGCGGGTTTTGTGCCCGTACGCAAGCCGAAAAAGCTTCCCGCCAAAACCGCCAGCGTTTCCTACGCTCTCGAATACGGCACCGACACGCTCGAAATCCACGAAGACGCCGTCAAGCCCGGCCAGCGCGTCATTATTTGCGATGATCTCCTCGCCACCGGGGGAACTGCCGCTGCCACAGCCCAGCTGGTCGAAAAACTCGGAGGCAGGGTCGAAGGCGCTGCCTTCGCCGTCGAACTCACATTCCTGAAAGGCCGCTCCAAACTCAACGGCTTCGACGTCTTTTCTCTCATCCAATACGATAGATAGCCCGATTCCAACCTGGCGTTTGGTTTAGACCGGCCGAGCCGGTTTGCATCCGCGCCACCCGCGCCACCGCGCTCCGAGATTTCGCCTCTTATGTCGTCGCTCCGCCCTCGCGCTGGCGGATCGCCTCAAACAGCACAACTCCCGCCGCCACCGAAACGTTCAGTGACTTCACCGGTCCCTTCGTCGGCAGCGACACAATAAAGTCGCATCTCTTCCTTGTCAGCTCGTGTAACCCTTTCCCCTCTCCTCCAAGCACGATTCCCACTGGCGACCTGTAATCCACCTCCATATACGTTCGCGTCGCGTGTTCATCGAGTCCCACCAGCCAAAAGCCCGCTTCCTTCAACTCTTCCATCACCCGCACGAGATTCGTCACCTTCGCCACCGGCAGATGCGCCAGTGCTCCCGCCGATGCGCGCGACACCGTATCCGTCAGCCCTGCTGCCCGGCGCTCCGGAATCACCACCCCGTGCGCCCCGGCCGCCAGCGCCGTTCGAATAATCGCGCCCAAATTGTGCGGATCCTCGACTCCATCCAGCAGAACAATCAGTCCCGCGCCTCCGCTGCTGTTCGCACGCGCCAGAATC
>DASRCZ010000150.1:0-8394 GCA_035652855.1 Candidatus Acidiferrum sp.
AGGATTCCGGGGCGTCGTGGGACCGGGTGAGCACGCACTATCTTGAGGATTTGGGGATGCCGATTCTGCGGGGGCGGGGATTCACGGACGCGGATAACGAGACGAGCGCGCCGGTGGCGGTGGTGAACGAGGCTTTCGTGAAGCGATTCTTCAAGAACGGGGAAGATCCGCTCGAACAGCACTTTGGGCTGGATTTGCCGGAGAATGCAGGAACGTACCGGATCATCGGAGTGGTGCGGGACGCGAAGTTCGCGGGATGGGGTTTGGACCGGCCGGCGCGGCCGATGTTGTACGTCGCGCTGGCGCAAAATGTGCGGTATGCGAATGACCTGATGGCGAAATTGGAGCTAAGGTCGCATTTCATCGGCGGCATTCTGCTGGTAAGCAATGCAGCAACGGGCACGCTCGAGCCGCTGGTGCGGCAGACGCTGGCGGACCTGGATCCGAACCTGACGATTACGGAGATTCGCACGCTGCGGGAGCAGATCGAGCTTTCGTTTGACCAGGAACGCGCGGTGGCGGGCCTTGCGGGGTTATTCGGAGTGGTGGCGCTGGTGCTTGCGGCGATCGGACTTTACGGAGTGACGGCGTATTCGGTGGCGCAGCGAACGAACGAAATCGGGATTCGCATGGCGCTCGGAGCGAATCGCGGGCGGGTGATGGAGCTGGTACTGCGCGGAGCGTTCCGGCGCGTGCTGATGGGGCTGGTTCTGGGGCTGCCGCTGGCTGTCGGCGCCGGGCGTCTGATTTCGGCGCAGCTCTACGGGGTGAAATCGTGGGATCCGCTTGCTTTGGGAACAGCGGCGGGAGCGCTGGCGATCTGTTCGTTTGCGGCGGCGCTCATTCCGGCGAACCGCGCCGCCTCGATTTCGCCCATGAGCGCGCTGCGGATCGAGTAGGCGCGAAAAACGGCGTATCCGGCGCACAAAGCGCGGCGCACCACCTGCCGCTTTATCCTGGCGAAGCGCTACGCCGGAGGCCAACGGAAGAGACGGCACTGCCGCATTGCCAGGAGACTGAGCGCGGGTTATTTGGGGCCGGCGGCTGCGTTCGTTTGCGAAGAGAGGAGCAGCCGTGTGCCGCTATCGAGATGGATGTTTTTGCCGGCGGAGGTGATCACGCCGGCGCTAGCAGAGCCGGAGGTCGCGCTGCTCAAGGCAAGGCCGTTGAGGCCGAAGACGCCGCGGCTGCTCGAAGTGAGTTCGCCCGCGGCATTCAATCCGCCGGCGGCACCGGACGAAGTGGCTGCTCCGACCGTGGAGCGCGTGGCGGAATCGAGTGTTTCCTCCGCGGCACCCGCGGCGCGGCCGGCCGTATTCGCCACGCCACCAGCGGCGGCACCGGCTGTGGATGCCACGCCGCCAAGGGCGCCGCGCGGGCTGCCCATGCTGGTCTGTGTGACGGCTCCGCTGGCTGCGCCATTGGCTTCCATATCCATGCCGGCGCCAGAAAGGGGCGCGCGCGGGGCGGCCATTGCCTGGATGGTCATATTCAGCGCGAGTTCTTCACCGTGCTTCAGGTAGGCGCGATCAAACACAATGGCCAGGGCGGATTCGGCATCGCCTTTGGCGCGTGCCGAAGCGCGTTCGACGTGGCCGACGAGCTTGGCGCCCTTTGGGACAATCACTCTTCCGGCGATCTTGACGGCTTCGGTGGCGCGGGCGGAGACCGTGTCTCCGGGCCTGGCTTTCTTCGCGTCAATGCTCGAGGTCAGCTCCGCGTTGACAGTCGTGCCGGGAGGCAGACCGCTGCTGGCCGAGGCGTCCAGGGCGGCTGAGGCTCCGGCCTGGTTTGGCTGAGTCTGGGCGGAAGCGGTTGCGGAGGCTTGAGCGGCGTTTTGCGCCGCGGAGCGCGGAGCGGGACCCATTGCCAAGGTCAAGGCGCCCGCAGACAAAAGCAAAAGCGCACAAACTGACCGCGTTGAAGCGTGTTTTGCGGCGTTTTCCATTGCACGTACCTCCATTGCAGGCACCTCCGAGGCCCGATTCGCGAAGCCGACTCCAAAGAAAAGGAGCCGTGAGCGATTCGATTGATGGCCCCACTTTCGTGGATTTTGGCTGGGCTTTAAGTGATTGCTTTCAGGCAAGTTAGATGCAGGCGGCGAGGAAAAGGAGGCATGGCGTTTCCGCATTCCGCGCGGGAGGTGCCTTGGGCAGCCCACCGCAACCCACGATGAAGGGTGCGAAAGCGGCGCCCGTGAGTTCAGGCGATGGAGGTCACCATGCGCCGCGCCGCAAACGACAGCATTAGCCGCGTGATCCCGCTGAAAAGCATGCTAATGCCGACCAGCGTGCCAATCGCCCAGACGCTGCTAAAGGGCCAACTACGCCACACGATTGCGCCAAGAATCAGGCTGACGACGCCATCAAAAAGAATCCAGCCCCAGCCGGGATGGGGACGCAGGCGAACCGCTTCGACGATCTCGAGGATACCTTCGATGAGGAGGTAGATGCCAAGCACCAGGGTCAGCGAAACAAGCCCAGCGAGCGGGTGCATCAGCAAATAGACGCCGATCCAGCCGTAGACGATGGCCAGCAGGATTTCGAGGAGGACAGCCTTCGTGCCGCGCGCGTGAAAGGCGTACACGAGGTGCATGATCGCGCTGAAGACGAGCAGCCATCCGAAGACGGTGGTGATCGCCAGGCCGGCAATGCCTGGAACGGCGATGCCGACAATGCCGGCAAAAATCATCAAAATGGCGACAGCGATAGACCAGCCGATGGACCTTTTGGCGAAGGTAAGTGGTTGCATCTCCATGCTTGTACTCCTCGATGGCGTTTCTCGCCAGAAGTAACGTTACCGCGGGAACGGCGCCAGGGAGACTGGCAGATGCGACAGATGGCGTTGCGGACAGTTCGGAGTCGGGCTCGACTCGGCGCGAATCATGCTTGACGCCAGGAAGTTGCAGACGAACAATGGCGTAGCGCAACGACAGGAGGACCGCATGAAAACCGACGCGTGCAGCAGGGGCAGCTCTCGGCGCCGTTTCCTTCAGACTTCGGCGGCCGCTTCCGCGGCCGTTGCGTTTCGGATTGTCACGGAACCTATGCTCGCCGCCGCGCAGCATAAGGAGAAGACATTTCATCCCGGCGCCGTGATCCTTGATGCCAACGAGAATCCCCTTGGTCCCTGCAAAGCGGCGTGCGGCGCCATTGACGAAATTGCGCCACAGGGCGGGCGCTATTCGGATTGGCTCACGCGCGACCTGGCGAAGCTGTTCACGGAATCGCAGGGACTGAAGCCGGATTACATTCGTGTGTATCCCGGCTCGAGCGAGCCGCTGCATTATTCGGTGCTGGCGTTTACTTCAGCGAGCAGGAGCTATGTGACAGCCGATCCCGGCTATGAAGCCGGCATGGGCGCGGCGAAGGTTTCGGGGGCACGGGTGGTAAAGGTGCCGCTCGCGAAGAATTACGAGCACGACGTGAAAGCGATGCTGGAAGCGGCGCCGGACGCCGGGCTCTTTTACGTCTGCACGCCAAACAATCCGACGGGGACGCTGACGCCGCATTCGGCGATCGAGGAACTGGTGGCGCGAAAGCCCAAAGGCTCGGTGGTGATGGTGGATGAGGCGTACATTCACTTTGCGGAGGCGACGTCCGCGCTTGACCTGGTAAAGGCCGATCAGGATGTGATCGTGCTGCGGACCTTTTCGAAAATTTATGGGATGGCTGGGCTGCGCTGCGGGTTCGCGCTGGCGCGCCCCGAGTTGCTCGCGAAAGTCAGCGCGCGCGGCGGGTGGAACGCCATGCCGGTGACGGCTGTGGTGGCGGCAACCACCTCGCTCAAGCAACCGGACCTCGTGGCGGAGCGCAAAGAGATCAACGCGCGAATTCGTCAGAACACTTTCGACTGGCTGGACCGGCACGGGTACTCGTACGTGCCGTCGGTTTCCAATTGTTTCATGCTGGATACGAAGCGGCCCGCAAAGGAAGTGATCGATGCGCTGGCCGCGAGGAACGTTTATATCGGCCGCATCTGGCCCGCTTGGCCGACCTACACGCGGATCACCGTCGGCACGCAAGCCGAGATGGATACGTTTGTGGCGGAATTCCAGGCGGTGATGACTGGCGCGAAAACCACGGGATACCGGGCGCCGTCGGGGCGGCCAAGCACAACGCTTGACGGCTCCTGGCCGGCGGCGTAACGGCGCTTCTCCCTGGCGGAAGTTTGCCGAAGCTAGCTTTTGCGAATACAGGATTCCCTTTGCGTTTCTAGGTATTTTCGCGTAGCGCACTTTGCGCGCGGCCAAATGGAAGAGTGGGTCGCGGCATCCAAGGAAGAGTGGGCCTTCGGCCCGGCGCGCGCAACGGCTGGTGCAAGCCGTATCCGCGGCGCATTTCCGCTGTAAGACCCATAATTCTCCGATTAGGAAAGGACCCTTAGGATGAAACTGTCGAGGAGTGCCTTGTGGCTCCTGGCGATCTCGCTCTTTGCGGCGACGAGCGCACTTGCCACCCAAACGACGAAAGAACCGCTGCATCTCAACGAGAACGTCATGCTGGCCGGCCACACGCTGCGCTCGGGGGACTACCACGTCGAGTGGCAGGGGCAGGGCCCGAGTGTAGATGTGACTATTCTGCGGGGCGACAAAGTTGTCGCGGAAGCTCCAGCGCGCATCGTGACGCAGCCCACAAAGGAAGAACAAAGCGGATACATCACGAGAGCCGCTTCCAACGGCGCGAAGACGCTTACCGGGCTGCTCTTTTCCGGCAAGGACTATTGGTTGCAGTTTTCAGCGCCGCAAGGCGGCAGCAGCGCTTCCGGGGGCGCCAAGTAAGCCGGGAGCAATCCGGTGGTAGAAAGCAAGGGCCGCTGCAAAGCGGCCCTGCTTTTGGTCTTTAACGAGGCTCTCAGAGAAGCAGCGACAGACGATTACTTTGGGGCGCCGTTGTTTCCCACGCGCAGATCGTTCGTGACGGAGAAAACGTTTGGCACCTGGTTTGCGCGGAGGCCGGCCAGGTTCTTATCACCTTCGTTATCCACCACGCCAACCAGCGTCACATGCCCGCCCTTCACGATGATGTGAATGGTGGGCAGAGCGGACCAGCCGTATTTGGAGAGGCTCGGTTCGGAATAGATGGCGCGGTATTCCGCCCGCCGGATTTGGTCATCCATGGGGGAGGGCGGCAGGACTTCGATATTGTTCACCACCTTTTCAACGCCGGTGACATTCTTCACGGCGGCTTCGGCGTCCGATTTCAGGGTTGGCCGAACGACCTGGCCCTCCAGGACGACGGTATCGCCTTCCACGCGGTAAGCCAGATTATCGAATACAGTGTAGTAGGGCAGCAGCAGCAGCTGGTGCCGCACTTCCTTCGTCATCTGTTGCTCAGTCCGCGGCTCCTGATTTTTTTGCAGGGGCGCCGCGAAGGCGGAGGAGCCGGCCAGCGACCCGAGCAGCGCCGCGGTTACAATGAGGGCCCGAAGTTCCTTTGTCATAACTTCCTCCTCACGGAATCAACTGTGTTACCCGGGGTTCCTGGTAGTTAGATTCACGTCGCAGCAAAAGCGGTGCCCGGCGCGGCGGCAAAAGCGGATGCTAGAGTAAAGGATATGCGCCCTGTGGGGACCTTGCGGCCGCAACTTCCTTCCGTGGCCGGTGTTATCGAAGCTATCGGCACGCTGGCGGCGGCTCGGGTGAGCCGGTGCTGATCATCGCGCATCGCGGCGCCTCCGGGCACGCGCCGGAAAACACCATCGCGGCCTTCCGCAAGGCCGTGGCACTGGGCGCCACGTTTATCGAAACCGATTTGCAGCTCTCGCGGGATGCGCACTTCGTTGCGATCCACGATGAAACGCTCAACCGCACGACCAGCGGCCAGGGCGCAGTGCATGACCTCACGCTGGCCGAGCTGCGCCGGCTGGATGCCGGCTCATGGTTCGGGAGCGAATTCGCCGGCGAGCGCATCCCGACGCTCGAGGAGATTCTGGAATTTGCCAGGAAACACGACGTTGTTTTTTATCTTGAGCTGAAGCCGCAAGGCTCCTGGGGCGGCGAACACGCGCTCATCGGCGCGTTGCGGGAATCCGGAGAAATCGCGCGAACCGTCGTGATTTCGTTTGATCCTTCGGTTCTTGCGGCGCTCCGGAAAACGGAGCCGACGCTCATGACCGGGCTGCTCTTTGACGGGCAAATCGAGGAGCCGTTCGAACGGGCCGCGGAAATTGGCGCGCGGCAGGTTGCGGTTCGGGGCGACCTTGTTTCGCCGTGGATGATTGCGGAAGCGCGGCGGCGCGATTTACAGGTGGTTTGCTGGACCGTGAATCACCCGGCGCACATGCGGCTGCTCATCGCGGCGGGCGTGGACGGAATCATGAGCGACTACCCGGAGCGGCTCGCCGCGGCCGTTGCCAAGCGCGAGCGGGGCGCGACGGGCGCGGGCTCATCCGAGGGAGGCCCCTCCGCCGGCTAGAAGGGCGAAGAGCTGCACGAATTTCCGCGGCGGCAATTCCTCAGCGCGGGCTTCCGAGGGAATGGAAAGCTCGGCGAGCGCCGCACGAATCGCCTGGGGAGGCAGGTGCGGTTTCAAATTGTTGGCCAGCGTTTTCCGTTTTTGCGCGAAAGCGTATTTAACGAAATCGAGAAAGCGCGCTTCATCGGCCGCGCGGCACGAGGCGCGCTCGCCGGGGAGCCGTAAGGAAACCAGCGCGGAGGCAACCTCCGGCGGAGGGCGGAAGGCGCCGGGCGGAATCTTCAGCGCGATATTGGGCCGCGAAAAGTATTGCGCCAGCACGGAGAGATAGCCGTAGTCGCGTGTTCCGGGCCGTGCCGCGAGCCGGAACGCCACCTCGAGCTGAATCACGATATGCACTTCATCGATCAGGTCCGCGAACTGGAAGAGACGGTGCAGAATCGGCGAGGTAATGTAGTAAGGGAGGTTGCCGTAGATTCGGGCGCGGCGGCCGGCGGCAATGGCCGCGAAATCCGCGTTGAGGACGTCGGCCGGCACAATCGTCAGGTTGGGGGTCTCGGCGGCAAGGTCTTCGAGGCGGCGAACCAGAGCGGGGTCCAGTTCGATGGAATAGACAGGATCCCCAGCGGCCGCGAGTGTGCGGGTCATTTCGCCATGGCCGGCGCCAATTTCAATCCAGCAGGAGGTTGGGGATTGGGGACGTGCGCCGCCGATGGAGTGCGCGGAAATGCCAATCGCGCGAGCAATCTTTTCGCGCCATCCCGGATCCGTCAGGAAGTGCTGTCCCAGCTTCTGCCGCGCCATCGCGCAACACTACCACAGCCGGCGAATCCTACCGCATCTATAGGGATGTTCGCTGTCCCGAGGGCAAACTGCGGACCGAACATGACGGAGCTTTATCTCGCCGCCTCACAGGGCGACAAGGCCGCGCAAGTCGCTCTCGACGCCTACGCAAGAACCCAAGCGCAAGTCCAAGGCGGTAAGACCGGCGCTGTCATCACGGCCTCCACTCCAAAGGACCTGCTGCAAAGCGAAACCAAGAGCGCCCTTGATGCTATCGGGGCTCCTCCCAAAAACACGCATGATGAGTACGCTTCGTACGCCGCGCAGCTACTTCTGAGTGACGTTCCGCGCGACCAGATTCCTTCCGAAGAAGAATGGGCCAAGCGGAATACCGAGGCATATAACGCCAAGAAATCCGCCGTGCAAGCGGAAATTAGCGAGTATACAAAAAGCAAAGCTTGGAACCGTGGATTGACTCTTGACCAATGGCGTAAGCTCCGCGCGAAGACCGCGGCGGTTCCAGGGGTGCCACAACAGTCCGCACAACCAGCATCAGCGCCTGCTCCAGTTCCAGGTACACCTCCTGTCAATCCCTATAAATAGGGGCCTCTACCGGACCTCCCGAAAGGGGCTCCACTCCAGAACCACACAAGCGCCCACGCTACCGGAATAACGAAGATGTTCCCGTGTGCGGCTAATTCCAGCACCAAACAAAGCATCCACAGGACATACAACAGTCGCACCCCCGGCGCGTTAAGTAAACGAACGATTCCCATTCTTCGTTTTGAGCAATGAACATCAAGCCCCCCACATAGAAGACGCCTGAATCGCAAGGTAATTCCTCAAATCCCGTTCGGGCAAGTCTGGACCCGCGGACGTTGCCTCGTTAGTGAAGGCTCACATGTAGAACGCTTCTTGTGCGAACAACTCGTGCCTCCCACGCCAGTTCCAGTGTGTTTTCTTTTGTGTTGCTGCTTGGCGGTGCGGGCGCGTCTATGGCGGGAAACGCTTCTCCCGGACGCCGTTCAGGGCGGCGGCTTGACGCGGCAGACCCGGCTTGGCTAGCGTAGCAATGACCATGCGGATACTGTTTGCAGCCTCGGAAGGGCTTCCGTACTCGAAAACTGGCGGCTTGGCGGACGTGCTGGAAGCGCTGCCCAAGGCGCTGGCGGGGCTGGGGCACGAAGTCGCGGTG
>DASRCZ010000151.1:0-13279 GCA_035652855.1 Candidatus Acidiferrum sp.
CGAAGCGGAAACACATTCACCGTGAGCGTGACAATCTGCTTCGGCGAGAGAATGGCCTCGAGGGTGGTGAAGGAATTGAATCCCTGGCGCTTGCTGATATCGTCCGGCCAGGGAAGGCCGCGCACGGTGCGCTTCTTCATATCGTACTGAAACACTTCGGAGAAAAAGAGCTTGCCGGCAAAGAGCGGGCCGCCGAAATCGAGGCCCGGCGTTGCCTCAGCCAAGCCGACCATGTGGTCATTTTTGCCGAGCACGCTGGGGATGAAGTTTTTGACTTTGTAGTTCCATTGGTTCTGCGGGGGTTTGGTGTCCACCGTCGTCAGTCCGCCGGAAAAGCTGCCGAGGCCGGCGTTGTAGGGCGTCTTGTAGACGGCAAACGACTGCACCGCATCGGTTGGCACATTGATCGAAAAACTTCCGGTGACGGGATCGGTGGTCCGCGCAGAGTTCACCAGAAAGAGACTCTGATTTTCGTCGGCGCCGCGGAAGCTGAGCTTGCCGTCCTGCGTCCGCACGACGCCTGGAGTGACAGGGAGCACTTCGCGGACCTTTTCCTGCGCTGTAGGAAGCGAGGCGAGCTGACGCTCGGTAACGGCTGAAGCGGGTGCCGAGACGTTCTCGGTGGCAACAGCCTGGGTTTGCTCATTCACTTCGACTTTTTCCGAGAGGGTCTGCAATTCGACCACGAAATCCAGCACGGCAGACTGGCCGGCAGCCAGCATGATCGTTTTGGAGATGGGTTTGAAGCCTTGTTGCGCGATGGCGATGGTGTAGGTTCCTGGGGCCAGGCCGGCAAAAGCATAGTTCCCGGCGTCATCGGTTTCCGTGCTAAGGGGCACGCCGGAGACGCTCTGGTTCGAGAGTTTGACGGTAATCCCGGCGAGTCCGCCGTCAGAAGGTTCCGCGAGGGTACCACTAACCGGCTTGGTCGTAATGGTTCCGTGAATCGAGGCAAGTCTCTCGGCAGGTGGTGGATTCTGTTGGCCGAGCGCCAGTACTGGTACGAGAAATAGAGTCAAGAGGCAGGCAGGCCCGGTTTGCGCGAGGCGGAACAGCGATTGGACGAGGAAGGTTCTGTGGAGCTGGAATGAGTTCATAGATTCCGTTCGATGCGCGGCAGCGAGCGCGACAACTTATTCTACGGGCAAGAAGCTGGGGCGAGCGTGGGCAGCTTGGCGCGATGTGGCCAATCCCTTATTAGTAGGTGCCTGTTTTGCGGCCCTCGTCGCGGGCATCTTGGCCAGTCATGCCGAGGAGGGATGCCTCACCCCGCGCCTTGCCCGGTGAGATAGGTCAGACTCGCGAAAGGGTGAATCTGTTTGTTTTGGCGGCCTGGCGGCTAAACCTTCCGTACACGTGGAGCACTTGTTCCTTGACCCGGCAACCGATTCCAACTAAGCTCCGTCCTATTAGGCACATGCAGAATGCGCTAAGAAAGATTTTGCTGGTGATGGTGGTGTTGGCCACGCTTTTTGTGGCCGCGCGCTGCGATTATTGCGGCGACTTCAACCAGTCCTCGAACTCGCATTTTTGTCCGTTCTGCACGCCGGCGACTTCCGCGGCAGTGCCTTCGCCCATCGCCGCTTCGGCCTTTGCCTTCGGTCCGGTGGTAACTGGGAGGATGGAAATCCCTCCCGCGACTCGTATCGTCCCTTCGAATGCTCCACGGCTGATTTCCCCGCGCGCTCCTCCGGCCGTCTAGTTCTTCTCTCTTTATCCCTTCCGACCCTGATTCTTACTGATCGCCACGCGCCTGTTTGCAACAGAGCGCGCGTGAGGAGTTTCCCGAATGAGGAATGCATTGGCATTGGCCTTGGCCGCGGCCTTGCTGATACTGCCGGCTCCAAGTGCCGCCCAGCAGCGGAAGAATCCGGCTGAGCCGCCGCGCGCGGATACGAGCCAGCCGCCACCGGCCAAGCTAACGCTCGACGATGCCATCCGCATGGCGCTGGACCACAACCACGCGCTGTTAGCGGCGCGCTCGACCATTCTCCAGAACCAGGCGCAAGAGATTACGGCAAACCTGCGGCCGAATCCTACGCTGTCCTGGGACACGCAGTTTTTTCCGCTATTCCAGCCGAGCCAGTTCAGTCTCGACTACCTGGACAATCAGGCGCAATTCGATATCGGCATCGGGTATCTCTTCGAGCGGGGAAAGAAGCGGCAGCACCGGCTGCAGGCGGCGCGGGATGCGACTTCGGTGACGCGCGCGCAGGTTTCCGACAGCGAACGGACGCTGGTCTTTAACGTGGCCTCACAGTTCATTTCCGCGCTGCTGGCCGAGTCCACGCTGGAGCTCGCACAGCAGGATTACGACAGTTTCCAGAACACGGTGCAAATCAGTGAATCGCGGCTGAAGGCCGGCGATATCAGCCAAGGCGATCTGTTGAAGATCAAGCTGCAGTTACTGCAGTTCCAGACGGATGTCTTGAACGCGAAAGTAGCGAAGGTCCAGGCTCTGGCGGGACTCCGTCAGTTGCTGGGTTTCGAATCGGTTCCGGATAACTATGAGGTGAGCGGCGAGCTGGTGTACCGGCCGGTGAAGGAAAACCTCGACGGACTGAAAGCGCTGGCGCTGCAGAACCGGCCGGACCTGAAGGCGGCGCACCTTGGAGTGACAGCGGCGCAAAGCCAGGCCGCGCTGGCGGTGGCGAACGGAAAACGCGATCTGAGCGCGTCCTTCAATTACACGCACACGGCTGGGGTCAACAGCGGCGCTTTCTTTTTCAATATTGATTTGCCGATTTTTGACCGCAATCAGGGCGAAATCGCGCGTACGCGCTACGCGGTTACACAAGCGGAAGAGTTGCAGACGGAAACCGCGCAGCAGGTCCTGACCGATGTAACGGACGCTTATGCCAACCTGCACACGAACGATGAGGTCGTCCAGCTCTATCAGAGCGGATACGTGGATATGGCGACGGAGTCTCGCGATATCAGCCGCTACTCCTACGAACGTGGCGTGGCCAGCCTGCTCGACTATCTGGACGCCGAACGAACGTACCGGGCCAGCCAGCTTGCCTACCGTCAGGCGCTGGCCAACTACATGACCGCGCTCGAACAGATGCGTGAGGCGGTGGGCACAAGGAATCTGCCATGAGAAGAATCATCGCTCGCATTGCTCACTCGACTTCCTGCTCGAACTGTGGCGCAGCTCTCGGCGGGGCTGCGGGCCGTCCGCTCTCGCGTTTGGCTTGCTGGATCGCCGCAGCGGCGGTTGCCGCTCCTCTGCTTTTCGCATGGGGTTGTGGCTCGGGCCCCGGAGAAGCGGAATCGCGCATGACTTCGTATTCCTCGAGTGAAGCCAAGGCGGATTCGGCGAACCTCTTCAGCGTGCCGGCGGAGCAAATGGCGCACATCCAGATTGTGGCGGTGGAAAAAGAGCGCTTGCCGCGCGTTCTGCGGCTTACGGGTTCCGTGCAGTACAACGCGTTCAAGACCACGCCGGTAATTAGCGCCGTGGGCGGGCCGGTGCAGGAGATTCTCGCCGAGCCAGGGCAGTTCGTGAAGGCCGGGCAGCCGCTTTTGACCGCGACGAGTCCTGACTTCGCCGACGCGCGCGCAGCGTACCTGAAAGCGCGCAGCGCGTTCCTGCTTGCGGACAAGAACTATCAGCGCGCGAAGGATCTGTTCGAGCACAAGGCCATCGCGGAACGCGACCTGCAGCAAGCGGAATCCGATCACGCGCAAGCGGAAGCCGATTTGCAATCGAGCGAAGACACGCTGCGGGCTCTCGGCATCAGCGAACCCGAGTCCCTGGTCAAGAATGGCGCGAGTATCGGCGGGCGGATTCCCGTTCCGGCGCCGGTATCGGGGCAAATCGTGGAGCGACTCGTGGGGCCAGGCCAACTGCTGCAGGCCGGCTCGACGCAGTGCTTCACGATTTCGGACATGAGCACGGTGTGGGTGCTCGTCAATGTGTATCAAAGCGATCTCGCCTACGTGCATGTCGGAGACGCGGTGGAGATAACGACCGACGCCTATCCGGACACGTTTCACGGCAAGATTTCGTACCTAGCCGAGGCGCTCGACCCGAACACGCGGACGCTGCAAGCCCGCATCGTCACGCAGAACCCCAGCTACAAGCTGAAAAAAGACATGTATGTGAGCGCGACGGTGCAAGCTGGGGCCATTCGCGACGCCCTAACGGTGCCCGATGCCGCAGTCCTTCGGGATGCGGAGAACGAGCCGTTTGTTTATGTGCAAAGCGGGCCGAACGAATTCGCGCGCCGCCCGGTAAAGATTGGGGACAGCCTGAATGGCCGCACGCACATTATTGGGGGCTTGCAGGAAGGGGAACGGGTGATTGGAGACGGCAGCCTCTTCCTGCAATTTAAGAATTCGCTTCAGCACTGAGAGACCGCGTTCAGTCATGATTCATCGCATTGTTGATTTCGCTCTCCGGCAACGCTTCGTCATCCTGATGATGACGGTGCTCATCGTTGTATTTGGCGCTATTTCGTTCCAGCGGATGCCCGTGGACGCTTACCCGGACCTTTCGCCGCCGATGGTCGAGTTGATCACGCAGTGGCCAGGGCACGCGGCGGAAGAGGTCGAGCGGCTCACGACTCTGCCGCTCGAGCTGGCAATGAACGGCACGCCGAACCTGAAGGTCATGCGGTCGATTTCGCTTTATGGACTCTCGGACGTAATTCTGACGTTTGACGAAGGAGTGGATCCCTACTTCGCGCGACAAGTGGTTTTCGAGCGCATTGGCGACGCGGCTTTGCCGCAGGGTGTAACCCCCAGCATGGCTCCGCTCTTCAGTCCGAGCGGACTCGTCTATCGCTATGTGCTCGAGAGCCCGGATCGCACACCCACGGAACTGCACACGTATGAAAGCTGGATCATCGAGCGCGCCTACCGCAGTGTTCCTGGCGTCGCGGATGATTCCGGGTTCGGCGGCCCCACCATGGAGTATCACGTGCTCCTGGACCCGGCCCGGCTGTACAACTTTCACTTGCCTGTCGTTCAGGTGCTCAACGCGCTGCAAGCGAATAACGCGAACACGGGCGGCGGGTTTTATACCCAGGGCGGCCAGTTCTACTACGTTCGCGGTCTGGGCCTGCTGAAAAGCACGGACGATATCGGCGAAGTGGTGGTCGGGAGCAACAACGGCGTCCCCATTCGCGTCAAGGATGTGGCGCGCGTCGAGATTGGGCACGCGCCGCGGCTCGGCATCTTCGGCTTCCAGGACAAGAGCAAGAACAACGACGACGCCGTGGAAGGCGTGATCCTGATGAGACGCGGCGAGCAAACGCAAAATGTGCTGGCCGGAGTCGAGCGCAAGACCGCAGAGTTGAACCGCAGCGTGCTGCCGCCCGACATCAAGATTCGTCCGTACTACGACCGCAGCGATTTGGTGCGGGTAACTACCGATACCGTGGAAGGCAATCTGCTCCGCGGAATGGTGCTGGTGCTTCTCGTGCTTGTGTTTTTCCTGGTGAGCGTGCGCGCCGCCGTCATCACCGCGCTGACGATTCCGCTCGCTCTGCTGTTTGCCTTCATTTTTCTGCATGGCACAGGGGAAGCCGCGAATCTGCTTTCGATTGGCGCGATTGACTTCGGCATCATCATCGACGGAACGATTGTCATGGTGGAGAACATCTACCGCGAGCTCAGTCTTCGCCACGGGACGGAGTACAAGCTGCACGAAGTGATTCTGGCCGCGGCTCGCGACGTGGACCGTCCCATTTTCTACTCCGTGGCGGTGATCATCGCCGGATATCTGCCGATCTATGCGCTCACGGGTCCCGCCGGCAAGCTGTTTCATCCGATGGCGGACACCATGGCCTTCGCGCTGGTCGGGGCGCTGATTCTCACGCTGACGTTCGTGCCGGTGCTGTCTTCTTACTTGTTCAAGAAAGGCGTGAAGGAAAAAGAGAACGGCATCTTCAACTGGATTCGCGACCAGTACGCAGTGCGTCTGGATTGGTGCCTGAACCATCCAAAGATGACCATTGCCGCGAGCTTTCTGATTTTTGGCAGCGCGCTGCTCCTGGTGCCGCTCATTGGCGGGGAATTTCTGCCGCACCTGGATGAGGGAGCGCTGTGGGTTCGCGCCACCATGCCTTACACGATCTCCTTCGAGGAGGCCGAGAAGTTCGCGCCAAAGGTCCGCGCGCTCATCAGCCAGTATCCGCAGGTAACGGTCGTTGGGTCCGAGTTGGGCCGGCCCGACGACGGAACCGACCCCACAGGCTTCTTCAATTGCGAGTTCTATGTCGGCCTTAAGCCCTACGATGACAAATCGTGGAAGAGCGGCCCGATTCGCAGCAAGGAAGAGCTTTCAAGGGATCTGGAGAAAAAGCTCGAGTCATACCCGGGAGTGATCTTCAATTTCACTCAGCCGGCGGAAGATGCCGTCGATGAGGCGCTCACGGGCTTGAAATCTGCGCTGGCCGTCAAAATCTTCGGTCCCGACCTGGACGTGCTGGAGAAAAAAGCAGTGGAGATTCGCAACGTGCTGGACAAGACTCCGGGATTCAGCGAGCTTACCGTGGTGCGCGAGCTGGGCCAGCCGAGCTTGATTGTGGACGCCAACCGGGAAAAAATCGCGCGCTATGGCATCAACGTTGCGGACGTTGAAGCGGTCGTGCAAGCCGCCGTGGGAGGGCAGGCGGCAACGCAGGTAATTCAAGGCGAAAAGCTTTTCGATCTGGTTGTGCGCATGGAGCCGCAATACCGCTCGAATGCACGCCAAATTTCCAACCTGCTCGTCCCTGCTCCTGCCGGCCAGCAGATTCCGCTTTCCGAGCTCGCCGATATACATGAAGCCTCGGGCGCATCCTTCATTTATCGCGAAAACAATTCGCGCTACATCGGCATTCAATTTTCCGTGACGGGGCGCGATTTGGAAGGCATCGTTCACGCGGGGCAGGCTGCCGTGGCGAGGAATGTCCGCTTGCCGGACGGCTACCGGCTTGACTGGGGCGGCGAGTACAGCGAATTACTGGAAGCCAAAGCGCAATTTTTTGTGATCGGCCCGCTTGCGGTACTGCTCATTTTTCTGATTCTCTTCGCGCTGTACGGGAATTTCAAATTTCCGGTCAGCATCGCGCTGGGCGTCGTGATCACCGAGCCGGTGGGCGCGCTGATAGCGCTGAAGCTGACGCATACGCCCTTCAGTGTCTCCAGCATCCTCGGACTGCTGGCGTTGCTCGGCGTGTCGGTCGAGACCGCGGTCATTTTGGTCAGCTATATCAACAAGCTGCGTCTCGAGGGCAAGTCGATTCGCGAGGCCACACGCCAAGCGTCGCTTTTGCGCCTGCGGCCAATCATGATGACGGCGCTGGTTGCCTGCCTGGGCTTGCTGCCGGCGGCCATGTCCACCGGCGTGGGATCTGACACCCAGAAGCCTTTTGCGATCGTTGTTGTCGCCGGGCTGATTTCCCGCCTGGTGCTCGGCTTTTTCGTCAATCCCGTTCTGTACGAGGCCGTGGCTCGCGAGGGCGATGTGCTGCAGGTCTGACCAGTGGCTTGGCGCAACGGCGCTGCCCTCGGGACCAAACGCAAGGCGCAGCGATAACGGAGGCTGCTTAGTCCTTTTCTTTTCGCGCCTGCGCGGATGGCGGCACGATGCCATTCAGTCGCAGATACGTAGCCATCGCGCCGTAATGATCACTCCAGCCATCGCTTAGCGCAATCAGCGCGGCAGCGTGGGTCGCGGGGCGGTTCCCAAAAAGCACCAACTGCTCGCCCAGCTTCGAGTCGTCCACGTTCGCGAGCGCCGCCGAGCAATATTGAAAGGAAGCCTTGAGCGCTTCCACCAACTTTTCCTTTCCATCCGTATCCGCGATCTTCACCTCCGGTGCGGCCATGCCGGAGAGCTTCGAACAAAGCAAGTTGTTGGATTGGGCGCTGTGCATGACCAAGTGGCCGAAGGAATTCATTTCCGGCGCCGGTTTGTAGCCGTATTTGTCCGCTGGCATGGCCTCCGCCGCGCCGACCATGTTCTTCTCAGAGCGCGGCAATTGCCCCTTTACCGTCGTGCTGACCGGATTCGCGGCTGCCGCCGCGCTCGCACTCTGCCCTGGTGTTCCGGGCGCACCCGCATTGGAGGTCCCAACTCCAAGCGCTAACATTCCTGCGGCTACAACCGCAAACCACGCGCTTCGCTTCGTCATCGCCTTCTCCCTTCGATTACACCCGCCGCAGCATACTCCCGCATCTCCCTTGTCACAAGAGAGGTGAGGAAAGAATTGACTAGCAGACCGGCGTGGCCGCCTCGACGGGAAATATCGGCAGAATCAGCGGGCGCTCGCGAAGCTGGGGCACCGGCGCTGAACCCTCGCCGCCGCCCCGGTTCGCGGCTGGCATTTTCAGGCAATTCCTTGTACGGCATCGGAGCTTGGCCGGAAGCAGGAACCGGCAGAGGTCCATGTGCTGGGCCTCTCCCGATCTTTGTGGGGGACTCAGCGTCGCCATGTTACATTGATAGTTCGGCTTGCGGGCGCGAATTTCCGCTGTGGTCGTCCATGGTTTGCATGAAGCACAAATTGCCATCCCTCGTGATTGTCGGTCGCCCGAACGTCGGCAAGTCCACTCTTTTCAATCGTCTAACCGGCACTCGTCGCGCGATCGTCACGAACGAACCCGGCATCACACGCGACCGCATTTATGGCAGGGCCGAATGGCGCGGTCGCACGCTGGAGGTGGTGGACACGGGCGGCATCGTTCCGGATGACAAGGCTCTTATTCCCCGGGAGATTTTCCGCCAGGCACAGGTGGCCATTGAAAGGGCGGCTGTGCTGGTTTTCGTTGTCGATTCGCAAGCCGGCCCAACGCCGCTCGATGCCGAACTCGCGCGGCTGCTTCGCGCGACGGGCAAACCACTCTTCATCGCGGTGAACAAGGTGGATGCGCCGAACCAGGAAATCCACGCCGCCGCTTTTCACGAGCTTGGAGCGCCGGTTTTCCCGGTCACGGCCGAGCACGGCACAGGGGTGGACGATCTGCTGGACGCCGTTTGGCGGCAAATTGACTCCACTCGTCGCCGCGAGCCAGCGCGCGGACCATCGGAGATCTCCGCCGAGTCTGGAACGGGCGAGAATGAGCCCGAGGCCGAGGAGATCGAGGTCGCGATCATCGGCCGTCCGAATGTCGGCAAGTCCACTCTGCTCAACCGTCTTGCCGGCGAAGAGCGTTCCATCGTCTCGCCGATTCCCGGCACCACCATGGACAGTGTCGATACGCAGGTCGTGCGCGACGGCCGCACCTTCCGGTTTATTGATACAGCCGGTATTCGGCGCAAAGGCAAAACGGTTCTTGTCGCGGAAAAGCTGAGCGTCGTCATGGCGCGCCGCGGGCTTGAGCGCGCCGACGTGGCGCTCCTGCTCGTGGATGCCGAACAAGGCGTCACGCAGGGCGACGCCACCATCGCCATGTACGCCGAGCAGTCCGGGCGCTCGGTCATCATTGTGATGAATAAGTGGGATCTTGCCGTCGAAGCGGCTCAAAGATCCGCCGGCCGCGAAAACGGCGCGCCCAAGGCCAAAACCAAAACCGCGCAATCCACGGCCCGGCGCGGAGCCGGCGAGATCGACCGCGGCATCCTGCTTGCCAGCTATGAGAAGCTCGTCCGGGACAAGTTGAAATTTCTCAGCTATGCCCCGATCGTTTTTCTTTCCGCCAAGACCGGCGAACGCGTCAACAGGCTCTATCCGCTTATCGTGGAGGTCGCCGAAGCGCGCCGCCGCCGCATCCCCACTCCGGATTTAAATCGCTGGCTCGAGCAAGTTGATCTCGCTCGCGGCACCACGCCGAAAGCACGGCCGGTGAAGATCTACTATGTGACGCAGGCCAAGACCGCGCCACCCACGTTCCTTCTATTCACGAATCAGAAGCAGCCGCTCCATTTTAGCTACGAACGCTTCCTCGAAAATCAGCTTCGTGACCGATTTGGCTTCCTAGGCACACCTGTACGCTTCGTACAGCGCGTCCGCAAGCGGTCTAGGCCGGCGCAGCCTGCTCGCGCTAAAGCGTCTTGACGTAGGCGATTACGTCCTTGATTTGTTGGGCGTCCAGAACATCCTTGAATGGAGGCATGAGGGAGTCGCCGTTTTCGATCCAGGTCTTCAGCGTTTCGTCGGTGACCTTGTTGTTGTTGACCGTGAAGGTGCCGCGCTTGCCGAGCCCTTTCAGCCCGGGGCCGATTTTCTTCTGGTCGCTGTTTGCGTAATGGCAGACCCCGCATTTCTTGTCGAAAATGTCTTTCCCTTTTGCAACGGCGGCGGAATTCGCGCTGGAAGCTTTGGCCGGCGCGGTCTTTTTTGCAGGCGTCTCTTGCGCGATGACAACCGCGGCGGCACAGGTCAAGCCCGCAACTCCGAGAGCGAAAACGATTCGCTTCACGATGCCCCCTAAACTTGGCGCTACCGAATGCTATGCGAATTATTCTCTCTTTTTCGCGGACGAAATTCCAGATAAGACTCTCGGATGGAGATAGTTTGTCAGGGATCTTACGCCACTCAGGGGTGGCACGGTGCCTTCAGCGGAGGAAGCTGAGTGCCGCGCCATTCTCCGCGAGCGGTGAAGCTCCGTCTCCCGGAAGAAGTTTACCCGGCAGAAAGGACAGGTTCCTGAGATGCACGCCCAGAACCTTCGTACTCTTTTGCGGGGCCAAAACGGCGTGCTAAGAAATGCGCATGAGCCAAGAAGCCCTGACGCGAGCATGGGAAGTGCTGCAAGACGCCTACCAAGCCCAGATGGAAGGGGACTACGAACGAGCCGAGGAGCTTTATTTGAGTTCGCTCGAGCTGCACCCGACGGCCGAGGCGCACACGTTTTTGGGGTGGACGTATCATTTTCAAGGGCGGCTGGATGAAGCCATCGAGCAGTGCAAGCGCGCCATCAGCATCGACCCGGATTTTGGCAATCCTTATAATGATATCGGCGCCTATTTGATCGAATTGGGGCGTTTTGATGAAGCCATCGGTTGGCTGCAGCAGGCGACCGAAGCGCGGCGATACGAGCCGCGCCATTTTCCGCACTACAACCTGGGCCGCGCGTACGTTGCCAAGGAACTCTATGGCCAGGCTCGGAAGAGCTTTCAAGCGTCGCTCGAGATCGAGCCGCGGTATTCACTCGCGCGCCAGGCGCTCGAGTCGTTGCGCCGCATGGTCAACTGACGAGTTCGCCCGTCGCGGCTCGGAGGGACGCAGCACGCGGTCATAAATCCAAAGAAGCAGAGCGGTCAGAAGGCCGACCGCGACGATGGCGTACCACGCGCGCTCCGGGTGATGCGCCACCTCCCCAAAATGATGCATGACTTGCCCGCCGTACCATCCGCCAACGATTGACCCGATACCCAGAGGCAGGAACGCGAAGCCCATGTAGGTGCCTTGCTGGCCGGGAGGCGCGAGCTTCGAGATGTACGAGTAGTAGGGCGGCTGCTGGATGATCTCGCCGATGGCGAGCACAGCGATGGAAACAACGGCGCCCGCCACGGTTGGCCAGAAGGCGAGAATGAGCCAGGAGAGCGACGTGACTACGGTGCCGAGAATAACCGCGTGGAATTGCGGAAGCCTTCTGAGCAAATAGTTAACCAGAAATGTCAGGGAAACGACGACAGCCGCATCGGTGATCAATATGCGTTCGACGCGGGCCTGGGGATCAATGTAGGCGTGAATGAATCCGGGCAGGCTGGTGTACTGCTGCCAGTAAACGACCCAGTAGCCGGTGAAGATGAGCAGGAAGATCAGGAACCGCGGCGGCCACAAAATGGCGCGGAAGTTGCGAAGCACCTGAAGCGCGCTCGGCGCCGGGGCTTCGCCGGGTTTGCGCGGCTCGCGAAAGAAAAAAAGCACGAAGAAGAACATCAGGAAGACGCTGAGAGCGGAAATGCGGAAGACACGTTCAAGGCCCAGATGCGAATGCGCCCAATCGGCGACGAAGGGGCCCGCCATGCCGCCGATATTGACCATCGTGTAGTAAATGGAATAGCCGAGGGAGCGAACGCTTTCCTTGCTGGCGCGAGCGGTTGTGCCCACGACGCAAGGCTTGACCAGCGAAATGCCCAGCGCGGGAAGAATCAGAATGAACCCGACGAAAAGGCCGAGCGGAACGGCCCCGCGGATGGGCGCGAGCCACGAAGCGCCAATGGAGCCGATAAGAAAGTAGGCCACGGCCAGGATCAAATAAGCCGCGGAGAGCGCGCGGCGGAAGCCCAGCTTATCGGCAACGGCGCCCCCGAAAATGGCCAGGAACCACACCATGCCGCCGAAGATGCCGGTCAGCGTGCCGGTGGCTTCGGTGGAGAAGCTGAGTTTCTCCTGGAGATAAACGGCCAGGGAAGAAAATGCACCGTAATACGAAAGACGCTCGAAGATTTCGCTGATGTTTGCCACCCAGAAGGGCCGCTCGAAGCCGTCGCGAATCTCGCGAAGTGTTTGGGCGGAGCTCATGCAACCTCCCGCAAGGCGGGGATTGTACTCGAAGCGGAAGGCGGGCGGGGCGAAAAGAGGAGGGTGCGGGTGCGCGTTGCGGTTTTCCTGGCGCGGGAGCACGGAGGGGCCAAAGGAGGCGGCAGGCAGGCCGCCAGGGAAGAGGAGAGATGAGCCGCCGCTAACCGGGAAACACGCTAGAATGCGCAGCGCGGAGGGACCGTGAGACAAGGAGTCTGGGTTGCAGCGATGCTGGTTATCGCAACGTGCGCACAGGATGCGGCGGCGCAGAAACCGCCGTTGCTCCCGGCGAAAGACGTTGCGGCGCTGGCCAATGAGCTGAGCGGCGAGACGGCGAAACGGAATCTGGAAGTGATCGCGACCTTTCACCGGCAGCGCGGATCGAAAGGATTTCATTCGGCGGCGGAACTGGTCGCGGAGCGGCTCCGGCAATACGGGCTAAGCAATGTGGAGATTCTGGAGTTTCCGGCGGATGGGAAGATTTTTTATGGAACCCAGAGAGCGCGGCCGGCATGGGATGCGGAAACGGGCCGGCTGTACGTCCTCGAGCCGGCAACCGAGGGAACACTCCGGATGGGCGCCGATGGGAAGGCGGCGCGGGCCACAAGCTCGATCGGCTGGCGGGAGAAGCTTCTCGCGAGTTATGACGCGGAGCCGGTGGCGCTGGCGGAGGACAGCGAGTCGGCGGACGTCACGGCGGAGTTGGTGGATCTAGGCGATGGTACGAACGAGAGCGATTACGCGGGCAAGAGTGTTAAGGGGAAGATTGTCTTGGTGAGCGCGCAACCCGGGGCGGTCCAGGACCTGGCCGTTGGCAAATTTGGCGCGGCCGGAATCGTCAGCTATGCCCAGAACCAAAGGACGGCATGGTGGGG
>DASRCZ010000152.1:0-18528 GCA_035652855.1 Candidatus Acidiferrum sp.
GGCGGCGCGGCGAAGAGCGTGTAGAGACGGCCCGTATCGGCGCCGTATTTTTCGGCCATGTCGAGCGCCCCGACGACATTACCGCGTGATTTGGACATGGCCACGCCGCCCTTCTGGACCATGCCTTGCGTGAAGAGGCGGGCGATTGGCTCGTCGTGTGTGACCAAGCCGAGGTCGCGCATCACTTTGCACCAAAAGCGCGAATAGAGCAGGTGAAGGATGGCGTGAGTGATGCCCCCGATATACTGATCGATGGGAAACCAGTAAGCGACTTTTGCTGTATCGAACGGCGACCAGCTATTGTGCGGATCGCAGTAGCGATAAAAATACCAGGAGGAGTCGACGAACGTATCCATGGTGTCTGTTTCGCGGCGCGCCGGCCCTCCACACGCGGGGCAAGTCGTATTCACAAATTCGGGCGTGGCGGCAAGAGGCGATTCGCCTTCTCCGGTGAGCCTCGGATTCGGCGGAAGGATGACGGGAAGATCGCTGTCGGGGACGGGCACGACGCCATCCTTCGAGCAATAGATCACTGGAATTGGCGTCCCCCAGTAGCGCTGGCGGGATATGCCCCAGTCCCGGAGACGAAAGATCGTCTCACCGCGGCCGACTCCCTGTTTTTCGGCATCGGCGATCATCTTGCGAGCCGCATCGTCGGGAGCAAGCCCGTTGTAAGGCCCGGAGTTGACGAGGCGGCCTTCGTGCTCCTCGTAAGGAGCGGTCATGGTTGCGGAATCGAGCGGCTCGCCGGCAGGCGGCTGAATGACCACGCGAACCGGAATACCATACTTGCGGCAGAATTCGAGATCGCGCTGGTCGTGCGCGGGCACAGCCATGAGCGCGCCGGTGCCGTATTCCATCAAGACGAAATTGCCGACCCAGATGGGAATCTGCTCCTTGGTGAAGGGGTTCACGGCATAACGCCCGGTGAAAAAACCGACCTTTTCCGCGGTGGCCAGGTCTTCGGCTTTGACGGAGGTCTGGCGCATGGCGGCGAGCTTCGACTCCGCGGCGGCGCGCCCGGGCGAGTTCTCCAGCAGCTTGCCCACCGCCGCATGAGTAGGTGCAAGAATGAGTGCGGTTGCGCCATAGATGGTGTCGATCCGCGTGGTGAAAATTTCAATCGGCCCGGCCGCCGCCGGTTCAACCACCGCGAATTTCACCTTCGCGCCTTGCGACTTGCCGATCCAGTTGCGCTGCATGGTGATGACGCGCTCAGGCCAGGCGCCTTCGAGGGTCTTGAGGTCGTCTAGAAGCTGATCGGCATAGGCAGTGGTCTTAAGAAACCACTGTTCGATTTCGCGGGTTTCTACCAGGGTATCTTCGTGCCGCCAGCAGTAACCGTTGACGACTTGCTCGTTGGCCAGCACCGTACAGCACTTCGGGCACCAGTTGACGCGGCTCTTCTTGCGGTAGGCAAGCCCGCGTTCCAGCATGCGCAGGAAAAACCACTGATTCCAGCGATAGTATTCCGGCTCGCAGGTGGAGATTTCGCGGCGCCAGTCGTAGCTGAACCCGAAGCGGCGGAGCGTGCGCTGAAATTCGGCGATGTTGTTATTGGTCCACACGCGGGGATGCGTCTTGTTCTTGATGGCGGCGTTTTCCGCGGGCAGGCCGAAAGCGTCCCAACCCATGGGATGAATCACGTTGAAGCCGCGCATGCGCTTTACCCGAGCGACCACGTCCCCGATGGCGTAATTGCGCATGTGGCCCATGTGCATGGTGCCGCTCGGATAGGGCAGCATTTCGAGAACATAGTACTTGGGCTTGGCGGAGTCGGCTTCGCTTTCAAAGACGCGCTCCTCCGCCCAGCGCTTCTGCCACTTGGCTTCGATTCTTTGGGGGTCGTACCCGGACGCCCCTGGCTGCGCATCCGCGCTCGCGCCCTCTCTCCTGTTCTGCTCCGCCACGCTGCTCTCCGCCCCCTCGTTGCCACTCACGCCGTCCGGGCCAAGAGGCCCGTGCTGCTTAGCGCCTCTTGCGTTTGACCGAACTCTTCTTCGCACCAGCTCGCCGAACAGGCCGCGCCGCGCGGGACCTCGTCCGGTCTTCCGCAGACGCGTACTTCTGGACGCGCGCTTGCCGCGCTTGTGCCGTCCGCTGCTTCACTAACTGGCGCTTAAGCGCCGGAGTGAGCATGGAATAGCCCTTCTCCGCGGGAGGGCCCTCGACGCCCGCGAGCTCCCAAATTCTGGCGACGTTCTTGCGGTCATCGCCCACGTCGTCGACCGGCGTTTCCGCAAGAAAGGCGCGACCAGGCAAGCCTTCCGGCGGCACGGTTCCAAGCCGCGGATGACGCAGGAGCCGCTGAAAAGCCGCGGCGCCGATCTTTCCGCGACCGATGTGCTCATGGCGGTCCACGCGACCGCCGAGAGGCACTTTGGAATCATTCAGGTGAAAAACAGGGACGTTCTCGAGCCCGATAGCCGCGTCAATCTGCGTGATGGTCGAAGCGAGGCCCGCCTCGGTGGTGATGTCGTAGCCGGCGGCCAGCAGATGCGCGGTGTCGAGACATGCGCCGGCGTTGAGCGCAGTTAAGCCGTGAACAATCTCGCCGATTTCCTCGAGACGCCCTCCAAGCGCGTGACCCATGCCCGCGGTGTTTTCGATGAGAATACGGACGCCTCCGAGGCCGGCGCGCTTTGCGCCGTGCTTGACGCTTTCGATGACCGTAGACAGCGCGCGCTGAACGCTCTCTTCGCCACGCGAGCCCGGGTGCACGACCACGAAATCAGCGCCCAAGGAAGCGGCGCGCACAAGCTCCTCGTAAAATGCTTGAATGGAGCGCGTGCGCAGCATCGGTTGAGCGGCAGCCAGATTGATCAGGTAATTCGCGTGAATGACCAGGGGGCCGAGGCCAAGCTCAGCACGGCGTGCGCGAAAGGCAGCAGCGTCAGCTTCCGGTATTCGTGCCGGACCCCCTTGCCACATCCGGGGGCTGGCCGAAAAGATTTGCAGCGCGTTACAACCGAGCTTTCTTGCTGATTCCAAGGCATTTAGGTAACTGCCGGCAATCGACGTATGAATGCCAATGCGCACGCTACCATCCATCCAGGCAGGAGGGAGCGGCTCTGGCTCCGGCTCCGGACGGTACTCGTCTTCCGGGTCGAACTGCGTATCGAGCAACAAGGGTTGTTCGGGCATGCTCACTCGAAATCCAGTGCTGGTCTTAAACTGGTTATTCTAGCACACGCCCAAAATCAGCCGCGTTTGCGGCCGGTTCACCTGGGAGCCCAGGCCATGCCGTCGGGATCGTTGCCGGTTTCCAGTTTGCCGATAGGCGCGAGTGTCTTCAGATCAAGGACCGCGACGTGATTGTCGCCGCTGACCGCAACATAAGCCTTCGAGCCGTCCGGCGCAATGAGAATGCCTTCACAACTCTTACCCAGCGGCAAGCGCTTGATCAGCGCGCGCGATTTGGCATCAACGACAACCACACTGCCATCGCCGATATCCGAAATGAGAACGCGGGAGCCATCCGGGGTAAATTTCAAGCGATTCGAGTGCTGAGTGTGAATAGCAATGGTGTCACTGACTTTCTTTGTGCTCACGTCAATGATCGAGACGGTTCCGTCCCCGGAGTTCGCGACCCACAGCTCCCTTCCATCCGGCGAGAGCGACGAGCCTTCCGGGCCTTGGCCGACGGGGATGACCGTGGCATTCCATCCGCCGCGGGCATTGCTTTTTTCAATGGCGGACACGGAATTGGAACCGATGTTGATGGCGAAGATGATGCTGAGGTCCCGGGTAAGCACGACCATGTGCGTGACGTTCTGGCCGGTGCCCATGAGCCAGTCCAGTTTGTTCTCGGCGGGGTCATAGCGGGCGATGACTTTGCTAACTTCCGCAGTGAAGTAGGCTTTGCCGTCCGCCGAGGCAACGCCGTGCGGTCCGCGAAGCGGGCTGATGTCCACGCGGTGAAGCTCGCGCCGGGCGGCTAAATCAATCACAGAAATGGTGTTGCCATCGCCGCGAGGGCCGTAATTGGTCACGAACGCGAGCTTGCCGTCTGCCGACACGGCAACTTCGTGAGGCTGCTCTCCAGTGGGAACTTTTGCCGCGATTTTTCCAGTCTCCGGGTCCACGATCGCGAGGTTGCTATCGGCCTTATTGAGAACCAGAAGCACGGGTTTGGACGTCTGCGCGAAAACCGAAGCAGCATAGCCAGTGAGAAATGCGCCGAGGATTATGCGATGGCTCAGGTTGCGCCGCGATCGAGAAGTCATGTTCGTAGCTCCTGGCTCGTCCATTCCAATGACAAGCGCGAAACATTGAATCCCAAGGTGCCTTCTTTTTCAACAGGCAACCCGAAGGTAACGTCCGGCTTAAGGAGACATCACAGTCGCACAATTCCGCGGAGAGGCTCCGGTATTCGCTTTACTTTGCCTTCCGCGACACGGTAGGCTGCAACCGCCTCAGCCTTGTTCCAAGTCGAATCAGCATTCACCGGTATTTTGGTCGCGCGAGGTCCCGTGCCACATCGCTATGTTGTTCTCCGCTCGTTGCCCGACGGAAGTTCCACGCAAATTCAGGAGTGTCCGGATCTCGAGAGCGCCAAGGCGGCCACCGAGCGTTGCGCCCGCCGCGAGCACGGCTACTTTTTTGTGCAGGACCGTGAGAGCAAGAGCGTTGTGTACGTTTACAGCCTTAAGCCTCTACAGCGCAAAGATCCGCCATAAGAGCTTCGCAGCCGCTTGCAGGCGGCGTTTGGCGCCCGGCGAGGTTACTTTTCCCGCGCTAATCTAAATCGCGCAGGATGAAAGAGCAAGACGCGCGGATACGCTCCCTTCGGGCATGATCCACGCAGGCGAGTGCTTTTTCCGGAACTGCAACGGATTTAACGGCTGCCCCCCGGACCTTGCGATCCCTGGCTGGAACCTGCGGGCGCATAGACGGTGACTTGAACGCGGCGGTTTTCCGAACGCTCTTGCCGGGTCTTTTGGCTGTTCACCGGCTTTTCCTCGCCCAGCCCCACGATCTGCACGCGGTAGGCCGGCAGATTGTATTGCGTGATGAGATAGTTCTGAACCGCGATAGCGCGGCGGCGGCTGAGGTTCAGGTTATATTCCGGGTCGCCGATCTTGTCGGTGAAGCCTTCGACGGAGACGAAGTAGCGCTGCGCGTTTTGCACATGCCCCTGAACCGCTTCATTGAGCTTTTGCTTGGCTTCGTCGCTGAGCTTCGCAGAGTTGAATTGAAAGAGCACAGTGACGTCGCCAACGGACTTGTAGTTGTCGAGATTCGCTATCTTGTCGTTGAATTCGTTGCGCGTGCTGGAGAGATCGCTGCTCAACTGATCGGTCTTTTTGTTGAGCGCCGAGGCCTGTCCAGCGGCCTCATTGGCCTTGGAATCAGCCGCATCCGCTTTCTCCTGAGCAGCGCTGATCTTGGTTTCGGCAGTGTCCAACTGCTTTTGTGTAGCCTCTTGCTGCTGCTGGACCTGATTAAGTTTCTGCTGAACCGGATCGACTTGTTGCCCAACATACTTCTTTGTTGCACAGCCCGAGAGCACCACAGCTCCGGCCAGCAAGGCCAGTTCGATACCGCGCCTCATATTCGTAAGTCCTCCATTTGCTTCTGCGTGCATACCAGCGTGTGTTCGCTCCCTAGGTGAAGGCTGGATCGAAGGGGGCTGGGCGGCTCTTCGAGGAAACTCGTTCTGCGGAGGGGAGCGACCGCCCGCGCAGTGGAGCTATCTTAATCGAGAAATTCGCGATTTGCCAAGACTTCTCGCCGGCGCGGCGAGCCCCTTCTCCGGCCCCGTGGATTTCCATTTCGCAGGCAGTCACGCCAGCGCATCAATCGGGCATGTTTCTTGCACGCGCCCAGCACAGATCTCGCGCGCTGTTCCGCGCCGGCGCGCAGGCGCTACACGGAATGCCGTATGGACAGGCTCTTCTAAATAGCCCTTTAGACGGCTATGATTCGGCGCGAACGGCGGCTTGTGGTATCTTTTCCGGTTATTTCGGCGCGAAGGTTTCGCGCGGAGCGCGCCACGCGATTGCGGTTATCCCGGAGGACACCTGTTCATGAGGAATTCGTACAACGGCCAGCCCATTCCCGCGGAAGGAAAGCCCATCGGCTACAGCAACGGCGAATTGCAAGTGCCGGACGCGCCCATTCTCCCGTTCATTGAAGGTGATGGAACCGGACGCGACATCTGGAAAGCGTCCCGGCGCGTTTTTGATGCCGCGGTCGAGCATGCGTACGGCGGACGCCGGCGGGTCGCGTGGTTCGAAGTCTTCGCGGGAGAGAAGGCATTCAATACGTTCGGGGAATGGCTGCCGAACGACACCGTGGACGCAATCCGCGACTTTCGCGTGGCAATCAAAGGACCGCTGACAACGCCGGTCGGCGGCGGGATTCGCTCGCTGAATGTGGCGCTCCGGCAGATTCTGGATCTGTACGCCTGCGTCCGGCCGGTGCGGTATTTCGAGGGCGTACCTTCTCCCGTGCGGCATCCCGAGAAAATGGACGTGGTGATTTTTCGCGAGAATACGGAGGATGTGTACATCGGCATTGAGTGGAAATCCGGCACGCCGGAAGCGAAGAAGTTGCTGGAATTCCTGAACAACGACATGCTGAAGGACGGCAAGAAGCAAGTGCGCTGGGATTCCGGCGTGAGCATCAAGCCGATTTCTCCGACGGGAACCAAACGGCTCGTGCGCCGGGCGATCAAATACGCTCTCGAGACGAAACGGCCCAGCGTGACCCTGGTGCACAAGGGAAATATTCAAAAATTCACGGAAGGAGCCTTTCGCGATTGGGGCTACGAACTGGCCCGCGAGGAGTTCCGGGCGCAAACCGTCACGGAGCGCGAAAGCTGGATCATCGATAATTTGGACAAGAACGCACAGCTCACCGTGGAACAGAACGCCGCGATGATCGAGCCGGGGCTCGAGCAAGCGACTCCAGCCTTCAAGAAGACGATCTACGACGAAGTGAAGCAGACGCTCGATGCGATTTATCCAACGCACGGCAAGGGGCAGTGGAAACGCAAGCTCCTCATCAACGATCGCATCGCGGATTCCGTCTTTCAGCAAGTGCTGATGCGCGCGGATGAATACAGCGTGCTGGCCACACCCAACCTCAACGGAGATTATCTTTCCGACGCGTGCGCGGCGCAGGTGGGCGGCTTGGGAATGGCGCCGGGATCAAACGTTGGCGACGGCTTTGGCGTCTTCGAAGCCACGCATGGAACCGCGCCGAAGTACGCCGATAAGGACGTGATCAATCCAAGTTCCGTGATGCTCTCCGGAGCGATGATGTTCGAGTTCCTGGGCTGGAAGGAAGCGGCAAAGCTGATCGAGGACGGCATCGCGCGAACGATTCAGCAGAAGCGAGTAACCTACGACCTGGAACGGCTGATGCCCGGCGCCACAAAAGTGGGCACAGCCGCATTTGCCACCGCGATCATCGAGAACATGCAAGGGCAAGCGGTCGCCCGCTGATTGAACCCAACGAAAGCACCCAGTTTCAAGGAGAAGCAGAATGAGCCGGAAGAAAGTCACTGTTGTGGGCGGTGGATTTGTGGGGTCAACGACGGCGCAGCGCATCGTTGACCGGGAACTCGCGGATGTGGTGCTCACCGACATCCTCGACGGCCCCCCCGCGGGAAAAGCACTGGACATGCTTGAATCCGCCCCGATTACGCGAACGGACGCCCATGCGGCAGGCATTTCCACCGCTTCGGGCGACTATTCCGCAACGGCCGGCAGCGATGTCGTGGTGATTACCGCGGGCTTTCCGCGCAAGCCCGGCATGAGCCGCGATGACCTGCTGAAGGCGAACTACGACGTGGTGAAAGCCGTGGTCGAGCAAATTGTGAAGCACTCGCCCCACTGCATCATCATCGTCGTCACCAACCCCCTCGACGCAATGGCGCAAGCGGCTTTCAGAGTCAGCGGCTTCCCGAAAAATCGCGTCCTGGGAATGGCCGGCGTGCTCGATTCGGCGCGCATGAGCACGTTCGTGGCCATGGAGTGCAAGGTCAGCGTCGAAAACGTCCACTCCTTCGTCCTCGGCGGGCATGGCGACGATATGGTGCCCCTGCCGCGCTATTCGACTGTTGCGGGTATTCCCTTGCCGGACCTGCTGCCGCAGCACCGCATTGAAGCGATTGTCCAGCGCACCCGCAAAGGCGGCGCGGAAATCGTAAACCTGCTGAAAACGGGGTCGGCCTACTATGCTCCTTCCGCCGCCGCGGTCGAAATGGTGGAAGCGATTCTAAAAGACAAAAAGAAGATTCTGCCCTGCGCGGTGTATCTCGAGGGCGAATATGGCATCAAGGGGCTTTTCGTGGGTGTGCCGGTGAAGCTCGGCGCAAACGGCGTGGAAGAAATCATCCAAATCCAGCTGACCGGGGAAGAGAATGCGGCGCTGCTAAAGTCGGCCGCTTCGGTGCGTGAGCTCGTAAGTGTCCTCGGGATTTGAGCGCGGATAAATGCTCACCAGGGCAGATGCCTCAGGAAAGCCGCGCGAATGAGCAGGGCCGCAAGGACCGCGAGCAGGGTCGCCACACCGTCAATCGAAATGCGCCACGGCTTGGTGGCGGGTGCCGGCGGAATGGTTCGCACGTTTCGCTCCTCCTTTTAAATGACGGCGATGCCGTTCCTCGCGCTCTCATCCCACTCCCGCAAGATGCCGGAACCTGGTTTCGCCAGTTCCCGCGACGCAACGCGGCCAACGACCAGCAGCGCGGGCGCGGGTAATTTGCTGATGAACGGAAGGCTTGCAATGCTCGTCCACCGGATTTCCTGACGTTCGTTCGTGGCCTCCGAAACGATCAGGCACGGAGTTTCGGCGGGGAGGCCGCACTCGCGTAACCGAGCGGCAACCTCCCCGTAATCGGGGCCTGGCATGTAGAGCACGAGGGTGGTCGTGCCGGTGACCGCGCCCCAATCCATCGCCCCGGCCTCCGGGCCTCGCGAAAACGTGCTGAAGAGAACCTGCGACGCGGCGCGGCGGTCCGTGAGCGAAATCCCGGCAGCGGCCGCCGCCCCGAGCGCCGCGGTGATGCCGGGAACGATCTCGTACGGCACACCTGCCTCTCGAAGCGCGGAGATTTCCTCGCCAGCGCGGCCGAAAATAGATGGGTCGCCACCCTTCAGCCGAACCACCACGGAAAACTCGCGCGAATAGGCAACCAGCAGTGAATTGATTTCGCTTTGCGTGAGCAACTTGCTGCCCGCCCGCTTGCCCACATCAATCACTTGAGCGGCCGGCGAAATCAGCGCTAGCACTCCCCTGCCAACGAGCGAATCATGCAGCACAACATCGGCGCGCGCCAGCAGCCGGCTTGCCTTTACCGTAAGGAGTTCGGGATCGCCCGGTCCTGCTCCGGCCAGATAGACCTTCCCGTTCGCGCAGGGCGTCGCCGAAGATTCCCGAAGCGCTATGCCCGCGCGCGCCGTTTCGGGCTTGCTTCGGCGAAATTCTTCCATGCTGGCGCGCGTCGCGAGCTCATGCAGCGTTGCCTTCGTCTGTTCCGGATCGCGCGAAGCGGCCCGCAGTTGCTCGCGCTGCTTCCCCAGCCAATCGAGCCACCCCGCATACTCTTCCCCGTACTCACGCTCCAATTCCCTGCGAATGCGCCGCGCCAAAGCCGGGCTTTTGCCGTTCGTCGAAATGGCGATTTGCAGATCGCCGCGCTTCACCACCGCGCCGGAGTAAAAATGGCAGTTCTTGTTGTCGTCCACGGCGTTGCAGAGAATGCCGCGCGCTTCCGCTTCGCGGTACACAGCGCCGTTTACGCCGGCTGCAGGCGTCGCTGCAATCACCAGCTGCGAGCCTTCCAGGTCTCCAGCCTCGAATCTCCTCGCCTTCCAGCGAAGGCGCCCCGCGCGCGCCCACTCGGCGATCTGCGGCGTCACTTCCGGCGCGACCACGCACACATCCGCGCCCGCATCCAGCAACGCGCCCAGCTTCCCTTCCGCAATGGCTCCGCCCCCAACCACAACAACGGTTCGGCCGTCGAGCTTCAGAAAAATGGGAAGCAGGGTCATTAGCCTTCCACCCCTTGCGGAACGGACGTCACAGCAAAATTGCGCTCCACAGGCGCGACAAAGGCTCCTGAGAGCAAGCCGCGAATTTCCTCCGTGGTATGCCGCGCGAAAAACGCGCGCAAGGTCTCACCCCCGGCCTTCAAAGCGTTGTAGCCGTGCAGCAGCCGTTCAATCGCATCAGGCACTTCCGAAGCCGCGCACCGATAGCCCACTGCGCGCGCGATAGAAGCGAACTGCCCGGAGCCTCCACCGACGGTGAAATAATAGGCGTCCACCATATGGCCATTCACTTTGGCCTTCTTGCCCTCGAGGCCGATGTCCGCAATCCAGTGCTGCCCGCAACTATTCGGGCAGCCCGTGATATGCAGCTTGATTTGCTCCTGAAACCCCGGAAGGCGATCCTCGAGTTCATCCGCGAGCCAGCGCGCAAACCCTTTTGTCTCCGTCAATGCCAGCTTGCAGAACTCCGAGCCCGTGCATGCAATGGTCCCGCGCGCGAATGGCGAAGCCGTGACCGGCAGTCCCGCGTGTTCCAGTTCCTTCGCCACCAGCGGCGCATTCTCCCGCTGGATGTTCGCAAGCACCAGATTCTGCATGATCGTCGTCCGCAGGCGGCCGTCGCCAAAGCGATCCGCCAAATCCGCGGCGGCGCGCAACTGTGCCGGAGTGATGCGGCCACGCAGGACCGAGCCACCGATGTACGCCAGCCCCTCTTGTTTCTGCGCGTGGATTCCGACGTGATCGCGGCAGACATCGGCCGGTGGTTCTTCCGGAACGGCGCGGTCGAAGCGAAAGCCCACAAGGCGTTCGAGTTCGTCCAGAAACCGTTCCGCCGTCCATCCGTGCTCCAGAAACAAAAATTTCAGCCGCGCCTTTTCCCTGCTCTGCCGCAGCGCTTGGCTGCCGCGAAAGATTTCCGCGACGCCGCGCGCCGTCGCCACAACCTGCTCGGACCGCACAAAAACATCCAGGCGCACCGCCAGATGCGGATGCGTCGAGAGCCCGCCGCCAACCCGCAGCGAAAATCCGGTTTCCACCGTGCCATTCCGGCGGCGCGTCACAGCCGTGAACCCAGCGTCGTTTATCTCGGGATAGGTGCACCAGTGACGGCACCCGGTGATCGACATTTTGAATTTGCGCGGCAAATTGTAGAACGCGTCATTCCCGCCGAGCTCCCGGTCCATGGCCAGCGCCAGTGGCGATGCATCCACGATCTCGTCCGCATCCAGCCCCGCGAGCGGGCAGCCGGTCACGTTCCGCGCAACGTCTCCACAGGCACCCTTGGTTGTAAGCCCCGCACTCCATAGGCGCTCGAAAATCTCCGGAAGAGACTCGAGCGTCACCCAATGAAGCTGGACATTTTGGCGCACGGTGATATCCGCCAGGCCTCGCGCGTGTTTCTCCGAAAGGTCCGCGACGGTTCTCGCTTGATCGGAGGCCAGCATTCCATTGGGAATGCGAATCCGCACCATGAAAAAGGGAGTCGCCTTACCCTCGCCGTTCTGGCCGCCCAACACACCTGCCCCATCCCCCTGGGTATACACGCCCCAGGTCCGGAAATAGGTGCTTAGCCACTCCGGCGGCACGGACGCCCGGCCCATCCGGGCAAACTCCCGGATTTCGTCAAACGCTTGCCAGGCGTTCTTTTCCCGCTTTAGCCGCTCGACCCGCTGCGCCTTGGTTTCCACGATTGTGCCCATCGCTCTCGCCAAAAACAAAAGGCCCGCGTATCCAGTTCTCTGGAACGCGGGCCTCGGAAGTCACTGATTCTGCTTAGCTTAAGTCCGTAAGCGCCGATTGCCAGAGATGTCCCTCAGACGACACGCAGCTTTGCGTGAAACCGAGCAGCACATCAACTGGCGAAATACCCTCATCGAAGTAGACATTACGGTACGCGCGGCAACGATGTCAACTGAATTCTTTGCATCGGTCCGATTCCATTCCTCGATGCTGGCCAGCACCCGCGCACTAGCTCAAGTACCGCCACTCCCCCCAGCTCTTTTCAAACGAGGCTTTCGGCTTACGGCAGATGTATATGGTAAGGTCAGACTCCTCCGGCATCGCGTGGGGCGGGTCGGCCACGTCAACGGGCCGCACATCACCGAAGAACCGTTCCAGTTGGGCTCGCTCAAATCCAATGGCTAGAACGGTTTCCGCCGAATGTCCCCGCGGACCCCAGAACCCATACTGGTTATGTCCGCTGATCGCATGGGGCAGTCCATACCGTGCCCCGAGGTAGTCGATCGCACCCGCCTCCCCATAGTTATAAGCGAGGATGGTGGCTCGCCCGCGCTCAGCCGCCGGCAACCCGTCGTAGGCACGTGCCATGCTGGCGACCTGCTCCTGCCAGCCGAACATATCCCCGAAAATCTGCGGCAAGTCGCCTTGCGGCACGTTTTCGACGTGCACCGCCCGCACATCCCAGAACCGGCAGTAAGACACCGCGGCATCGACGGGCAGGATGGGCATCGCTAGCGGCGCCGCCACGATTCCAGCAACCGCAACGGCACCGACTACGGCCGGACTCACCCATTGGCAGGCCGCTCGCAGGTCCAAACGCTCAAGCCAGACCGCGCCCGCAGCCAGCAGCATCACATAGGCCGGGCCCAGGTAATAGATTTTCCCGTGCAGCGCCATCATTTCGATCAGCATCACGAGATACGCCCATCCGAGCACAGCGTATTTCCTTCCCCGCGAATTGCCCAGAAGAAAAAGGAGTCCCGCGATCCAGATAGGCATAGCCACCGGATTGGTCAGTAAGCCCTGCTCGAGAACGTACGCCAGGGGCGAAACGACTACATACTTCACACCCGCCACGGCGTGATAAAGCGCGAGCGTCGGCCACCCGTTGCGGATCTCCCAAAGCAGATTCGGCAGGAAAAACAAGAAGGCGATCGCCGCCGCGAGCCACACCCAAATGCGCAGAAACTCTCGCCGCATAGGCGTAAGCAGCAGTCCTGCCGCGATTCCCGAGCCAAACATCAGCATGGAATGCTTATTAAGGATGCCAACGCCCGCCACTGCCCCGAAGGCGATCCACAGCCGCGAATCGCCTCCATTCGCAATCCGCAGGACGATGGCCGCGCACAGCATCCAGAAGACCGGCTCGAACGCGTTCATCGAGAAAAAATTGTCGAAGGTGAGATAGATCGGCGCCAGCAAGACCGTCAGCGCGGCCAGGGATTGTCCAAAGCGCCGGCCGCCCATTTCGCGAGCGATCCAGCCGGCCAGATAGACCTTGACTCCGGCCGACAGCGCCGGCAGCGACCTAAGCGCAAACAGCGAGTCGCCCAGCGTCTTGCGGCTTAACTGGGCAAGCCAAGGCGCCAGGGGCGCGTGATCCACGTATCCCCAAGCTGGATGCTGTCCGCAGGCCGCATAGTAGAATTCGTCGCGAAAATAGCCATAGCGCCCGTCGAAGATTACATGAATGGCTATGGCCAGCACCGAAAGGCCGGCGACCCAGGCGGAAATTGGAGCCGGACCGGCGAAGCCACTCTGTCCTTCTCGAACGACGGCGGCGGCCCTGGAGTTCGGGGGTATCAGTACCGGGGAGGCGTGTGCTCCAGGAGACAAGGTCGGTTGCGCTCGCGATAAGAGAATAACAGAGAACGGGGCCTTTCTGGCGCGCGCGAATGTTTAGTTCATGACTTCGCGTGAGGTCCTCGCGGCGCAGGCCGCGTGGCAGCCTGCGCGCCTTCAAGGCGCCTTTGAGGCAGTAGCCTTGGATGAAGGCGGCTTTACCGCAGTCCGGGAAGGAAAGACCAGCGTAGCGGACTTAATCTCGTCCAGCTTAGGAAAGCCCTTTTCCAAATAGGATTTCCCTTGCTTCGAGATTAGGTCTTGGTTCGGACCCGCGTCGCCATACCCGCTGTAGAGCACCGATACGACTTTCATGCCCTCTTCATCCACTACCCCGAATGGCGCGAAGCCCATCCCGTCAAGCCGCGCGTTGTCCTTCAGGTTGATGAAGACTTGCGTGGTCCGCGTATTCGGTCCGGAGGTTGCGAACGTCACATATCCCCTTTTGTTGCTCTGTGTAACGGGATCGTCGGGAATTTCCGTGTGCTCCCAGGCGGCCGATACCGGCGGGTATGCACTGATACCGAATTGCACCACGAAATCCGGCACCACGCGAAAGAAACTCCCGTTGTCATAGAAATGATGCCGGACCAGATTGTAAAAGCGGTCCGCGCCGAGCGGTGCCCAAGCGCGCGTCACTTCGATGGTAAAATCTCCCTTCGTCGTCACAAACCGCACCTTGTAGCTCTCCGGCGCCTTCAGCTTCAGCATAGACGGCCGCAGGAGCGTCCGGTCGTACGCGCTGTGAGCAGCGACCGGCTTTTTTGTGTTTGTCGCTGCCTTCGCGGGTCCGGAAGTCGGCGTCTGGGCAAACGCAAAAGCCGCGGCCAGGGCCGCGCCGCCCAAAATTACTCCTGAAATCTGCTTAATCACGATTCTCTTCCTCGTCCGTGTGAAATTGCCCTGGGCCGGTGGGCGATTATTCTTGCGCCGAGCCGCTCAGCTCGCGGCTGACACGCTCGACCTCCGTCATTACACGCAACGTATTTTCGCCCAAAATTTCCTGTACGTCACGCTCGGAATACCCTCTTTTCAGCAGCTCTTGCGTGATCTTCGGCAAGTCGGAAGCGTCTTCCATGCCAAAGGGCATGTTGGCGCCGTCAAAGTCCGATCCCAGCCCGACGTGCTCGGCGCCAGCCAGCTTCACGGCATGATCGATATGCTCGATGATTTTTGTCCAATCCACGCGCGGCAGCTTCCCTTGGGCGACATATTCGCGCGTCAGCCGGTCGCCTTCGAGCAACTGGCAGGCTTCATCATCGCCGCATTTCGCGTGCACTTGCCTTGCAATTGCCTCATTGACCGCCGGATCGCTTCTCTCGGCATTGCGAAACTCCTGGCTCAAAAACCCCACGTGATAGTTGATCTGGATAACGCCGCCCTTTGCCGCCAGGTCTTTGATCATCTGGTCTGTCATATTGCGTGGCGCATCGCAGATAGCCCGGCAAGAAGAATGGGATGCGATCATCGGGGCTTTGCTTACGGCCAGCGCGTCGTAAAAGGTTTTGTCGCTCACGTGCGAAATGTCCACGATCATCCCGAGCCGGTTCATTTCGCGGACGACTTCCTTGCCGAAGTCCGTCAGTCCGTTGTGCTCCGCTTTGTCGGTGGAGGAATCGGCCCATTCATCGTTGCCGCTGTGCGTCAGCGTCATGTAACGCACTCCCATCGCCGCGAACGTTCGCAGAACGCTCAGATCGTTCGCGATCATGTGACCGCCTTCCACGCCCATCAGCACCGCGATTTTCCCTTCCCTCCGAGCGGCGCGGATCTCGGCCGCCGTTGTCGCCAGCGCCAAGTCCCGCGGATGCCGGCGCACCGCTTCCCGAACCGCGTCGATCTGATCGAGCGCGCGCTTGACCGCTTCCGGTCCCGTGATTTTGCTCGGAATCCAGATGGAGAAGAAGATGCCACCCAGGTTACCGGCCTTCATTCGCGGAATATCGATGCTGCCGGTCTCGTTTCGCGCGCCAATATCGAATTTGCCGTCGAGCAGCCGCTGGGTTGTGTCGTCGTGCGTGTCAATAATGATGGATGAAAAATGCAGTTTCTTCGCCCGTGCAACCCCGTCATCCGCTCTCATCGCACCCGCCAGCACTATTCCGCCGGCGGCACAGGCCGCGGCGATATGACCAAGAGTGAAGCGCCTCATTGTCGGTCCGCCCCGCGCTGCTCAGCCAGCATTTCCCGGCTGACCCGCTCCGCCTGCTCCATTACGCGCAGCGCATTGCCCCCGAGAATCTTCTGGATATCCGCGTCGCTGTAACCTTTGCGCACCAGTGCTTCCGTGATTTGCGGCAGGTGCGTGCAATCCTCCATACCCTCCGGCATTGTGGCGCCATCAAAGTCCGACCCCAGCCCGACGTGGTCCGCCCCGGCCAGCTTCACCGCGTGATCAATGTGGTCGACGATGCGCTCCCAGCTCACACGCGGCAGCTTGCCCTCTGCCGTCAGTTGCCTCTGCGCCTCGGTGACCTTTTTCTCGACGCACGCCTCGTCGTGGTTGCAATCCTTCTCAAACTGATTGATCTGCGCCACAACGCCGCCGGAAATCTTGTCGGCTGCGTCCTTGTACGCCTGGTCGATGAAGCTTTTCTCGTAGTTGATCTGGATCACTCCGCCCTTGGCCGCGAGCGCCTTGATCATGTCGTCGCTCATATCCCGCGGATGATTGCACAGTGCCCGGCACGAGGAATGCGAGGCGATCAGCGGCGCCCGGCTGACTTCCAGCGCGTCGTAGAACGTCTTGTCGCTCACGTGCGAAATGTCCACCATGATTCCCTGACGGTTCATCTCCCGCACGATTTCCTTGCCGAAGTCCGTGAGGCCGTTGTGCGCCGGCTTGTCCGTAGAAGAATCCGCCCATTCGTCGTTATAGAAATGCGAAAGCGTCATGTAGCGGACCCCGAGGTCGCTGAAAATCCGGAGCACGTGAATATCGTTGCCAATCATGTGGCCGCCCTCGACCCCGATAAGAGCGGCGATTTTGCCTTGCGCGCGGATCCGCCGCACATCCGCCGCAGTTCGCGCGAGCTCCATGTCCGAGGAATTGCGCAGCACGGCCTCCCGAATCATGTCGATTTGGTCCAGCGCTTTCTGCACCGCCGGCGGCCCAAGGATTCGGCCATCTATCCACACGGAGAAGAAGATGGCATTCATCCCGCCTTCCTTCATCCGCGGGATGTCAATGCTGCCCTCCGCATTGCGCTTTCCCAAGTCGAAATCCTTGGAGAAAAAGCGCTGTGTAGTGTCGTCGTGCGTGTCCAGAACAATAGAGGAAAAGTGCAGCTTGTGAGCGCGTTCCGCCAAGGCATCCCCCGCGCTCGGCCGGCTGAGCAAAATTGCCGTTGCGGACAAACAGAGCAGCACCACCGCGGCGCGAAACCGACGCATACATCCCCCTCGCGCAGCCGGCCTGGCTGCGCACCACAAGCCGGCCACACGACAAATCGTGCGCCGCCTGCGCCATGCCGAAATGAACCGGAGATTCTACCCTATTAGCCAGCCCAGCAGCGCTTGTTTCCACGCCTGGCGGTTTACTTCGGCAAGAGATTCCGTCAGCGGGATTTCCTTCGGGCAGACCCTCACGCAGTTCTGCGCGTTCCCGCAGTCCTCGATTCCGCCGTGGCCCATCGCCGCCCGGATGCGTTCCGCGGCATTTAGCTTTCCGGTTGGGTGCATATTGAAGAGCCGCACCTGGCTGAAGATCGCGGCGCCCATAAAGGCGCTGTGCTCGTTCACCTGCGGGCACACCTCCAGGCAGCTTCCACAGGTGATGCAGCGAGAGAGCGGATAACCCTTCTCCTGCTCGCTCGGCGCCATACGCGGCCCTTCGCCCAAATCATACGTGCCGTCGATGGGAATCCACGCCTTCACGCGCTTCAAGCTCTCGAACATGAACTGCCGGTCGACCGCCAAATCCCGCACGACGGGAAATTTCGAGAGCGGCTCAATTCGGATGGGTTGTTCCAACTCGTCGACCAGAGCCGAGCACGCCATGCGCGGCCTGCCGTTGATGAGCATGGCGCAAGAACCGCAGACTTCTTCCAGACAATTGGAGTCGTAACTGATTGGCGTTGTCGCGTTCCCTTCCCGCGTGACCGGATTCTCCGCGATATCCCTCAGGCAGATAATCACATTCATCGAGGGCCGCCACTTCAGGGCAAACTCCTCCCATCGGGGTTTGCTCTCCGGGCTTGCTTGCCGCTTGACCCTGACAATCACTTGCTTCTGCTCGGCCATGGCTCCTCGCGCCTATTTCGCCGCGTCGTATCGCCGCGGACGCGGCTTGATCAACGATGTATCCACCGGCTCATAATTCAATTGAATCTGCCCGTCCACCCATTTCGCGCGCGTCGTTTTCAGCCAGTTGGCATCGTCGCGTTCGGGAAACTCCGGCTTGTAGTGCGCGCCGCGCGATTCGTTCCGGCAATAGGCGCCAAGCGTAATCACGCGAGCCAGAATGAGCATGTTGCCCAGTTCGCGCGTGAAGTTCAGGGTTTGATTCGACCACCGCGTCCGGTCGCTCAGGCTGATTTTGCGATAGCGCCCTTGCAATTCCTGAATGGACCGGTCCGCCGCCAGCAAATCCTTGTTCACGCGCGTCACGGTTACGTGTTCCGTCATGATCTCGCCCAGCTCGCGCCAAATCGTGATGGGATTTTCCTCGCCCTCCTGCGCGATCAACTGCCGGTTCAGCTCCTCCTGGCGCTTCTTCTCGCGCTCAAAAATAGTCGAAGGGGCCGACTCGCTCCCCGCCTCCAAATTCCTCGCGTATTTCACCGCCGAAGGCCCCGCCAGGCCGCCGCCAAAAATGCAGGAGACCAGCGAATTTGCTCCCAGCCGGTTGGCCCCGTGATATTGATATTCACATTCGCCCGCCGCGAAAATCCCGGGCACGTTGGTGGCTTGATCCTCGCCATTCACCCACAAGCCGCCCATC
>DASRCZ010000153.1:0-5821 GCA_035652855.1 Candidatus Acidiferrum sp.
GCCGGCTTTTTTGTCCGGGCAGACAGCGTCAACCGTGTGTCCCACCATGCGCAAAGCCTGGAAGGCCACCATCACTTCGTAATCTTCGACGCAATCTCCGATAAGCATCAAAATTTTTTTCCTAGCCATTGGGCCTCCGATCAGAGGGCCAAAGAATAGCAGAAGAATGAGGCGCACCGGAACAAGAGCCACCAAGCTCCCAGTGACGGGTTGGCTGGCCGTCTTGGAAATCAGGCTCTGCGGGCCAGCGTAGTCAAAGCGCTATTCGGTGGCCAAGCCGAGTTGACGGGCGTTGCCAGGGCCGCCGACAGGTTGCACGCGCGGAAGCCGTTGCTCGACTGGCGGAAGTGGGGGAAACGCGGCATGCGGTTCTGTCTGATACCAATACGCGACGGAATAGAAATTGTCTGAGCGATCGTTGGCATGGCCATGTTCGATGGTCGCGCGGAGCGATTTGGCGAAAGGAATGGGCGAATCTAGGTGAAACCGGTACATGGAATAACGGCTTCCGGCCCGCTCTTCGCCTTTTACGGGAGCACCGAAAAGACGGTAGGAGAAGGGGCCGCTGCCGAAATCGAATGCGCCCAGGAAATAGTCTTCCGTACCGGTGCCATTGATCGAGGGGCGCGACTCGCCGTCGATAAAGAACATGTCGTCGCCTTCACCCCACCAGCCGTCCTGATTCTGGAGGACGGACATGGTTACGCCAAGAAATTGACCGCGGCCCCGTGCCTCGAGCCAGATGTAGTTGTTCTTGCCATCAAGATTCTTATCCTTTTCGCCAGAGGGGTCTTCATTTTCTTGCCACGTATGGCGCCACCCCTGATTGGGTTGCGCTTGCCGGAACTGCGCATGGAAATAGAGGGCGCCCTCCGGCAGCGGATGAGTATAGGCGCGATAGTCGAGATTGAAGTAGAAGAGCTCGAGCTTCTGGCGGCCTTCGTTGGTCACGGTGATGCGGGCGTGTTTCTGGAAGGGCATGGGGAAAAAGCAGTTGAGCGCGCGGTCGTTGGCGACGGAAAGAAGCTCGGATTGCCAGGTGTGATAGTCGCCGAGGCCAAGACCGAAAAAATCGCCGAGCGGCGCTTCGACACTTGGAGTCGGCTCGTTGTCCCAGTACATGCGGAGCACGATGCGCTTGAGATGATACGGTTCGTCACTCAAGAGCGTGAACCAGATGTGGGTCAGCTCGCCAGGCCCATCGGCGTCGAGTACGGTGAGTGATTCACCGGGAGCAATGGCTCGGTAGTCGGCGTTGCCCCCGGTTGGATCTGCGCTGGAGACGCGCTTCACGCTGTAGCCGGGAAAGCGCGTAAGGTCCGTTGAGCCAGCCGGAAGCGACTGGGCGGACAAACAGGGGCAAGCACCGAAGGACACAATCGTACAGAGCAAGACTTGGTCGAGAAAGCGCACGGCATCTCCTTTGAGTAAAGGACAGTCCAAGTGAGCTGGATTCTCCGTCCAAATGAGCGTCTTGACAACTCCTGATGCTAGGCGGAGCCGGCTCTCCGCTGCGCGGGGGCCGCGTCGATATATTTCACGAGCAGGACGTCGTTGCCTTGCTCGTTGTAAATGAGTTCGTCCACGAGTTTCTTGGCGAGCATGATGCCAAATCCGCCCGCGCGAAGTCCTTTCGCCTTGCGGATGGCCATGTGGTCGAACAGATTGGGAGGAGACAAGCTCGTCGCCGCGTGGCGCAGTTCCGCGAGCGAAAAGCCCTGGCCCGGATCCTTGACGCGACAAGTGACCGCGCGCCTTGAGCGGACAAACGCAAGTTCCACGTACTGGCTGGAGTCGAAGTTGGCTCCATGTTCCATGGCGTTGAGCAGAATTTCGTGGAACGCCGTGATGACATCGTCCTTCTCATTTTCCGGCAGAATTGGCTCGCCGACGGCACGCATGAATTGCACGAGGCGGTCGGCGGTGAGGCGGTCGCAACGGGCCAGCAAGCGGGTCCACTCGAGAGTGGCGGACAGCACTTCGATGCCGTCATCCCATGCGGGCTGCTCCATCGCGGAGCGAAGCATGTCTCGCAAGGCGCTGGAATCGAACGGCGCGCAAAAATAGCTAAACGCGCCAGCCCGCATCGCATCCAGAATATCGCCAGGAGTCCACTGGTCCACCAGAATGATCATGCGGACATGAGGACGCACCAGGCGGATTTCACGCAAGAGCTTGACGTCCTCGGCTCCCGGCGTGTGCTGACCAGTGATGACGATGTCGAAAGATTTGGACCTGGCCAGCGACAGCAGGGACTTGTTATCCACCGCGCGCTCGATAACCCAGCCATCCTCGGCCAGAACTCGGCTCAACATGGCATGGGTGGCGGGATCGGATTCGGCGATAAGCGCCGTTTTCCTCGGCACCGGCGCGAGTGCAAGTGTTGCGGAAGCAGCGTGAGAAAGCGTCACAAGATATCCCCCTTGGCAAGACATCTGGACGCGGCGGAAGGCCAGTCTAGCGCGAGGGCGGCACAGGCGCTACACTCCTCAGGCGGACTCGCATTCTTGACAGCTGTCGGCTTTTCGAGTCCAGGTGCGGCTATTGCGCGGCGACCTGGGACGCCGCCTCCGCGGAGTCTTGAATGGTGAGCAAGTCAGTGCGCATCTTGTCCCACTCCCTTAGAGTGAGGCCATAGCTGGCGAACATTCGCCGGATACGGGCGGAATCCCACCGGAGGAGTTCTTCGAGCACCGGTACGAGCACGCTCATGGCGTTGTCGCTGAGAACGGTGCGGCGGGCGATTCGCGTGATGTATTGCGCTTCGCTGACCGCAATGGTGAGGCCGTCATGCTGGTTAACGTGCATCATCACGGGCAGGTCCGAGCTGCCGTCGCCCATGTAGATGATGTGATCGTGGCTGATGCCGAGCGACGAGCGCAATTCCTCGAGCGCCGTGATCTTACCCCAGCCGGCCGACGCGCGAATGATGGATTCGACCTCGCCGGTGTCCTCGTTGTAACGGAAGCGAGTGCCAAAAATATGGTCTGGCGCAACGATGCCATCGAGCGCGGATTGAATAATTTCCTGCGGAGCGGCCGAAATGACGTAAAAGTGGAATTGGCCGTCAGTCAGCTCACCGAGCGCGCGGGAAAAGAGCCGCACATCGTGCTTCAGGCGAATCCGCTTGCCGGTTTCCGCCAAATGCTCGCGGCGTACGCGGCGAAAATCGGGGTCGTGCAAGATCAGGTAGCTCAACTCGGCGCCTTGTTGCACTAGATTCATTTCCGCAAGGCCATGCACCTTTTCATGGAAGCCGTGAAAACCGATGAGCTCGCTGAGAACGACGCCCGAGTCATTGAAGCTGAGCGTCTGGTCGAAATCGCTGGCCAGTAAGTATTGCTGTGCCATTCTAAAGCTCCTTCTTTATGGCGGCCGCTCGGGGGGAAGCAGCCCTTCTAAACCTTACCGATATCGCCGGCGCGGGACACACAAATTATTTTAATGGGTGCTATGCGTTCCAGCGTGAATGAATTGTCAGTTCTCAGTTAGATGCGAAGGGAGAGGAAATGTCGCATCAGCCGTGGTTCGCGAAAGGGGCCCGTGCGAAGTGGGAGGCGCCTTTTGGCAAGTTGCTTCTGGGCTGGTCGCCGCTATATCCAAGTGCCCAACCATTGTCCAAAACCCCTGGTTTGGACCAAAAACCGCCGGCGAAATCCTGGCTAGCGCTGCTGGGCTCCCGCTGAGACTCGCAAAAAAAACCTGGCATTGCTCGCGTCGCATGCTGGACGCGTCTAAACCCTATACGAGAGCAAACCGAATGGTGCGGCTGGTCGGAGTCGAACCGACAACGGGGAAAACCCCAGTGGATTTTAAGCCCACCGCGTATGCCAATTTCGCCACAGCCGCACCGGCCACGCGGCCCCTCCAGCATAACATGACGCTGCTGACCGCCATCGCAGGGAGCCCGCGCCGGACAGCCGGGTTGGCTGCACCGATCGCGGATGCACGGAGGGATTCTCTTGACGCGATTTGGCGCCGGGGACTACCCTTTCTCTCGCCCTCGCCCTCACGACCCATGTCTCACGCGCGGCAACGCATACGGTCTCCGGTCTACTTCACGCTCCTCGCAATTGCCGTTTTCGCCTGGCTCGCCGCCCCAGCTTTCGCGCAGGACAGCGGCGACGAAGGCACGGTTCTTCGCGGCAATCGTCCGGAAATCGCTTTGACCGTTCGCGACGGTTCTGGGCAGGCCATCGCGGCGCCTGCCACCGTCAAGCTTTATCGCAGCGGAGTGCCGGCCGGCCAGCAAGCCACTTTGCATGGTCGCGCTTTTTTCATTCTCTCCTCGCTCGGAGATTATTCCGTCACCGTCGAGGCTACCGGCTACCAAACCGCGACCAAGGAACTGGCCATCAATAACGCCATTCGTTTTGAGGTCGAAGTCAAGCTCATCCGCACTGCCGCGAATGGCGGCGAAACTCCTGTTGCGGCAAAACCCATACTGGCGCCGAAAGCTCAGGAGAGCCTTGCGAAGGCCTTACAGGCGTTGGCCGAAAACAAGCTGGACGACGCCCAAAAAAACTTGAATGAAGCAAGCAAACTGGCGCCCTCGCACCCGGACGTGCTCTATGCGCAAGGGGTGCTGGAATTGAAACGCAGGAGATGGACGGCTGCTCAGGAAGTCCTCGAGAAGGCGACACAAATCGACCCTAGCCACGCGAGAGCACTGGCTGCCCTTGGCATGGCTTTCACGGACCAAGGAAAGTATGAAGAAGCGGTCTCGCCGCTTGAGAAATCGCTGCAACTCGACCCGGCGAGCTGGGAGGCCCAGTGGACCTTGGGTCGCGCGTACTACTACACGCAGCGGTACGACGAGGCCCTGAAGGAATCCCAGGGTGCGCTTGCCGCGTCCAACGGCAAGGCCCCGGAAATCGCGCTGCTCGTGGCGCAATCGCTCACCGCGGTCGGCCGCTACAACGATGCGGCGCAGATGCTGCGAGATTACCTGAAGAACCACAACGACCGGCCGGAAGCCGCCACGGCAAAACGCTGGCTCGACCGCCTCTCCGCCGACGGAAAAATCACTCGCAACTGAACGCCTTGCGGACCCGTGACGGCCCGGCCTGGCTCCTCCGCAAGCACATGCGCTCGGCTGTAGCGCCAGACTGGCAGACAAATGAATCGTTATCCCGATGACGAACCATCTCGCCGAATTGGTCTCGCTCCATTCAACACAGGCACATTGGAAAAATATACGTCAGCCACCGGCACCGAGCCTACAATCCTTGCATTAAGAAACTCCTGATTCGTGAACTGGAGGGTTTGTGCCGGATGCCTTCGATCTGGTCGTGATTGGTTGTGGCCCCGCAGGGGAAAAGGCAGCCGCTCAAGCCGCGTACTTCGGCAAGCGCGTGGTGGTCGTCGAGCGGGCCGAACATGCCGGAGGGAGTTGCGTCAATACCGGTACCGTTCCCAGCAAGACGCTTCGCGAATCTGCGCTCTATTTCTCCGGGTTGAAGCAACGCGGTCTCTACGGCATCGACTATTCCTTAAAAGAAAATTTGACCGTGCACGACTTCATGCATCACGAACGCGAAGTTGTCGAGCTCGAGCGCCGCCGCATTTTGAAGAATCTGCAAGTCCATCGTATTGAATTGGTGCGCGGGCAAGCGGCTTTCGAGGACGCGCATACCGTGGCGGTGTCTGGCCCTGAGGGCACCCGGCGTCTGCGCGGCGAAGTCATTCTAATTGCCACCGGCTCGAAACCGCACAGGCCGCCGGAAATCGCGTTCGATGACGTGCACACTTTCGATTCCGACACGTTCTTGCGGATGGATCGCATCCCGAAAAGCCTTGCCGTGATCGGCGGAGGCGTCAT
>DASRCZ010000154.1:0-6909 GCA_035652855.1 Candidatus Acidiferrum sp.
CATGGAGGGCGAAGTGATCGCCGTGGGCAGCGGCAAGCGCGAGAAGGGCGAAACGATTCCTCTCGACGTAAAGCCGGGCGACCGCGTTCTCTTTGGCAAGTACAGCGGCACGGAAATCAAGATCGAGGACGAGGAATATCTCATCCTTCGCGAGGAGGAGATTCTGGCGAAGCTGAGCGGCGCGGCCAAGGCGGCGAAGAAGTAGTTTCGGTGTCTCGGATCGAGATTTTCTCAGGCATTTCCCCGGCAACAATCAGCCGGGTTCGGTTGAAAAATTCAGGCAATCAAGTTTCAGGAGGAATCAAGAAATGGCGAAGCAGATTGTAACCGGAGAAAATTCGCGCCAGTCGATTTTGCGCGGCGTGAACATTCTCGCGGACGCGGTGAAGATCACTCTCGGTCCGAAGGGCCGCAATGCGGTGATCGAAAAAAAGTTCGGCGCGCCGGTGATTACCAAGGACGGCGTGACCGTGGCGAAGGAAATCGAGCTGAAGGATCCGCTCGAGAACATGGGCGCGCAGATGGTGCGTGAAGTCGCCTCGAAGACCTCCGATGTAGCAGGCGACGGCACGACCACGGCCACGGTTCTCGCACAGGCCATCTTCCGCGAAGGCGTGAAGACGGTCGCGGCGGGCGCCAGCCCGACGGCGCTGAAGCGCGGCATCGATCGGGCCGTGGAAGTGGCCGTCGAAGAAATCAAAAAGCTGCACAAGGACGTGAAGGGCGAGATGATCGCGCAGGTGGGCACGATCTCCGCGAACAATGACAAGCAGATCGGCGGCATCATCGCCGAGGCGATGAAGAAGGTCGGCAAAGACGGCGTGATCACCGTCGAAGAGTCCAAGACGATGGAGACCACGCTGGAAGTCGTGGAAGGCATGCAGTTCGACCGCGGCTATCTCTCGCCTTACTTCATCACCGATGCGGACCGGATGGAGTGCATCCTCGAAGATGTGCGCATTTTGATCCACGAAAAGAAGATCAGCTCGATGAAGGACCTGCTGCCTCTCCTCGAGCAGATCGCCAAGATGGGCAAGCCGCTGTTGATCATCGCGGAGGACGTGGAAGGCGAAGCGCTGGCAACCCTGGTGGTCAACAAGCTGCGTGGAACATTGCAGTGCGCCGCGGTAAAGGCCCCCGGCTTCGGCGATCGCCGCAAGGCCATGCTCGAGGATATCGCGGTGCTGACCGGCGGCAAGGCCATCACCGAAGATCTCGGCATCAAACTGGAGAACGTGAAGATCGAGGATCTCGGCCGCGCCAAGAAAGTGACCATCGACAAGGACAACACCACCATCGTCGAAGGCTCCGGCAAGGCCAGCGAGATCGAAGGACGTGTGAAGCAAATTCGGCAGCAGATTGAGAACACCACTTCCGACTACGACCGGGAGAAGCTGCAGGAGCGGCTCGCGAAGCTCGTCGGCGGTGTAGCAGTGATCAAAGTCGGCGCGGCCACCGAAACCGAGCTGAAGGAAAAGAAGGCTCGCGTCGAGGACGCCATGCACGCCACCCGCGCGGCCGTCGAGGAAGGCATTGTTCCCGGCGGCGGCACGGCGCTGCTGCGCTGCCTGCCGGCCATCGAGAAGCTCAAGCTGCATGATGACGAAGCGGTTGGCGTCGGCATCGTGAAGCGGGCGCTCGAGGAACCGGCCCGTCAGATCGCGCACAACGCCGGCTTCGAGGGTGCGGTCGTGATTGGAAAAATCCGCGAATCGAAGGACGAGAACTTCGGCTTCAACGCCGATACGGGCGAGTACGTCGACCTGGTGAAGGCCGGCGTGATCGACCCCGCGAAGGTGACGCGCCTGGCCTTGCAAAACGCCGCGTCCATTGCGGGCCTGATGCTGACCACGGAAGCGCTCGTGGCCGAGCTGAAGGAAGAAGAGAAGAAAGCAGCCGCTGCTGGCGCCCCGGGCGCAGGCGGCATGGGCGGCATGTACTAAGAATCGCCAGCCTGCCCAAACCTCAATCCAAGGGCGGTCCGCCACGGTGGGCCGCCCTTTTCGTTTGCGCAGCGTTCTCGAGCGCCCGGGCGCCTGCCGCGTTTCTATCGCGCTCTCGGAGTTTTCGCCGCGCTTTGTTGCCTCATTCCGGCTCGTTCGCTAAACTCATTTTGCCTCGCGGAACCGGCTCCTCAGGGGGGAGTCACTCAAATGCCAGGACTTTTGCAGCGTCTGCTGCCGCGCGAAGAGGACTTCTTCGTGCTGTTCGGCAAGCAGGCCGATAACATCGTGAGCGGCGCGAAGTCGTTGCTCCAGATGCTCGAGCACTACACCGGCGTGCCTGAGCAGGTCCAGATGGTCAAAGCCTTCGAGCACGCCGGCGATGAAATCACGCACAGCATTTTCACCAAGCTCAACCAAACCTTTATCACCCCTTTCGACCGCGAGGATATCCACGAACTGACCAGCAGGCTAGATGACGTGATCGATCTGATCGACGCCGCGGCAAGCCGCTTCGTGCTCTACCGCGTGGACCGCATCCGCGCGGGCACTACGGACCTGGTGAAAGTCCTGGTTTCCGCCACGGTGGAAGTCTCGAACGCCGTCCATGCGCTGGCATCGCCGGAAAAAGCCCTAAGCCATTCCATCGAAATCAACCGCTACGAAAATGAAAGCGACCGTATTTGCCGGACGCTGATTGCGCAGCTTTTCGATGAAGAGAAAGACCCGGTTCAGATCATCAAGTGGAAGGAAATCTTCGAAGTGATCGAGACCGCCGTCGATATGTGTGAAGACGTGGCCAACGTCATCGAGGGCGTAATCCTCAAAAACGCCTGATGCCGCTTATGCTTTACGTTGCCGCCGACCCGCGAACGTGTGCCACCGCGCGAACCGCTTTACTTCCCGCCATTGCCCGCTGGATTGAGTTTCCGGTCCGCGCATACTTATCCGCGAAGGTCGCGCCGTGACGCCGTTCCACCTGCTCGTCGCGGTGATCGTCCTTACGCTCGTTTTTGAATTTTCCAATGGCTGGCACGACGCGGCCAACTCCATCGCAACGGTGGTCTCCACGCGCGTGCTTACGCCGTTTCGCGCGGTGGCCTGGGCGGCCTTCTGGAATTTCGTTGCTGCGTTTATCTTTGGCACCGCAGTGGCCAAGACGATCGGCCGAGGCTTGGTGCATATTGAGATGGTGGACCAAAGGGTCCTCCTGGCCGGCCTGCTGGGCGCGATCTGCTGGAATCTGCTCACTCTGATTCTGGGGCTGCCCACGAGCTCGTCGCACGCACTGATGGGCGGCTATGGCGGAGCCGCGGTGGCGAAGGCTGGTTTTCGGGCGCTGATTCCGAGTGGCTGGACGATGCCGATTTTGTTTATCTTTCTATCGCCGATCATTGGATTCCTGGTGGCGGCAAGCGTAAGCATCATCACCAGTTGGATTGTCCGCCATCAGCGTCCGCAGAAGGTTGACCGGTGGTTCCGGCGCCTGCAGCTCTTTTCCGCCGCGGCCTACAGCCTGGGCCACGGCACGAACGACGCGCAAAAGGGAATGGGCATCATCACAACAGGCTTGGTGACAGCCGGCCTGCTGAAGAGCTACGTCGTCCCGGATTGGGTGATCATCTGCTGCTATCTGGCGATGGGCGGCGGAACGATGGCGGGCGGCTGGCGCATTATCAAAACCATGGGCCAGCGCATTACAAAACTGACTCCCTTCGGAGGCTTTTCCGCCGAAGCGTCAGGCGCGCTGACGCTGCTCGGTACCGCGCACTTCGGCATTCCGGTGAGCACGACGCACACCATTACGGGCGCGATTGTCGGCGTGGGTGCTTCACGCCGGCTGACGGCGGTGCGCTGGGGCGTAACGCGGCGCATTGTTTGGGCGTGGATCCTCACGATTCCCGGAGCGGCGTTGATCGGCGCCGGCATTTACCACGGCGCCGCAATTCTGTTCCGCTAAAGGCGCTGTTGGTTTGTCTCGCGGGTTGAACTTCTTGCGTGTAGTCTCGCGCACTTCAAAGGCCCCCTTCCGCAAAATCCTCCTTTTCGCGCCAGGTGGCGCGTCCGTCTTCGCCAGGAGTAAAATCTTCGTGCCGCCATTCGGCCGGCAACGGCACCAAGGAGGAAGAATGCCGAAGAAAAAAACGGACGCGGTCCTATCCGCGGCCACCACCGAAACGAAAACCCGCAAGCCCCGCGCTCCAAAAGGAGCTCCCACGCAAGAACAAATCCAGCTTCGCGCCTACGAAATTTTTCTCGAGCGCAACGGCGCCCCCGGCGATCCCCTGGAAGACTGGGTGCGCGCCGAACAGGAACTCCGGAAAAATCACAAAAACGGCCGCTCATCGAAAAGCGAAGCCGCCTGACTATAGGTTCTGCAACCGTCAGTCTGAATCCGTTCAGGTCTTCTGGGCTGCCTGCGAGCCAACCCCGGCCATTTGCGCTGCTGGGCTGCTTTCGCCCGTCCCAGGAGCGAGAAGAAGCTTTGCGCTGAAAAAATCGTAGAAGGCCGGGTCGCCCCAGTAACTGAGGTGAGCTGCGCCCGGAATGCGGTAGGGGAACTCCCTCTGGTTATCGTCTTCCAGGCGGTAAAACTTGAGCTTGGCGCTGATGTAATCCTTTTTCGCCCAGGCATTGATCCAGGTGAATTCGCCGTCGCGGTCCAGGCAATCGAGTTTGTAGGTGAACTTGAACTGGCCATAGTCCCGGTGCGACTGGCATTTTCGAAAGGAGTGCAAGAGGGAGAGTACTTGCGCGCGGATAGCCTGGTCGCGCTTCACGTGCTCGCGGAAAAAGTAATAGATTTTGTCCAGCGGGCTGCCAAACGTGGCCATGCCCTTCAGCTTGCGCAGCTCGGCGCAATTGATCCGTTCGTCTTTGTCAGAGCCGGCTGCTGGTGCGGAGCTGCATTCGAGCAGTAACTCGTTAATTGTGTCGTAGGCGATCACGCTTCCCAGGGAATGCCCCGCGAGAAGAACGCGATCGTAGTCGCTGTTCTTCAGGAGCAGCTTGAGGGCCTCGGTCGAACCCTCCAGAATCTTGTTGCGCACCTCGTAGTCCTTGGACTTGGCGTCCATGTTCGTGTACACGGCAATATCGGCCACGTACGCGGTCAGAACGTAGGAGAGCAACACCAGCAAAGCCAGCGAGGCGAGCGCGGCAAGATTCGCGGGACGCAGGATGACCTCGAAGACGGCTGCGAACGACGCGCGGTACCGGAATAAATTGAAATAGACCGCCGGAATGAGCAAGGCAGCGATGGACGCTAGGTTGGCCTTGAGCCACCAGCGGTCCGCGCGGTTATCAATGGCGTCCCCCGGGTGGCGGCGCCACTCGAAATAGGTCTGAAGAGCGAACCAGACCATGAGCAGCAAGACGGCGTTAATGAAAAGGGTCACGACGCTGGGCAAGAGGTGTGCAAGTTGAGAGAGGCCTCTCTGGCCCTGCCAACCCCACGCGGCCTGAACAGCGGTAAGAACCTTTGCGGCCGATCGCGCGTAGGATGAAAAGCTCAGCAGACGCGAGAGGACGAACGAAAACAACACGGCGAGCGGCAGGTAAAGGCAAACAACCCGCATCACCTCGCGCAGCCATACTTGAGTTACCCGTTTCAGCGCCATGCCGGGCTTTACTCTGCTCTCGCTTGCTGATCCCAATTCCTGCTGCAGGTCGTCCACGAAGTATCGCAGGGGTGTGAAGTCAGTCTTCAGCACCCACTTGACGGTTTCGACGGCAGTGCGCTTGCCCTCCGTTGCCGGAGCCCAGTAGTACTCGAAAAGGTCGATGAACCATTTACTGCCGGAACTGCCGTTTAAGGGACTCGTGGATTCCGGAAACTCGATTCTCATCCCGACTTGCGTCCAGTCCTTATGCCCGATCTGAATGGGATTGAGGAGGACACCGGGGCATCGCTGCTTGAAATGCGAGAAAAGGCCTCGCGCAAAGGAATCGAGCGCCTCGTACGGATCTTGCTCGCCGATTCCGTGAATCACCAGAATTGCCGTGCGCGGGCCCCGCAACTGGAGAGAACTGGCAGCACTCGCGGTCATCAGCCACCTCCGAAAGAACATCATGAATCGGCCCGAACGCCCGAAGCCGATTTGCCGAATCCGGCGAATACCGCCCTGTGAAGGGTTGCCGCCTATGGCGCTCAAGCTGAATCAACTGGCGCAAGGAGCCGAGTTCCTGAGCGGCTTGGAAGTACCACTATTCCAGAGTTTTCCCTTTCGCGGAGAGAGCGAGAACACGCGGCAGGTATTTTCCCTGGGCCTGGTCGCCGGATTTGGGGCGCCCGGATTCTTCAGCAGTGTATCCATACAGGTTTTCGCGGTTTCGCCGGACGCGGAACGCTTCCCGAAGCAATATCTCGCCGGCTTGCGGCTCACAACGAAACCGACCCGGTACTCGTCGCGGGTGTTCGCCACCGGAACCAGCTTCCGGCACTGGCGCTGCAACCGGCAGGCGGCACGCCGGCTTCGGAAGGTTGGCTGAGGTGTGACCGCGTGAGTTCCACCGCTCTGCCCTGCCGATCCAACCCGGGCGAAGCCGAGCAGCAACACACCTGCGCACAAAACGATGGCGGATCTCATGGCGGAACCTCTTGGGGCCAGCTGCGACGGGGAGAGTGGAAAAACAGCGTCAGGCTAGCACGGCTGAATTCTGTATATAGACAAGCCGTTCAACAGTCAAGCAAATATCCGTATCGGAAGAGCATACGAGGACGAAAGCGGCGAAGCAAAGGAAAACGAGCTATCCTTATTCTGTGCTGGACACAGTATAGGATGGACACATATCTCCCATGACCCCGACACGCCCGCCCTTCACCACCGTTGAAGAAGCCGTCGAAGACATTCGCCAGGGCCGCATGATTGTGCTCGTCGACGACGAGGACCGCGAGAATGAAGGAGACCTGACTCTCGCGGCCGAAAAAATCACGCCGGAAGCCATCAACTTCATGGCCAAGTAT
>DASRCZ010000155.1:0-17089 GCA_035652855.1 Candidatus Acidiferrum sp.
AGCCATCGCCGGACACGACGTTAACGACCGGGGTACTCTGCCGATCGACAAGGCTGCGTTCACGTACTCGCCCTCGGCAGATCTGGGGTCGCGCCCGCTCCGCGTGGCTTGGCTCACCAACGCATGGAAATCGCTCGATCCCGCCGTAGCCAAGCCTCTGGATGCCGCAACCAAGGCGCTGCACCGAGTGTTCCCCGCCATGAAAACCGCACAACTTCCCGCCGGTCCCTGGGAGGACGCTGCCGCTATCATCGTCGCCGTCGAAAGCGCGGCGTCGTTTCGTGAGCTGATCCGCTCTGGCGGCGTTCGTGAACTTGCGGACCCGCTGGGGCAGATCGCCGGGTATGTGAACGAGCAAATTCCCGCGGCCGACTATCTGGCTGCGCTTAAAATTCGCCAGAGTTTGCAGAAGCAAGTTGACCCGCTTTTCAACTCCTTTGACGTCCTGGCAGCAGCTTCCCAGCCGGTTCCCGCCACTCCGCTCGATCTCAACCTCGAAACCGGTTTGAGCTATCCCGATCCGCTGGGCGCCATCGGCAATCTCTGCGGACTGCCTGCGATCAGCGTTCCCTGCGGCTTCACCGATAAGGGCCTGCCGGTCGGTCTCCAATTCGTTGCGCGCGCGGGAGACGATCTCAGCGTCATCCGCGCCGCTCACGCGTATCAGCAGCGGACCGATTGGCACCGCCGCCATCCCAAAATCGCCTAGAGTATCGCCGGCCCACGCGACTGTAGGCGCAACGATGGTGCGGTCCCATGCCTTCTTTGCCTGGATTGGAAAGGACAGCCGGCATACCGCGAAATAGCACTAGAGACAGCTCGTTCGATCGGCTCCCAGCACTTCCCGTACCGCTCTTAGGACCGCTCCGCGGCTGAAGGGTTTCGTCAGTAATCTCACCGAGGGCTCGGCCTGCGCCGCTTCGGCTGCCGTGTGCTCGCTATACCCGCTCATGTAAATCACACGCAATTGCGCGTTCTTCTGCTGCAAGCGTCCCGCGAGTTCCTGCCCCGTCATCCCCGGCATCACCATGTCAGTCACCAGTAAATCGATTGTCCCGGGATGCTCCGCGGCAATGCGCAATGCATCGCGCCCGTCACGCGCTTCCATCACCGTATAACCACCCGATTCCAGAAACTCTCGCGCCACTTCCCTCACGTCCTGCTCGTCTTCCGCCAGCAAAATGGTCTCCGTTCCGCGCGGCGCTTCCCCAAGCGGCAGCACGCCTCCCGCATTTTCCTCGGGCTCTTCCACTCGCGGCAAGTAGATCTTGAAGCAGGTGCCCTTTCCTACTTCGCTGTACACCCAGATGAACCCGCCGCTCTGTTTCACCACGCCGTACACCGTCGAGAGGCCGAGTCCCGTTCCCTTCCCCTGCTCCTTAGTCGTGAAGAACGGCTCAAAGATATGCGTCTGTGTCTCGGCGTCCATTCCCGTTCCGGTATCGGAAACAGCGAGACAGATGTAGCTTCCCGGCTTTACGATCGGATGCGCCGCGTTGTAGACCTTGTCTAGCTCGGCGTTACACGTCTCGATCACCAGCCGTCCGCCGTTTGGCATCGCATCGCGTGCGTTCACAGCCAAATTCATGATGATCTGTTCCATCTGGCTTGCATCCGCGCGAATTCGCCCGAGGTCCGATGCCATCTGAATCAGCAGGTCAATATCCTCGCCAATCAACCGGGGCAGCAACTTGCCCATGTCCTCGACAACGTTGTTCAGGTTCATCACGCGAGGCTGAAGCACCTGCATCCGGCTGAAGGCCAGCAACTGTCGCGTCAGCGTCGCCGCGCGGTCCGCCGCGCGATCAATCTGCTCGATTTTTCTGGCTGCTTGCTCGCTTTGCGGCGCCGAATTCAGCAGGAGTTCCGTGTGTCCTTTAATCACCATCAGCAAGTTATTGAAGTCATGCGCCACGCCTCCCGCCAATCGCCCCACGGCTTCCATTTTCTGCGCTTGCCGGAGTTGCTCCTCGAGCTGATGGCGTTCGGTGATGTCTTGCGCCACCACTAACCGCACTTCGCGGCCCGCGTGCTGGAACGGATGTGCGATGATTTCGACTTCGAGCTTTTTCCCGTCCTTGGTGATATGCTGCGATATTCCCTGGTACCTTCCGCGTCCATACCACTCCCGCAAATGTTTCAGAAACCGCTCCCGTTCGGCTTCCGGCCGGATGTCCAGAGAGGTCATGGCCGCGAACTCCTCTCGCGTGTATCCGTATTGCTTCACGGCGGCCTCGTTCACTTGCAGGAATTTCAGCGACTCGCTGTCAAAAACCCAGGTTGGCAAGGGATTGTGCGCAAACAGCAGCCGGAACATTGACTCGCTCGCGCGCAGCGAATCTTCCGCCGTCCGTCTCTCGATTGCCAGCGCGATGTGTCCGCCCACGGAATCGAGGAACTCCAGGTCGCGCTGGTCGTATGCGTTCTCGTTGGAATAATGCTGCACGACGAGCACGCCGATGGTTGCCGACGGCGTCTTCAGCGGGACACCCAGCCAGGCCGGCGATGGCGACCCGACCAGTTCCACGTCGCCCTTCGCCGCCAGCCGGTCAAATTCGCTCTGCGGAATCAGTGTCGCGCGTCCCGTTCGAAACACAAAGGCCGTGCAGCTCCGCCCAACTTTCTGTGGCGGCGGCGCCGCATCAAATTCATCGACGATGAACGGAAAACTGAATGTGTCCGCCTCCGGATCGTGCAAGGCCACGAAACAATTCTCCGCGTAAACCACCTTCTTCAAGGCCTGGTGAATTCGAGTCAATAGTTGGTCCAGGTTCGCCGTTTCGTTCAGCGCATGAACAACCTCGGAAATGACCTGACGCTCCTCTTCCATGCGCCGTAAGTTCGTGGCCTCGGTGAATGTTGTGATTATTCCCTCGATGCCGGGCTCCTTCAGCCGGCTTAGGGACGATATATCGAACCAACGCCAGCCGCCGTCCCGGGCGCGCAAGCGGCATCGTTCAATAGCTGCTCCCTTTGCTCCTGTCGCCAGCGCCCCCATCCACGCCCGCACTCCCGCAGCTTCGCTCGGGTGCAGCAGGGAAAACAAATCCGTGTTGAGCAACTCATCCGGCTCGTATCGAAGCGTCTTTTGGCAACTGGGACTGGCGTACAGGATGGTTCCATCCGGGGCGTGAAGAATTACAAGCTCGTGAATCGCTCCGAGCAGCGTGTTCAGTTGCTCGGCGCCAAGCGTAGTCGCATGCTCAATCGGGGAGCGTCCAGACATCTTCGGTCGCTACTCGCGAATCCGGCCGGCGGAACGTGCACCGTGGCGCGGTGTGTTCTGGCAGCCTCCGCTGGAGCTTACCGTGGAACGACCATTTCCGTCGAAGGCGAGCGAATGTACTCGGGGAATGATATCTGGTTCGGCTCGTGCCGCACCCTCTGCTGCATCCACCTGTAACCAAACCGCAACTGTACTCTCGGGCAGGTCCGCGCTTCACCTATCCACTTCGGATCGAGCGTCGCGTGGGTACGGCGGTGGCTCCGGCGCGGTATCCACAGACGCCCTGCGTTTCGTGTTACGCTCGGCGGCGGGCGCGCTCCATTTCTGCCCAATTCCTTGCGAGGGATTGCCGTCTGTTGGAGGTACTTGAGCGCCCAAGCGTCATGTATCACGAGGAGGCTTTTTCATGCATGCAGCCTGGCAGCACATGTTTGTTCTGGGTCTGCCCATCGTTGAAAAGATCGTGCGGCCTGTTATCGTCTACGCGTTCTTGGTCATCGGCCTGCGCATCGCCGGCAAACGCGAACTGGCCCAGCTCAATCCCTTCGATCTCGTCGTCCTCCTGACGCTCTCCAATACCGTCCAAAACGCCATCATCGGCGATGACAACAGCGTTACGGGTGGCATCATCGGCGCCAGCTCATTGCTCTTCGTTAACTATCTCGTTGTTCGCTTCCTTTATCGCCACCGCCGGCTGGATGAACTAGTCGAAGGCGGCTGCGAGACTCTCATCGAAAATGGCAAGGTCCACACGCGCCACCTTAAGCGAGAACTCATCACCATTTCACAACTCCAATCCGCCGCCCGCAAGCAAGGCTTTGACTCCCTTGCCGACGTGCAGCAGTGCATCCTCGAACCAGGCGGCACTCTCACCTTTATCGCAAAGAAACCTCAAACGGAGGAAATCCGCCACCGCGAACTCGTCGAGCGCCTCGATCACATCACCTCCGAACTGATCCGCCTTCGCGCCCCTGCCCCTTCCTCCCCGGCCTAAACATCACCGGGAGGAGCCGGGCGCTCGCACAAATGTCATATGCGCTTCACTTCTGCTTCACGTGAGTGACGCCTGCGGGAGCGCTCGCCTTGTCGCTTCGTCTTACCGCTCCTCATTCAATGCGCCAAAGACTTCTTCCTCCGGCAGGGCCCCAACTGGAGATTCCCGTGGCATTTTGGCGAAAACGAGATGCGTCCGGGCATTTTTGTCACGCAAGCAGGCAACGCGCGCTCCCGTTTGCCAGATGAAGCGGGCGCAGCTCTCACAGTCGGCGTCCAAAAACGCAATCACCAAATTCTGTTTTTGCTTGAAGTCCCAGGCATGGACTCTCTGCCCGTATCGGCTGCGCACCGTCAAAGGCGCAATCATCTGCCTCACCTGCAGCATGCTGTCTCCCTTCTTCCAGAGGCATCGGACCAAGGGCGATCAGTGCGGTGGCTGGGGCGTTGGCGGAAGCGACGCGCTCTTGGCCAGGAATTGCTCAATCTGGTCGCGCCGCACGCGGACTTCGGCAGCATACGGTCCCATTGGCGCCAGCCGCAAATACTGGTTCAAGTCCGCCAGCTGGGCGGAATACTTCCGCAGTTGGCCGTGTACATTGGCGAGCATCAAATAAGGCAGCGGATTATTGGGCTGGGCTCGGACGGCGGCTTGTGCGGGACCTTCCGCGTCCGGCGCGCGATTGAGTCCAAGCAACGCTCGGGCCAGCTCAAAGTTGGACTGCCACGAGCGCGGCGCGAGGCCGGCCGCTTTCCGGGCCATCGGCTCCGCTTCGGAAAAGCGCTGTTCGCCAGACAGGACTCCGGCGAGCACCCAGAACGCGGCAGGAAGACGGTCCTGCCCTAATGCAACCGCTTTGCGCAGTGCCTCTTCGGATGCACGCGTATCGCCCGACTGGGCGTAAGCAACGCCCATTTGCGCGTACGCCTCGGCAAAATCGGGATACGCTTTGATTGCGCGCCGAAACTCCTTCAAGCTCCCGCTAAAGTCGGACTTCCGATAAAGGAGTTGCATTCCTTTGGCCAGCGCCTCTTGTGCTTTCTCCGGGACGGCAAGATCGCGCACTGACACTGTGGGCCGCCCATCCGGTGCAGGTCGGCGATGGGAGGCCTCGGGTTGCCGTTGCACGTCTACTTCCAAGCCAAACGCCGAACCCGAAACGAGGTCCACTGCTTGCGTCGTTGTTTGTCCATCGATTGTTTTCACGACCAAGACGTACGAGCCTGGCCGTAGGTTTGCGAACTCAAATTCGCCGTTGCCGTTGGTGAACGCCGTTCCCACAGTTGCACCCGAGAAGGCGTGTAGCTCGACTGTCGCATTTTCTAACCGGGCGTCGCTGTCCGCTTCCGTCACGAATCCGCTGATGCTCAGGCTAGTCATGCCGCCAGGGTTGACTCCGGTTGAGCCAGGCATTGGCCGCTGGGTGGGTCGCTGAGCCAGGGCAGGTTCGGCAAAACCCATCAGACCGAAAAGGAGCACCGACGCCAAAAATCGAAGCCGGCGATGCAGGTACACGGTAAAGCCCCTGACTGAGGACTACCCCGTGACGTGCAAAGCCTAAGCTGAGCGGGAACACAAAGAAACTGGCAGTCCTCTCAGCGGCTGAGGGCTGGAGAACCGTTAAAAAAAACGGGTACGCACGCGGTCGGGAAGGCTTCGCAAGTCAACCACGGTCAGGAAATCGATGGTTTTGAATTCTCGGTCAATCGCAGGCGGGCCCGCGATTCGCCCGGAAATTTCAAGGTAGGCACGGAAGAGTCGCGGCAGACAGGGAGGCGAAGTGAGTATACCGTCGGAAGCACATGCGAAGCCGGCTCTGGGCACCGTCCGGAGATGCGGCGCGGCAAGATACCGTTCCCGCAGTTCTTTATATAGTGCAACGCCATCATTCTGGTTTTGCGACGTCAACGAACTGCACCCCAGCAGGTAGCGCAGCTTGCGCCCCTCAGCGTAGCGCGCGATTCCCTTCCAGAGCATATGCAGGATTGGCAAGTTGCGAAAGTTCTTATGCACACAAGCGCGACCGAGCTCGAGAATCTCCCGGCGAAGCGGCTCGTACGGCGTAAAATCAAAAAGCCGCTCGCTGTAGTATCCCAGATTGCCTTTGGCGCAGCATCCGGTCTGCAAGCGATAGGTGCCGGCGAGCTCCCGTGAAGCTGCTTCATAGACCATCAGGTGGTCGCAAATCGGATCGAATTCATCGCGATCCAATCCGGAGGACTCGGAGGCGGCAAGTCCGCTTCCAAGTTCAGCGTTGAAAACAAGATACCGCAGCCGTTGGCAGGCCTCGAGGTCGGCCAGAGAGGCAGCCAACCCCACGCGGAAGTGACGGGTGGCTGCCAGAGGGGACCCGCAGTCTTGCACCAAAACGGCGGTGGTCGGCATAGCGGATGGCCGGACTATACCAGAGGTGCTGTAAGTGCAAATGGCTATTTTTTGCCAGAGTCGACCTGGACCGAGAGCGCCGGCCAGCAGGCGCAAGGATAAAGAATCGAACCAAATAGTTTTCACCGGCACGACTCCAACCAACTCGACACCGTGGCTCCAAGAACGGGCGGTCATTCCACCGAAATGCCCAGGAGCCTTGCGAACAAAAAAGCACGGAAACTGGCCTTCGGTATGAACACGTGCCGGCTCGAGGGCAAACCACCCTTGTCCCATCAGACAGCCCGCGTCGCAAAGCGGATTGTACTTTTTCCCGCCAATCGGTCAGTTACAACCAGCGTCCCATTTCGGCTAATTTGGCGAACACCTAATCGCTCGATGCGGGGCTCCTTCCCTCCCGGTGGCTGCCGCACGGCGGAGTTGCAGGCGCCGCAGCTCAGCGCAGGTATGACGCTCATCCCCTGAAGCCTCTTCTTCGCTCGGTTCCAAGAAAGCGGTTGGCAAGGCGTGCTCGATCGGCATCTCCAAATCAGAGCAGATCTGTGACCCCGTGGAGGCTTCATGAAGCGAACTCTGTTGACTGCGATTCTGATGTTGCTTGCGCCGCAATCCCAAATTACAGTGCTGCAGCAGCCTCGGGCTCAATCGGCCCAAGCCGGACAGACGGCAACATTCTCGGCACAGGCGTCAACCGGCCCTTGCCGAACCGTCATACTAAAGAACGGAAAGATGCTGAAATGGGGTCCAATTACGGCCTCTGACGGCATCGTGAGCTACGCCACTCCAGCTCTCACGTCGTCCGACAATGGCTCAACATATTCCTTTGAGTTCTACAACTGCCCGGTACCGGGTCAGGTGACCACCGCGCAGGCATTGCTCACGGTGGCTCAACCGATTGCGTCCGCCGTAACGCTGAAGATCAGCGGCTCGGCTTTATTTGACGACGGAACACCCGTGATGCCGAACGCGAACGCAACGGCAAACCAACTGCAAAACGGCGCCATGGTGCAGATTGGCAAACTCGCCAGCGATTCGAATGGAAATCTTTCCGGTACGATCGCGGTTGCCCCGCAGTACACCGACGCCAATGGAATGGTTTGTATGTCGCTCACTCTGGCCGGTATTCCTCTGATGGGCAGCCAGTGCGTGGACCCGCGGGAATTTCAACAGGGCAGCTCCGGCATAGCCCTGAAGGTGGTGGTGTTCCGGTCCACGGTACTGCCGAAGTCGGTCAGCGTTTCGTTGGTCCCCTGAGATTCCCACGACGCAAGGATCGAACCGCGCCGGAACGATGGACGGGGTACCCCCTGAGCGAGGCCGCACTTCACCTCCACTCTGGCAAAGCCATCCCGCTCGCAAAACCTCTTGAGCCTGAACCATGGTGCAAGGTTTATACTTCCACCGTGAAAATCGGGGAACTCGCTAAAGCTGCCGGCGTCAAAATCGCCACAATTCGCTTTTATGAGCGGCGCCGGCTTCTGAAACCCCCTCCGCGCACCGCGTCGGGTTACCGCGCCTACACTCAACGCGATGTCGATGCGATTAAAGGGATTCGATCCACTCAGGAGTTGGGATTCACTCTGCGGGAAATCCGCGAACTGCTCGATCTTCACCGCACCATGCGTTCTCTTTGTGATCCGGTCGTGGACCCATCGGGCATGAAGCACGCTATGGCCATGACCCAGGAAAAGCTGCGGACGCTTGATCATAAGGCGCAGGCCATACGACGAATGCGTCGCGACCTGCTCCGCATTGCCGAGTCCCTGCGGTCGGCTGCGGGAAAGACCTGCCCCTTCGCCCAGCGGAAGAAGCCCGCGCAATCCGCCCAGAGGCGTTGCCCCGCCAATTTGTAGATTGCAGCGCATCCCCGAGGCGCGCCTGCTTCTCCGCCAGCCATTTGGCGGGCTATGCCTTCTGCCAAAAAAACCTTGACTCTGCACTTAGGTGCAACCCCGAGACTCTCTCTGGTCCCGCTCAACCAGACTCCCAGGCGGGCCAAGGAGCGCACCAATGAAACGCAAGTCAACCTGCCTGCTCTTCGTGATGCTTTGCTGCTTCTCCCTGACTCCGGCTCTGGCCGCGCCGGACTTCTCGGGCACCTGGATCTTGAATACATCCAGAAGCAAAAACATCGGAATGATGTCCGCCATGCAAATCACTCTCAAAATCGAACAGACCGGAAAGCTTTTAACCGTTCATGAAGTCTCGAAGTTTAATGGACAGGAACAAACCCGCGACCTGCGATATGACCTGACGGGCAAGACAACACCGAACGACGGTCCCATGGGCGATCCCAACCAGACAGTCACCAAGTGGGCTGGCGAAACGCTCATAACCACATGGACGCAGGAAGGAGCTGTTGCTGGCTCGAAGATAGTTCGCACCGAGACGCGCTGGCTTTCGGATGCCGGCAAGACGATGACGGACCAATACGTCCGAGGCAATAACCCACCGATGCTTCTCATTTTCGAGAAACAGTGAACCGGCTCGCGTCCATGAAACTGATTGCCTTGCTCGTCGCGGGCCTCCTGGGCGCGATCGGCGCTGGCACTTTCTGGTACTTCACCCGCGCGCGTGTTGTGCCCACACGCGCCGGCCCGGCGCAATTGGCCGCGGTCGAAGAGCGCAACATGGCGACCAGCGTTCTCGCGACCGGCATCATCCGCTTGCGCGTCGGCGCGCAGGTTCGCGTCGGAGCACAAGTCTCCGGAATCGTTCGAAAACTTAACGTCGGCGTCGGCGCACATGTCGAAAAGGGTGAAACCATCGCCGAGATTGATCCGCAGCCAACCCAGGCCCTCATCGCGCAAGACCGCGCGCAAATCCTCGAGGACGAGGTCAGTGTCCGCAAAGCCGATCGCGACCTTGCCCGCGGGCGCGAACTCATCGCTTCCGGCCTGCTCCCTAGGCAGCAATTGGAAGACCTCGAGTGGGCTCTTCAGGCTGCGCGCGCGAAACTCGAGAAATCACGCAGCGACCTGCACTCTGCCGAAGTAACCCTGGCTTATTGCCAAATCACGGCGCCAATCTCCGGGACCGTTGCCTCGGTTTCCACCCAGGAGGGGGAAACCGTCGCGGCCGCCTTCACCACCCCCACGTTCGTCACCATCATCGATGACCGCGCGCTTGAATTGATCGCCATGGTGGACGAAGCGGATATCGCATCCGTGCGTCCCGGCCAGTCGGCGGCTTTTACTGTGGAGTCTTATCCGGATCGAGACCTCAAGGGAACCGTTCAGCGGATCAACCCTACGGCCACGATTGTTTCTGGCGTGGTGAACTACGAGGTGGTCATCGCGATTTCGGGAGACACGCGCTTCCTCAAACCGGACATGACCGCTAACGTCTCGATCCGCACGGCTCAACACAAGGCTCTTCTTGTTCCTGACGCTGCTCTTCACGGAGTTGGCGATTCGCGCTATGTGTACGTCGCCGGGCCAACTGGCCTGGCCCGCCGCAATGTGACGCTCGGAACACGCGACGCTCAAATGACCGAAATTAGAAAAGGCCTGGCTCCTGGAGAGCGAGTCCTGGTGAGTCCCGCGCCTGCAATGCAAGACGGAGGAACTCAGTGATCGAAATGACTGGAATCTGCAAGACCTATGCGCGCCGCGGCGGCCCGCCCGTACGCGCACTGCGAGAGGTTTCATTTACCGTCGAGGACGACAGCTTTGTCGCCGTCCGGGGCGCTTCGGGATCAGGTAAGTCGACTCTGCTGAATATCCTTGGCTGTCTAGATGTGCCGGATTCCGGCTCGTATCGGCTGGCGGGGGAGGATGTTTCGCGCCACTCCGATCGCGAACTCTCCCGCGTTCGGAGCCGCCGAATTGGCTTCATCTTCCAGTCTTTCAACCTTCTTCCCGGCGCGACCGCCTGTGAAAACGTCGAGCTCCCCATGGTTTATGCTGGCGGCCGTATCCGCCGCCGGCGCGCTCTCGAGCTGCTTGAGCGAGTCGGCTTGCAGGACCGCGCCAGTCATTTCAGCCACGAGCTCTCGGGTGGCCAGCAGCAGCGCGTTGCGATTGCCCGCGCGCTCGTCAATGATCCGCCGCTGATTCTGGCGGATGAGCCGACGGGTAATCTGGATAGTGCTGCAAGCGCGGAGGTTATGGCCTTGCTCGCGAGCTTGCGCGGCCAGGGCCGCACCATCCTTATCGTAACCCACGACGACGCCGTGGCCGCTCACGCCAATCGTGAAATCACGCTCAGCGACGGGCAGGTCTGCTCGGATGTCCTCCGATGCTGCGGTGCAACACCCCTCTTCCCGGGAGGTCGCCGGTGAAAATCCTCGCCGAAACATCCCTCGCCCTGCGCACCCTTGCCCGGCGCCGCCTCCGTACGTTTTTCATGATGCTCGGCGTCACGCTCGGCATCGCGTCGCTTACCGTCCTGGCTTCGCTTGGCGAAGCCTCGAAGCAGAAAGCCATGCAGCGCTTCAAGAACATGGTCGGAACCTTCGATACAATCATGATTCGGCCTGGCGCCGGCCGCACGCGAGGAATGGTTTCTCTTACCAATGTGCCGGGGACGCTGAAATTCGAGGACGCCGCCGCCATCCAACAGGCGATTCCCGGCGTAAAACAAATCGCTCAACTGCAAAACGCCTTCGATGTCGATATCAAGTATCGCGATCGTGCCGATAGCACCGCCGTCTTCGGCGTAAACGCAGCATGGTTCTCTCTTCGCGGGGATGACGCCGCGGAAGGCGCTCTCTTTGACGACCGAGCCGGTCGCGATCTCGCTCGGATTGCGGTTCTGGGCGCGGACGTGGCTTCACGTCTCTTTGCCGGGGAAGATCCCATCGGAAAATCAATTCGTATCGGCGACGTCCCGTTTCAGGTGCAAGGCGTGCTCCGCTCCCGGGGGGCAGGCCCTGCAGGCAGCAGTCTCGATGATTTAATTCTCATTCCGGTCGAGACCGCGTCCAAGCGGCTTTTCAATCGCAACTACATGACCATGATGATCGTCCAGATTCAGGATGCGAGCCGCTCGGATGCCGCCGTTCAAGCGATCACTGCTTTGCTTCGGTCCCGGCACCACCTCGCCGCAACTGCCCTCGACGACTTTACCATCACCAACCCGCGCGCCGTGGCCTCGCAAGTGACTCAAATGAAAGCCACGCTCACCACAACCCTGAAAGGGGTTGCGCTCGCCACGATTCTCCTCGGCGGAGTTGTCATCATGTGTTTGATGCTGATCGCTGTCTCCGAGCGCCGGAAGGAGATCGGAGTGTGCCGCGGAGTCGGCGCCAGTCGCTTTGACGTCCTCTGGCAGTTCACCGTCGAAGCCACCCTCGTCGGTTTCGGAGGTGGCGCGCTTGGCGCGCTCATCGGCGAGATCATCATTCGAACAGGCACTCGATGGGCAGGAGCCACGCTTCTTTCCGATGGGAGAGTATTCGCCTACGCTCTCGGTCTTTCGGCCTGCGTCGGACTTGTGTTCGGCCTTTATCCCGCTTGGCGCGCCGCCCGCGTGGATCCGATCACCGCTTTGCGAGCCTGATGCACTCATGCTCTGGAGTTTCCTCTGCATCGCTCGAGAGGCACTTCGCGTTGTCCGCCGGTTCCTGCTTCGGTCCGCGCTCATTGTTCTTGCGAGCGGCTTCGGAATCGCCGCCGTGACGCTCTCCGTGAACTTCGCCGCTGCTGGCCGCCGCGCGGCGCTTAGCCAGATCGCGCGCATGGGACCCAACATACTGACTCTGACTCCTCAGCAGGACCGCGGCAAAGGCGTTCGTTCTCGTACCGGCGACATCGTGCATACGCTCGTGCCCGCCGACTATATCGAAATTCGCCAACGCCTCCCCCGCTTGGCCGAGGGCTCTCCTGTCTTCTCGGGACAATACCGAATCAAAGCCGGCGACCTCTCGAAAACGGCTCAGGTGGTCGGCTGCCTTCCTTCGTATCCGGTCATGAAAGCCTGGAGGCTCCGCGCCGGCGAATGGTTTTCGTCCGACGACAATCGCCGCGCAGCTCGCGTCGCGGTTCTTGGCGCTCAAGTCGCGCGGGATATCTTCGGCGACACACCGCCGGTGGGGCAGCAGCTCTCGATTGAGCGCTCTCCATTTATCGTCATCGGCATCGTCGAAGAGCATGGCCAGGGACTCGACGCCGTATCCGAAGATGATCAGGTCTACGTTCCTCTGCAAACCGCGATGCACCGCCTCTCGAACGTGGACTACTACACCGGCATGCTGCTTCAGGTCCGCGGTGTCTCCGATGTCGAGGATGCTGTTTCAAACCTCACGGCCCTGCTCCGCAGCCGTCACCGTCGTCTCGCCAATCTTCCCGATGACTTTCAGGTCCGCAACCAAAAGACGCTTCTCGAGACACAGGCGGCCTCCGCGCGTCAGCTTGCGCTTTACGTGCGCGTCATCGGCATCGCCGGGCTTGCGGTCTCCGGCTTGGGCATTCTCGCGATTCTATGGATTGCGGTAAAGGCTAGAACGACGGAAATCGGCACGCGGCGTGCCCTCGGCGCGACCACTTGGGAAATCTTCACCCAGATACTCTTCGAGGCGGCCCTTCTCAGCGCACCCGGTTCTCTCACCGGTCTGGCTCTCGGCTATGAAGGTACCAGAATCGCTACATGGCAAGGCCATTTGCCCTTCGGCTTTGATCCGGCAACCGCATACCTTGCAGTGGCGCTGGCTATTTTCATGAATCTGGCGTGCGCCGTGTTTCCCGCATTCAAAGCGGCTCGCGTGAGTCCAATCGCGGCGCTGCGCTTCGAATAGCCCTCATCGCGACCTTCGCGCCGCGAACCGAATCACCCGCCGATATGCTCAATGGTCTAGAGTTGGTGGACGAGACCGGGATCGAACCGGCGACCTCCTCGTTGCGAACGAGGCGCTCTCCCAGCTGAGCTACTCGCCCCATGAGCTGTCAAAAAATTTTAGCAAATCGAGAGAGCCGTGCCAAGAAATCCTGCCCGCTCTGGCTGGTCGTGTTCTCGCCCGGAACCTTACGGCTGTTCCGGCTGCGCCACGATTTTCTTCGCATTCTCGTATAGAGCGCGCGCCTGAGGAATCGCATTGACAGCGGCCTCGATTTGCGGGTCGCCATCGAGCAGTACTTTGAAGCCGTCCTGCTGACCGAAGGTGTACAGGAAGACTTCCTGCTTGATCTTCCGTTTCACCCAATCGAGATTCGCGGCCAAATCAGCCTCGGCATAGCGAACGTTGTGCTTCCCCAGATATTCGCGGAAGGCCTGCAGAACCTCGGCATTAACCTCGAAATCCTTCGTAATCGTTGGCTTGGTTCCAAGATAGTAGCGCGCGAATCCGCCGAGGCCCGTTTCCGCCGGGAACAGCACGTCGCTGCGCAGCAGCAATTCCTGAAACTTGTTCAGCTTCGGCGCCGGTACCACGATATCTGGCGTAATGCCGCCTCCTCCCGTCACCTGCCGGCCGCTGTCGGTCAGCTTCACTTCCGTCGGATGTTCAGGCACCTTCCGCTCGTAATGATATTCGTAGAGCGATACGCCTTTGTAATCGCGCTGAATCAGCCGCCCGCTCGGCGTGTAGTACCGCGCCGTCGTCAGCGCCAGACCGGTGTTCTCGCTGAGAGGCGTCACCGTCTGCACCAGGCCCTTGCCGAAGGTGGTCTCGCCCACAATCAGCCCGCGGTCATGGTCTTGAACCGCCCCGGAAACAATCTCTGTCGCTGAAGCCGAGTTGTTGTTTACCACAATCACCAGCGGAACCGTGATCCCCTGGTTCCCGCGAACAGCGTAGTACCGTCGCTCCGGAGAACTCCGCCCATGGTGCGACACGATCAACTGATTCTTGTCGAGGAACATATCGCCCACAGCCACCGCTTCGTTCAACAAACCGCCGGGATTTCCGCGCATGTCGAGAATTAGCCCATCCAGGTTCTGCGCGTTCAGATTCTTCATGGCGTCCGCAATCTCGCGGTCTGTCGTTTCATTGAACCCCGAAAGCCGGATGTAGCCGATTCCCGGCTTGAGCAGGAACGCAAGGTCCACAGAATGATGCGGGATTTCACCGCGTGTCACGCTAAAGCTCAGGTCTCCCGAGCCTTCACGGGAAACCACGATCCTCACCACCGTGCCCTTCGGCCCCTTCAACATGTCCGCCACTTCGGTCGTCGTCAGCCCTTCCGTCTTTTTGTCGTCAACTTGAATGATGACGTCCCCCGGCTTCAATCCAGCCAGATAGGCTGGCGAGCCGACGTACGGCGCCATCACGACCGTGCGGTTGTCGCGGGGAGCTACCACCATTCCCACGCCGTAGTACTTGCCCCGCTGGTCCTCCCGAAGCAGCGCGAACTGCTTGGCATCAAAGAAGTTAGAGTGGGGGTCGAGCACCCGCAGCATGCCCGGAATCGCGCCTTCGTACACCGCCTTGTCCACATCCACGTGCTCGGCGTAGTTCGCCTGCACTATATCCAGCACTTTCGTGAAATCTCGGACCGAGGTCTGGAAATCGTCGGTCGAAGAGGTCGTCGCTTTGACGTTGGGACCGTATATGCCGCCCAATACAGCAGAGACCAGCAAGACCGCCAAAACCAGAATAAGGCCGCGACGTTCGGATTTCATTCCGCCCTCTTCAGGAACTCCGGATTTTGCCAGTATAGCACAGCGCCAAGTGTGGTTTGACAGCGCGAAACACCCTTTCTATGATGCCAACAGGGTCCAAAAGGGTCACCTATCGCGCCATGCTCAGTGTTCCCCACATGATTGTCATTTTCGTCGTGGTGCTCGTCGTGTTCGGGCCCAAAAAATTGCCCGAACTCGCGCGCGGACTCGGAAAACTCATGGCTGAATTCCGCAAGGCCTCCACCGACTTCCGGTCGGCTTTCGAACAGGAGATGCGCGACCTCGAGCGGCAGGCCATGCTGGCCGAACGGAAGAAGCAGGCCGAGGCGGCGGCGAAAGCCGCCTCCGAATCCCCGGCCACGGAAGGCGTGGCGGATACGAAATCAACCGAAAACTCCATCGCTTGCCCTGAGGCCGCCTCGCAATCGCCATCGCAAGAAGTCGCTCCCGTAATTGCGCCCGTCGCGGAGGCAGTACCCCGCTCATCCGAAGGCATATTTCCAGATCAAGCGCCACACTCCCCAGAACCACTCGAGAGGGCAAACGGCACCAGCTTCGGCAGCTCTGCGCCCTCGACGGACCTTAGCGACTTAGAACATGACCAGCGCCCGGCCTGATTCCAATACCACTATCGTCACCCGCGAGGAAGAGCCCGGCGGCTCGATGACCTTTTTCGAGCATCTGACCGAGCTGCGGAAGCGCATTATCAATTCCTTGATCTCGATCGTCATCGGCTCGTTCGTGGGTTTTTATCTCTCGGGTTATTTCGTTGAGTTCATCACCAAACCCATGGCCCGGGCGCTTGCCGATGCCCATCTTGACCCAAAGCTGATTTATACGCATCCCGCCGGCTTCCTGAACCTGCTGCTGACGCTTGGCATTTACATCGGCATTGTGCTTGCGTCGCCGTACGTCCTTTACCAGATTTGGCTCTTCGTGGCGCCTGCCCTTTATAAACACGAGCGCAGCGCCGTAACCGGCTTTTTGTTCTCGACGGTCGCCCTCTTCCTGCTGGGCATCGCGTTCGGCTATTTCGTGGCCCTTCCGCGCGTCTTGCATTTCCTCGTCGGATTCCAGGGCATGTCCATTCCCTTCATGCATGGCATCCAGCCCGGCACCGTCGTGCCAATGATCAGCATCAATGAATACTTCGACGTGATTCTCTTGATCCTCATGGGCCTCGGGATCGTGTTCGAGATGCCCGTGCTGGTTTTCTTTCTCTCGCTGTTCGGCATCGTCACGCCGAAGTTCCTGATGAAGAACTTTCGGTATGCGATACTCGTCATTGCGGTGATCGCCGCCATTGTCACCCCGACGCCGGACGCGACCACCATGCTGATCTTTATGGCCCCGATGGTCGGTCTTTATTTCCTGAGCGTCGGCGTTTCCGCCATGGTCGTGCGAAAACGGGAGCGCCGGTTGAGTCAGCCCGCGGAGGCGCGATGAACGCAAACCGCGGCCGCTTGCCGGCCGGTGCCGTCGCTTTGGGGTGCGCCGCGCTTGCTCTGAGTACGCTCGGATGTAAAACCTCCGGCGGCAGCCAGCCTCCCACCAACCCGCCATTTATGGCCAAAGTCGCGGAGCCGCAACTGCCGGGCGCAACGGATGCTCCCCCCGCGGAGCAAACGGGCGGCTTCGATGGCAAGCGCGCCTACGCGCACGTCGTGAAACAAGTTGCTTTCGGCCCCCGCCCCACCGGCTCGCCTGCCATTGTGCAGCTCCAGGATTACTTGCAGACCGAGCTTAAAAGCTACGGCTGCGCCATCGAGACCGACTCATTCTCAGCCGACACCCCCGCCGGCCGCTTGCCCATGAAAAACATCCTGGTCAAGATTCCAGGCAAAAAGCCGGGAATTATTCTCCTCGGCACGCACTACGATACGAAGCGCCTCGACAATTTTGTCGGCGCCGATGACGGCGGCTCC
>DASRCZ010000156.1:0-2838 GCA_035652855.1 Candidatus Acidiferrum sp.
GAGATGGCGGTTTCGAAAGGGAAGCAAACCCGCCCGGATATCAAACTCGGAATCTGCGGCGAACACGGCGGTGACCCGGACAGCGTGAAGTTCTGCCACCGAATCGGCCTCGACTACGTGAGCTGTTCGCCTTTCCGCGTACCTGTGGCGCGCTTGGCTGCAGCTCAAGCAATGCTTGAAGAGAAGGTCGCCAAGAAATCCGCAACAAAAAAGAAGAAATAGTCTAGGGAAGCAAGCTAAAGCATTGCTTGAAATATGAGACGGAGCGACCTGATTCAGGCCGCTCCGTTTTTCGCATCATTTGGTCTCAAGTATTACTTTAATTGCAGTTTCACGGCTTGGCTTTCTGTAATCCATGATGGTCGTAGCTCAGCACCCGCGTTACCTTCCATGCGCCATCCTTGTACCGCCACAAATGCACGAAGCTCGCCTCCCCAGTCCCGTTCGTCGCTTCCGTCTTCGGATGCAGAAACCGGTGCACGCCCATCTCGATCGCCCCATAGCCCTTCATGTAGTAAACCTTCAGCGTTCCCGGCACCAACTCCCGTTGTGTATCCCCCGTGCAAATATTGTTCTGGATGCTCTCCACCAACTTCTCGCGCCCCAGGGTTACTCCTCCCTGGTCGTGATAAAACTCCACGTCGTCCGCCACCAAGTCACCGAAACCCTTCAGGTCGCAGTGGTTGTACGCATCAAAGAGCTTCGCATCGAGCGCCGCAATCGTCTGCTCCAGCCCCGCCTGATCCTTGATCTCGTCCAGCGCCATAATCTTGTTCGCCGGCTTCACCGCCGCCGTTTGCGCATGCACAGCCACCAGCCCCCCGCCACCCAATATGGTCGCGACCACCAGAGTCCTTATCGTCCGTCTCATGCTGCCTCCTGTGCGGTTCAAGCCATCCACGTGGTTGCACACATCAGGCTTACCGCAACATGAAGTACGGCTGCACGTCCCCCTAGGTTCCCCTGACTGCCGCGCCAAATCCGCCTTTCTCTCATTTCGCGTAAAATGCTCGTCCATGTTTTCGCTCGAAAATCTCCGCGTCGTTCTCGTGGGCCCCCGCAATCCCCTCAACATCGGCGCGGCGGCGAGGGCCATGAGCAACTTCGGCTTCTCGCGTCTCCGCGTGGTGAATCCCTACGAAGTCGCTTTTCGCGAAGCTCAGTCCGCTGTCGGAGCTGCGGACCTCCTGGGCCGTGCGGAGGAATTCTCGAACGTTGCCGAGGCTGTCGCTGATTGCCATCTCGTTGTCGGCACCACCGCTATCGGCAATCGGCAGCCGCAGCATCCTGTCTATATGCTTGCCCCGGCTGCCGCGCTCATCCGCAAACGTCTTGCTTCGGAGCCTGTCGCGCTGCTCTTTGGCAGCGAAAAATGGGGCCTAACGAACGATTCGCTCAGCCACTGCCATTGGCTGCTGCATATCCCCGCGCGCCAGCAGCATCGCTCGATGAACCTGGGCCAGGCCGTGGCCGTCTGCCTCTACGAGCTTTCCCGCAGCAAGCCGCCGCGCTCGCCAAAGGTGCGGCCGCCTGCGGCTGCCTCTGCTACGGTCGAGCGACTCACCCAGACGCTCCTTCAGGCCTTGCATCGGAGCGGCTATATCCATCCGCGCTCTGAAGCGCTTGCAGAGGAGAAACTCCGCCGTCTCGTGCGCCGGCTGCGTCTCAGCGCAGCCGACGCCGAAGTCCTGCTCGGCATGGTCCACAAGATTGTGTGGAAACTCCGCCAGTAGCGGCCTCGTGTCACACCGTTTCAGCGGGCGCGCGAGCAGCCCGCCTCAAGCCTTCCGTCTTAGAGGTCTCTCAGTTCGCGGTCGAAAGTTCATCCAGCGCGTGCCCAAGCTGAGCAAGCGAAGCGCGCACCATCTCCGTTTCGCCGCCAACCCCGGCTCGAAAATATTCGGGCATTTCGAAAAACCGTCCCGGCACAACGGAAACCTCGTACTTCTCGCGGAGCACGTTGCAGAATCCTTCGCCTTGGCCGTCCCTTAGCCGCGCGAAGAGGATGGTTCCCGCCTCAGGCCACGCGGCCTCGATTTCTCGTCGCGTCCCCAAGAACTCCTTGAGCAAGGCGCGGTTCTCCGTCAAGATCCGCCGCGCTCGCGCCGCAATCGCATCCAGGTGGTCGAATGCGATTGCGCTCAACTGCTGCGCAATCGTCGCCGGATTTACTCCAAAGAGATCGTTGATCCGCCACATCTTCTCGGCTAGGGCAGCTTCCGCCAGCACCCACCCGCAGCGCAGCCCGGAAAGGCCGAACGCCTTGGTGAGGCTACTGGTCACCAGAAACGGTCCGTCCGGAGAAAAAATCGTCCTGCCCGGACGGTTATAGTCCATCTCCAGGTACACTTCATCCACGAGCACCTTTGCCCCAACCCGCTCCGCGATCCCGCCCAGTTCTTGCAGCAGGCTCTCTGGCGCCTCCATTCCGCTCGGGTTGTGCAGATTTGTCAGGACGATCAGCCGCGTTCTGTTGCTCAGCTTTCGCCGCAGAGCTTCAAGATCGATCGCAAATCCATCCTCGAATCGCCGCGCGAAACGCTCCACGCGCGCCCCCAAATATTCCGCAAGTTCAGCCAGCAAGCCGTACGCGGGAGCCTCAATCAACACTTCGTCGCCGGGTTCCAGTGTTGCCGCCATGGCCAGATGATTCGCCATCGAAGTGCCCGTCGCTTCCACGACGCACTCCGCCGGCACACGGTATCGCGCCGCAATCCGCTCCAGCAGCGGCCTGTACCCATACGACCCGTGCGCGGAAAGCTCCAGCTCTTCCATGCGAACTGGCAGCTCCGCGAGCGGCAAGCTCTCGATCCCGCTCGTTGCCAGGTTGTACCGTGC
>DASRCZ010000157.1:0-8658 GCA_035652855.1 Candidatus Acidiferrum sp.
CAGGTTGTGGTCCGTGTGAGTGTAGTAGAGCGTAGTCGGATCGCTGGCGCAGAGTGTTTGCGCGACTTCGAGTTCCCTGCCAGAGAGATACTGCACCCCGTACTTTCCGCAGTGGCGCGCGCTGATGTTGACGTGATTCTCTTCGATGGTGCGCTCGCCGATCTGCCCCGCGCCGATTACCGGAGTGACAGTCGAGCCGATGGCGAGCAGTGCGAGAAAAAACGCGGCGTGCGCGAAGAAATTCCCGAGCACACCCTTACGAAAGAGTGACTTCATGGTTCCGCTCCTTATTTAGTTGAGTTGGTATTCCGCGTGGACCCTAACGACAATGGGCGCACCCGATGTGCTCGATACGATGAGCGCCACAGGAGACGACCCGGGAACGCTGGAGGCCGAAAAGCTCGTGGTTGACGCCGTACTCGGGCTGCATGAAAGTGGCGTCGATAAAATCTGAGTGCCAGCCGCGTTTGGAGACGCCTCGCTGCGCACTTCCAAATTGATTGCTGCCGTGCCGCTGTCGGTCGAGCAGGAGATGCGCGTCAGCGTCAGGCCATTCTTTGGCTTCCACTGAAACAGCCCGGAGTCGGATGGCTGCGGATTCTCAAGAGAAAACGTAATCGAGCCGGTGTTGTCGGGAGCGCAGATCCAGCCGACAGTCGAAGTCCAGCGCAGCACTTCCGTCGAAACGCAGCCAGGCGGCGGAAGAAACTGCGCCGCGGGAATGCTAACCGTCGGGTCTTTCGGCCACAGCACGCGAACGGCGGAGAGGCCGACAGGCGAGGCGCTGATTGGCACCGTCCAGACTTCGTGATACCGCGCCTTGTTCGTCGCATAGTCGACCGAATAGCTGCTGCCCGCGGGCGCGGCGAGAACGGTAGGCGGCAGGTCGACGCTGAAATGCCCGGCCAGACCAATCGAGACCGTCGTCTTCGTGCCCGCCAGAATCGTGAATCCGTCGACGGTCGTGAACGTCTGATTTGCGGTGATCGTCAGCGAGCCGGTGATCGTGCCTGAAATGACGCTGAGCGAGTCCGAGACGGTAGTCTTCTGCTGAGCCTTCGCGCTCGCCGCGAATAGCAGCGTCAGCAGGACAACTGAGCTAAGCAGCCGTCGGTAAAGTCGAATGGTGGAATGCGTTCGTTCCATAGCATGTTCTCGATGTGAAGCGGGAGCTTTTGGACTGTTGCGTTGACAAGGAACGGCTCACGATTCTCGTTGAAATGCGCAATGAGGCTGATAATCGCCAGCTTGATTGTCTCGGGCACGCTGTCGGCGTCGGCGTAACCGCAGGTATAGAGAATCGTGACGGCATTGACGACAGCCTGTGTTGGCGGCCAGGTCTTGCCGAAGGCAGGCCGGATGAATGGCGGCAGCGAGAACTTGTCGACTTGCACTGTCGCGGGATCGATGCTTTGCGTCTGGCCGCCAGCATCCACATAGGAAATGGAATCGACGCTGACGAGCGGAGCGCGCGGCAAGCGAATGTCTCTGAAGGCGGCGAATGGAACGCCTTGCCGGAACATCCGGTATGGGAAGCTATCGAGCGTGAGTTGCCACTGCTGCTGAATCAGTGAGCGGCCCAGCCATCCCTCGACGGAGCGCGTCGCGACCGCAATCAGGCGCTCCAAAACGTCATCATCCGCACTGCTCGTGACGCGCAAGTACTGTTTCACCTCGTCGAGCGTCACCGGGTCGGCCTCAGGCTCTTTTACGCGGATGAAATTCGGCATTGGAAAAAACTAAGGGCGGCTCCGAAGAGCCGCCCCGTCTGTCGATTTACTCGGGCCCGTCTTACGCCGTGCCGTTTGCAGGCGACGCCAGCGATTTGATTGCGGCAATCGAGGCATCCTGTGCCGCGGCGGGCACCGGGTTTTTGTCGCCGACATAGCGAATGGCAACGACGGACCCGATGACGGACCCCGTCGCACCGCCGCGCGCGACAACCGGACGGATGAACCGCTTCTGCGGGCGATACACGTCGAGAATGACGAGCTTATTCGAGGCCGTCGCCGAGGTTTTTGTCCCGGCAAGGTCCGAAGCCGCTCCCATTCCAACCGACGTGTCATCCTGTGCTTTCAGGTCGAAGCTGCCATCCGTGAAGGCTCCGACGACGCCGATGAACGTAACGCCGTCATAGCCTTGCATGTCGATGGCCGAGCCGTTGACCGAAGTTGTTCCGACGGCCGTCTGAGGCACTGCAACGAGGGCGCCGCCAAACAAACTGCCAAGATTCTGTTCCACGAGATTCTCCCTTCGCTTGAGATTTTGGCGGCTGAGACTTAGGCAGTCTTCAGCCGGATGAAGGCTTCTTCGATAACCGGCATGGCGTCGAGTTCCATGCGCAGCACGAAGGCGGTCTGGTTTGTCATGGCAAAGAGTTCCACCAGGCGCTGCAAGCTCATGCTCAGCGCATCGACAATCCAGTACTTCGAGAAGTCAGCGAGCATCCCGACGTACAGCCCGGTCGTCAGCGTGCCAGGGCAGTATTCCGAGATGGTGAGGGGCAGGTCGAGCAGCCGGTCGGGAGAACCAGCAATCAAGCCGGTGCCCGCCGTACCCGAGATCGCGCCCGGATTCCAGAGGTACTGCCCCTGCGAATCCTTCAGCTTGCGGATCGCGGCGATGGCGTTGCGATGGAAGAGCCAGCGCGCGCGCGGCCAGTATTGCGGCTTGAGCGCATACTTCGCGTCGATGAGATTGTCGGCCAGGAAGCCTGTCGCCGAGCCCGTCGACTTATCCTGATTCGTCGAGATGCCGAATGGGGATGCGGTAAAGAGGCCGAGCGGCTGGGCCGCGCCCGTGCCGCTCATGAACGCCTTCTCCTGCGAGATGGCGAACTTGTAGGCCAAGCGGTCGCGAATCAGGGCCTCGGGGTCAATCGCGGCCGCACGCAGCAGCTTATTCGAGACCTTGATGAACTTCGCGAGCGGGTGCGGGGTCAAATCGCGACGGCCAATCGTCGGCCCGGCGGATTCGTTACCGACGGCAAGCTCGGAAGTCCAGTCCGCATCGTCAGCTTGGCTGTCGAGCGTGGGCGCTCCGAGCGAAACCGCATTCGTCAACGTTTGCACCGTCGCGAGCTGGCGGATGAAAACCTGATCGTCGACGGCCATGATGAGGTCCGCGATGAATTGCAGCGGCGGAACGAGGAAGCCGCCAGCCGTATTCAGGTCCATCTGCATCGAACGCAACTCGACTTCGGCCTTTGCCATGAGCCGCTTCGCCAGCGCGGGGTCGTCCTTCTGCGCCGCGAACGCGCGCCAGGCATAGGCCCACGCGCGACGGTACTCGGGCCGCGAAGTCATCCCGTATTCGTCGCCGTCGATTTCCATGCGACGCTGAGACCATGGCGCACGGGATTTGAACTCCAGGACGCTCCGCGCGCTTGCGCCGTTGTCGCGACTCCCGCCAGCAGCAGGGTCGTCGCGATGTTCGAGCGAGGCTTCGACCTCGGCAAGCCGCTGCTTCCGCTGCTCGGCCTTCGCGAGGTTATCGATTTCGGTTTGCAGTTCATCCGACTTCGACATTTTCTGGTCAAACAGGTCCGATTCTTGCGCAGTCAACGCGCGCTTCTCGCTGTCGGCTTTATCCTGGATGGCCCGAGCTTCAGCAATCAACGCGGCGCGTGCTTGCCGCAACTCAATCAATTTCCGCATGTCTCCTCCTCCTTAGAAGTTCTGGGGAACCATCTCCGCCTCGGCGAGCCGCAAACGTCGCCGCCTCGCTTCCGCTTCCGGCGAGCGAACGTCCGCAGCGCTCCGAAAGTCGGGGAACGCAGCATCCATCGCCGCCAGGTCGTCCGGGGTCAGAGAAATTTTGTCGCGCAACTTGCCGAGCGCCATTAAGGCCCGCATTTCCAAGCTGCGCACGCCCACGTCGGTCTGCGTGAATGCGGGGAACGTGACCGGAGACACGTCGAAAAGTTGGACGCGGGTCAGCGTCCGGTGTGCCTGCCCGTTTTTCATCGACCACGCATCGTCTAGCGTCACGAAGCCGAAGGACGCCTGCGTCACGTCCCGCCGTTCCAGCAAAACTTCGAGGTCGCGCGCATAAGACGTGTCCGCTGGCCGAATCTCCATTTGCAGGCCGTGCGAATCCTCGCGAAGCGTGAGCGTCCCAGCGGTGTTTCTGCCGAGCACATAATTGTCGTCGTGGTTAAACAGCGCGCGGATGTCGTCCTGCTGAATTGTCTGGGCGAAAGTGCCAGGCGCGATCTCTTCCGTGCCGAACCACATCGGAAGGGAGTCTTGGCCGAACACGGCGGCATAGCCTTCGATTTTCTTCCGGCCTCCAGCCGAGGCCAGTTCCAGCTTGAACTCGGCGGCATAGCGGCGCCGTTCGCGCTCGCGCTTTGCGAGTTGCCCGCGCAATTGCGCGATTCGTTCATCAGTGAGCATTTGGCTTGCCTCCATAGACATGCTCTTCGCTGCCATTCGCGCGCGAACTTGCCCCACCGAAGGGCGTTCCATCGGGCGGCGCGCCCGGGGCCGGCTGGGGGTCGGTGACAAAGCGCATGTTGACCGGCACCATGATTTCGTCTCCGCGCTGTTCCGCCGGCAGCGGAGGCCGATTCTCGAGGCGATTGATCTGGTTGCGCGTCATCAGGCCCCACTGAATGGCGGCGCCGTAGCCTTCCATACGCGACTTGAAGTCGCCGCGAAGCAGGCCATCAACATTGAACTCCGCGAAAAATTGGGAACCGAGGCCGAATAGTTTGCGCTTCATCTCCTGCTCCCACTTCACGAGCCATGGACGCAGGTTGTAGATGACAAATTCGAGCGATTGCTGCTCGATATTCGCGAATGTGGCGCGGTCAAGCTCGAAAATGAAGTGCGGAGGCACGCGGAAGATGCGACAAATCTCGGAAACCTGAAATTTGCGGGTTTCAAGGAATTGCTGGTCGGCTTGCGGCACGCCGACCGTCGAAATATCCATGCCCTCCTCGAGGATCCGCGGCCGCCAGGAGTTCGCGACGCCCTGATGCTCTTCGTTCCACGAATCCTTCAGCCGCTTATATGCCTCGTCATTCAGCAGGGCGGGATGCTTCAGCACGACGCCGGGCCGCGCATCGTTCTCATAGAAGCGTGCGGCATACTCTTCCGCGCCCACGGCAAGGCCCAATGAACGCCTTGCGAGCTGGATGGGAGAGTAGCCACAGACGCCGTCTGACCCGAGGCCGGGGATATGCAGCACCTGCTCAGGCTCTAGATACACACGGTCAGAGCCGTGTGTGACGACATAGCGCAGCTTTCCCGGCTGGTAGACATCCGGTTTGCATTGCCAGGGCAGTAGCGGCCAGATTCCAGCGACCCTTCCCGCGCCGTTGTAGACGATTTCGGAGTATGAATTTCCCCAACTGACGACGTGCCCATGCGCCGTCTCCCGCCACACCGAACTCGTCATAAAGTCATTCGGCTGGTCGTGTAAAAATGGGGCCAGATAGTGGCCCGCGGCGGGCGAAATGGTGCCCGCCAAGTCCTGCCGATAGGTCGCAAGCGGAAGCGAGCCAACCGTCTCGGCGAGAAAGCGCATACAGGAATAGGCCGTCGCGAGGCGCATCGCCGACTTCTCGTCGATGTAAATGCCGGAGCGGCTCGGCGCGCCATAGAACATCTCGATGAGCCAGCGTTCGGGATTCGAGAGTGGAGAGCCGCCATAAGAGATCGCGCGCGCAGCAATCTTGGCCGCGATCTTCTGGCGCCAGGTGAGCTTCAAATGACCCTGATTCCGCGCGTCTCGTATACCGAGTTTTTGACCGGAGCCCTGCGAATGGCGAGGCCCGTCGCCATCACCGCCGCCACAACGCCGTCGATTTTTTCTCGCGATTTTTCCTTCGATGGCTTCACGTTGCCAGCCGCATCTTTTTCGGTCGTGACGTTGTCCACCATCCACGTCATCACCGGGGAGCCGTCATGTTCGAGTTGGCGCGCGACGACGAGCTTCTCCAACTCTTTCGTCGGCTCGGATAGCGTCTTGAAGCCTTGCCGCATCAGCACGACCGGGATGCTATCGCCCTCAAGCTGGACCGCGATCTGCGTCGCGTTCCATTCGTCGATGCCAAGCTGCTCGATGCGAAACTCTTTCGAGAGCGCGTTTATATCGGCGCGAATCTTGTCGTAGTCCGCGACGTTGCCGCGTGTCATCGTGACGAAACCGTTGCGCGCCCATGCGTCGTAGGGAACGCGATCGCGCCGGCTGCGCTCTTCGATGGTCGCCTCGGGACACCAAAAGTGGAAAAGCTGCTTCGCGCCGCTCGCCGTCGGGAAATGCAGGCACAGAGCGACGAGGTCGAGACGAGTTGCCAGGTCGAGGCCGCCGAAGCATCGCGTGCCTCTCAGCGATTCGCGGAAGCGTGCATTGGCCGAGGCGCAAGACTTCCACCTCTCAACGTCCATCCATCGGCTTTCCTGCTTCGTCCACTGATTCAGACGGAAGCGCCGGAAGCTGTTCTGCTGCTCAAGCGACTGCATCGCGCGCTTGCATTCGTTGCGGAAGGTTTCGAGTTTCAGCGTGCGGCCAAGTTGAGGATTGGCGGCGAACCATACTTTTTCGTCGGTCCAATCGTCGCTCTCTTCGGCGGCGAAGATGACTGGATAGAACTCGTCATCCTCGACGATGCCGTTAAGCACCTGCCGCGCGTGCTCGTGCTGCTCGTAGGCGAGCGAGGACTTGTCGTATCCAGCGGTCGTAATCTGCCAGAAAATCGGCTGCCGGCGCGTGCCGGATGCGGTTATCAGCGATTCATGCAGTCGCCGATTCGGCTGTACGAAGAGTTCATCGAACAAGGTGACGTGCGGGTTGAAGCCGAACTTTGTGCGCGCATCGGCCGAGAGCACCTTGTAGAAGCTATTGTATTTCGAGTATGTGATCGAGGACTTCAGCGTTGCCAGGCGCGCGCTTAGCGTTGCCGAACCCCGAATCATGTCCTTCGCGATATCGAAAATGATTCCCGCTTGTCCGCGGTCGCCAGCGACGGAATAGACTTCCGCGCGTGGCTCTTGGTCTGCGCAAAGACCGTGAATCCCGAGGCCCGCGCCAAAAGTCGATTTGCCGTTCTTTCGCGGAATCTCGACGTGAGCAATCCTGAATCGTCGCGTGCCATCGCTGCGCCGCTTCCATCCGTACACGTCCCAAACGACCCGGCGCTGCCACGGCTCCAAATCAAACGGCTGGCCCGCCCACTCTCCGGTCACATGATTGAGGCACGCCGGGAAGAATTTAAGCGCGCGATCCGCCGCCTGAGCATCGTGGTAGTAGCGGTCGCTCTCTTCGATTTCGAGAAAGTTTTTCACTGAATCAGTTCGGCTGCGATGCGCTCGCGTTCGTTATCCGGCACGGCTTCCGGCGGAGTCTTCACCTTCGCGTGAGAGGACGGAGTCAGACCGAGTTCCGCGGCGGCTACCCGAACGGCGTTGAGCGCCGCGACTCTCTGCGGATATTTCGCCGCCTTGTCGTCCATAACCTCGCGCATGAAGAACACTGAGCGGACATAAATCTCGACGGCGACAAGCGAATTGGTCGTCAGCAACCGCATCGCGATCATATCCTCGCAGGTCTTTTTCCAGAGGTCGAGTTTTTCACGGCGCTTCTTGAATCCCGCTGGCGCGGGCGGAACTTTTTCGAGCAGCAGCAGAGGTGCGGGCGAGTCGTTGCGAATCTGGACGCCCTTCCGGCCCTTCGTTTCGAGCGGCGTCGGCTTGATCGGCATCGTTTTTCAACTACCTTTGGGCGTTTGTGGCTGCGCGCCCGGTTTCGAGGCCGAAAGCCTCAGGTTTTTTGACCCCATATCCCTCGTAACCTTCGCGCCTCGCGGCATTAACTTCGTATGCAGTTTTTGAGTTGTGGCACGAGGCGCACAAACCTTGACCATTGCTGAGCGCCCATGAGCCGCCGAGGCTGAGCGGAACGATGTGGTCGGCATGGACGGACGGAGCTTTGCCGCAGGAGCGGCACACGGGGTCGCGACGAAGAACGAAGAGCCGCCAGCGCCGATGGCGAGCGTCATAGCCTCGCGCCGAAGCTGTGCCTCTATGCGCGATATCTCGCGCCGCAAGTTCCCTTTTATGTTCTGCACAATGGCGCTCGGTCGCTGCGATTCGATTGGGACAGTTGGGGAATCTGCAAAGCCTTGCTGGCCGATTCGGAATTGGATCACCATCCATGCAATCAATTCGAGACGTGCGCGCCTGACGCTATCCATGCCGAATACGACGCGCGTCCACGTTCCAATCGCGGCAGCAATTCTCCGCCATTCCAAACCGGATACATGTTGCGCGCAAAATCTTCGCGATGCGCGCCGCAAACTACGCTGCCGGGAGCAGCTCTTCGGTCGCAACCGGGAAGCTCGCAGATTCGCGCCTCTTCCGAATTTGCGCCAGCATGACTTCCGCCCATGGTTGCTTCTCCTTCAGGGCAATTGCATGGAGTCCGCCGAGCCTGCATGACAGTCCGCGAAAGCTCACCTGCCGCTTCCAACGTGCGAGGCCGCGTTCGCCCTTGCTTGTTCGCGGGAAGGCTATCCACTCGATGATGTTGAGAGCGACGGCGTCCGCGATGATGTCGCGGGGCAGATGTGCGTGAGTGTGATTCGAGCAATCGCGAGAGGCGATCTGCGCCGAAGTCCAGTTGCGCGGAACGACGCAGGCGGTGAATGGAGTG
>DASRCZ010000158.1:0-2629 GCA_035652855.1 Candidatus Acidiferrum sp.
TTCCTTCTCGATGCCAATACACTCGGCTATCTCTCCAAACACATCGAAGACTTGCCCGATGCGCTCACACGCGGCGCGGCCTGGATCGATCTATGGGACAATCTGCTGGAATCTCGCGTTGCGCCCGCCGATTTCCTTACTGTCACGCTTCGCGCCCTTCCGAAAGAGACCGATGAGCAGAATACGCAGCTCCTTTTGCGGGACCTGACTCGCGCCTTTTGGCTTTTTCTTCCGCAGAAAGAACGGTTGCGGCGGGCCCCGGAAATCGAGTCGGTTCTGCGCCAAAACCTTGCTGCCGCAAAATCCACAAGCCTAAAAGGCGCCTGGTTTGCCGCTTTTCGCGATGTCGTCCTTACGCCCGAAGGTCTCGCTTGGTTGCAACGCATCTGGCACCGGGAAGACTCCGTCTCCGGTCTGCCCTTCTCGGAAGCTGACGAAATCGAAATCGCTGAACAACTCGCGGTGCGCAACATGCCCGGTTCGGAACAGATTCTCAAAGCCCAGCTCGAGCGCACCCAGAACCCGGATCGCAAAGCCCGGCTGGCCTTCGTTATACCCGCGCTCTCTTCCGACCCCGCGGTCCGCTGGCAATCCTTTGAGCGTTTCCGCGATGTTGCCAACCGGCGTCACGAACCATGGGTCGCGGAGGCTCTCTCCTACCTGAATCATCCTCTGCGCCAGCCTGATTCCGACCGCTATGTCCTCCCGAGCCTCGAACTCCTCCCTGAAATCGAGCGCACTGGCGACATTTTCTTCCCGAAGCGATGGATGGATGCCGTTCTGCATGGACACAACTCACCGGCTGACGCCAAACTGGTCCGCGATTTCCTTGCTGTGCATCCAAATTTGCCGGAACGTCTGCGCTGGGTGGTCCTTTCCTCGGCGGATGACCTCTTCCGGGCTGCCCATTGAGGCGTTAGGCCTCCCAAATGGGCTGCCGGGCCTCGGCCTGGGCTCGAAAAAAAGCGCCCAAGCTGCCAGTAGCAAATCAAGAACAGGTACTAGACCTGGTTCTTGCCCCTGGGGACAGTTTTTTCTACCCTGACCCTAGTGACTACGCTAACTGCACCGACGAAACCTGCTCCGAAGCGCGCCGCGGCGAAGCTCACGGTCTGCATTCTTTCGCCACATCCGCTGGTTCTCGGCGAATTTGAGCGCTTGCTCGCCAAGCCGCAATTCAAAGTCATAGCCAAACAGCTCGAATCCACGCTGGCTCCCGATCTTCGCAACCTGGAACCCCCTCGCGCACAGGTCTATGTGATCGACGCGCACGCCGCCAAGCCGGCAACGGGCGCCTTGCTGGCCAACATCATGGAGCGGTATGCCGATGCGCGGCTGATCGTCGTCGGAGATCAGCACACGGAGTCCAACAGCTATTCGCTCTTGCGCTCTGGGGTGAAGGGTTTGCTGACCTACGCCGAAGCGCGCGAGCAATTGATCCGCGCTTTGCCGCTGGTGGCGAATGGCGGATTTTGGGTGCCCCGTCAATTGCTGTCCGGATTTGTCGATTCCATTTTGACGAGTCAGGGCCGCCGGCTTAAGACGGATGCTGTGACGAATCTGAGCCGCCGTGAGCAGGAAGTGCTCGATTCGCTCCTCGAAAACCTTTCAAATAAAGAGATCGCGAGCAAGCTCAATATCGCCGAGCGCACCGTTAAGTTTCACGTATCGAACCTCCTCAATAAGTTTGGAGTTCGCCGCCGCGCTGACTTAATTCTCCTCACCTTCCAGCGCCGAATGTCCCCCGTCTAATCCAGCAGCCGGCGCATCGCCTGCAAGACGCGAGCAAACCATTAGCGGTTCGTGTATTCTCGTTAGCTCCAAACGCTCGAACGCGACAGGAGAATCCGAACTTGAACATTCTCGTCACCGGCGCCGCCGGGTACATCGGCAGCATCTGCTCCGAGGTTCTGATTTCGCGCGGCTACCAAGTCATCGCCTTAGACAACCTTCAGGAAGGCCATTGCTCGGCGCTGCCCGCGGGCACTATCTTCTGCAAAGCCGATCTTGGTGTCCGCTCGGAAATCGAAGCGGTGTTTGCCGCACACTACATCGACGCGGTAATGCACTTCGCCGGTGAAGCGCTCGTCGCCAAGTCAGTCCGCGAACCCAGCACTTTTTATGCGGCAAACGTTTCTTCCGGCGTGAACCTCCTGGACGCCATGATTCGTCACAACGTGAAGAAGCTCATCTTTTCCTCTACGGCCGCGACGTATGGGGAGCCGCACACGGTCCCGATCCCGGAGGACCACCCGAAGGAGCCGATCAACCCTTACGGAAAATCCAAGCTGCGTTTCGAGGAGATTCTCGCGGATTATCGCGCCTACACGGGCCTGCACTACGCCACGCTTCGTTACTTCAATGCGGCCGGCGCCTCCGCCGAACGCGGCGAACACCATCGCCAAGAAACCCATCTCATCCCGCGTGTCCTCGACGCGGCAACCGGAAGGATTCCGCATATCGATATTTTCGGCACGGACTATCCCACACCCGACGGCACCTGTGTTCGCGACTACATTCACGTTTTGGATATCGCGGATTCCCACATTCGCGCCCTCGAAGGCATCGAGCGCGTCTCCGGCGAGGCCTTCAACGTCGGCACCGCGAAAGGCTATTCGATTCTGGAAGT
>DASRCZ010000159.1:0-10637 GCA_035652855.1 Candidatus Acidiferrum sp.
CAGCGAAACTCGCATGGTGATCACGCCGTCCGGCTGCAAGCCGGTGTGCACCTCTTGCAATTTCCAGAAAGCCCGCAGCATCAGGCCGCAACCCACGAGCAACACCAGCGCCATAGCCAGTTCGCCCACCACGAGCGCCCTGCGGAAGACTTGCGCGCCACTCGCTGCCGTCGTACTGGCCGAGGTCTCCTTGAGCGTGTTGCCAAGGCCGCCGGCCAGCAGCGGCGCGATGGGAGCGAGGCCGAAAAGAATTCCGGTGACAATGCTGATGACCAGCGTGAAAAGGAGCACGCGCCAATCCAGGGCGATTTCGCCTGCGCGCGGAATGCCGCCGGCGTTCGTGAGCTGCACAAGCCGCATTCCGCCGAGCGCCAGAATCAACCCGAGCGCCGCGCCCGTCACGGCGAGCAGGATTCCCTCCGTGGCGAATTGCCGCGCCAATCTCGCGAGCCCCGCCCCCAGCGCCCCGCGAATGGCGATTTCGCGGCGCCGCGCTTCGGCTCGCGCCAGCAGCAGATTCGCCACATTTACGCTAGCGATCAAGAGAACAAAGGCGACCGCGCCGAGCAGCATGAGAAGCGCGGGGCGCACACTCGAGACCACTTCCGCCTGGAGCGGAAAACTCGCGATGGTGTGATTCTTCACATCGAACCCATGCGTTTTCGGAGCCCGGCGCTCGCTATACGTTTGCACCAGTGCCGCGAATTCCGCCTGCGCCTGCGCCGGCGTAATGCCGTCCTTTAGCCTGCCGAGCAAGTAGTAACTATGCGATCCGCGGTTGCCGGGATTTGCCGGATCCAGTTGCAGCGCCGTCCAGACGTTCGCCGGATCAGGTTCGCCTGGAGGAAACTGAAAACCCTTTGGCATCACGCCGATGATCGTGCATTTGATTCCGTCGAGGAATGTCTCCCGGCCGATGATGTTGGGGTCACCCGCAAAAACCGTTTGCCAGAGGCCGTAGGATATGTCCGCGACCGCCGGCGCTCCCTTCACATCGTCGGCAGCGCCAATCAAACGGCCTTTGATGGAATCCACGCCGAGCGTCTCGAGCAGCGTGCCGCTCACGGCCGCGGCGGTCACGCGGACCGGCTGCGTCTTGCCGGCCAGGTTGGCGCCGCCCTCAATCCACGCATCGAGCGTGGCCCACGAATGCGCGTCCCGGCGCAGGTCAAGAAATTCAGGCCCGGAACTCCAGAAGCGGTGCAAACCTCCGTTTGGAAACGTTGGAAACTCGGTGTAGATGCGAACGAGACGCTCGGGATGCGAATAGGGAAGGGGCTGGAGCAGCACGGCGTTCACCACTGTGAAAATCCCCGTCGTGGCGCCGATGCCCAGCATTAGGCAGATCACGGCCGCCATGGTGAAGCCAGGATTTTTGCGCATCATGCGCAAAGCGAATACCGTGTCCTCGCGAAAGATCCCCATCGGTCGCTCCTCCGTTTCGCAATGGGCAAATGATGCGCGCTAAACTAAGCTGCGCCACGCCACAGGATACGGCAGGTGCCGGCCGCAAGTTCCCTGGCGCAGGCGAAAACTGGGTTTTCTTGAACGAACTTCCAGCCGATCAATCTGTTTGCCGCCATCGCGCCAAGAATCGGAAGTACGGCTTAGATGCCCGGAACAGTTTGGGTCATCCCGCGAAACAAGGTTCCGACCCGCCAAGGCGAGCGTTCGGGCCATTGCTGCATTGCCTCAATCGCCCAAGCCGCGGACTTGTCCGTGTGGCATTCGGTGCAGGGATTGGGCATCCCGTATTGCAGCGTTTTAGCCGGGGAAATGAAGGCGAACGTGTGCGCCCGCACCTTAATGTTCCCCAGCGTTGTCTCGATCTTAGGCATGTGGCAGGCCACGCAGGAACTGCCCGGTGATCCGTCCTTGTGATGCGTGTGTTCCGCGAGTGTTGGCGTCCGCGGTCCGTTCGGCGACATGGGGCCGTGGCATTCCAGGCAAAGCTTGTCGCTTGTCGTGCGAAGTTGCGCGTAATTCGCCGTTCCGTGCACGTCGTGGCAATCGAAGCACGTCACGCCCCGCCGGTACATCACGCTCTGTACGAAGTCATTTCCCTGCATACGGTTCTTGTGCGCGGTGCCGTCCGCGAAATGCGTGAAGGTCGTTTCGCCCAGTTTGTGCTCCTCGAGTTGCCAGAAGTCCGCAAGCCGAAGCCCCACTCGGTAGCCGACCGGCCAATCGTAGTACCGGCCTCCGTTTTCTCCGATGGGATTTTTCAGCGGCCGCCCCTGCGAATGGCACTGAATGCAGGTGTCGTTCGCACTCACGTAGTCCATGCGCGAGGGGTTCGCGATGTTCCATGCCGCGGGATGGGCCGCGTGCTCGCTTCCCGGCCCGTGGCAGCGTTCGCAGCCGACGTTCCACTCGGCCACTTGCTTCGTGCTGATGTTGTAGTCCACGGAATGGCAGCCGTCGCAGGTCGGCCCCGTTGGGCGCTTCGCGTTCTCCTCGGGATAGAAGGGCTCCCACCAATCCGTCCCTTTCCCGACGTGATACGGCTTCCAGACTTTGTCCACCACGTCCCACTGCGCGCCGAGCGGAAAGTAATCGTCCCCGATCTTCTTGAAATAGCGCTGCTTCCAGATACTTCCGTATACGAACGCCACGTCCTCGCGCTTGAATTTCGCCACCGTGTTTGTTGCGAGGTCCGGGATGATGGCATCGGGATGCTCGCGCGGATCCCGAACGACGTTGGCCATCGGCGTTTTTTTCCAGCGCTGATAGATTTCCGCATGGCACTTCGCGCAGGCCGCCGATCCCGCGTAGTGTGCTGAAGCGAGCGCCGACGCAGTCCGTGCCTTTTCCGTCTCCCGCGGCTCGCGCAAGCTGCGGATATAAAGCGTCAGTTTCCAGCCCTCGGCCGCGTCCAGAGAAAACTCCGCGGAGCCGCCAGCGGTGCTGAGAGGCGGGCTACCCCACGCCGGCATTCCGGTCAACCGGATCCCATGCTCGATGATGTAGTGGATTTCGCCGTCGCTTAGTTCCTGCGTTTCTGGTCCAGTGAGGTCCGGCGGTTTGGGATAAAGATTCCGGCCAACGGAGGTCCGCCCGCGGCCGTCGGTGCCGTGGCAGTTCGCGCAGCGCGCCAGAAAGTCTTCACGGCCTTCCTCGAGATTCTCCGGAGTCGCTCTCAGGGGATTTGGTTGGCGCCGCGCTCGGCGTGGAATCGAAAGATGTCTTACCGTCCGCGCCAGCGCTTTCTCTGCCCAGGTAGGTTCATCGGAGGCGCTGAATCCGCGGTGCACGGCCCATCCTGCATATCCCAGACCGGCAATCAGAGCCGCGCCAATACATCCCGCCACCGCGCCGCGCCATTTCACGCCAGCACCTTAGCCGCACACTCACCTGAGTTCAAATGCTTTCTATGTTTTGTAGACAGCAGGGAGCGAATATCGGCGCCGATCCGCTTGGCCAGCCGCCGGATCGCCGCATTTGCCGGCCGCAGGTCGCTGGCCACTAATTCGCCGCTTGCGCCTGCGCTGCTTTGCGAGCTTCCGCCGAATCGTAGCTTTCGCCGTAGATCGCGGGAACCTTGCCTCCTGCTGGCCGCAGATACGTGGAAAGCTGGCCGCGATGGTGAATGCTGTGCATGACGCTCAATTGCAGGAAGGCCACAGCCGGCATCTGGAAAATGCCGCGGAAATCCACGACCTTGATCAGGTGGTCGCCCTTCAGTTGCGCGATTTTCTGGAATCGTTCGTCCAGGGCTGCAGCGTACCAGGAAGCGATGTCCGCGCCTGTCTGTATCGAATCCGGCCGCGGAAAACTGGTGGCCTCGAACTTGGCGTCAATGACGGTATCCAGGAAGCGGCGCTCGGCGGTGGCGATGTGCCAGGCGAGATCGATTCCGGTCTTGGCGTGAGGATCGGGACGGTAGCTGCCTCCATCCGGGGGCAAGGCCCCAAGAACCGACCGCGTGGTGCGGCCTTCGTTTTGCGCAAGAGGCAAGAGAATTTGCTGGAGCCAGAATTCAGCTTGGTCAGGAGTCAGAGCAATGGCCATCGGTTCCTCCGGTATTTTACGGCGATGAGTATACCGCAGGGTGCGGCAAACACCGCGAACCATACCGGGAAGCAGGCACACCGTTCTGCGTGTGCGGCTGTTCGACGGGAGAGCTGTATCCGAAAGCACGCGCAACTCGATCTGCCGGATCCGCGGTCCTTCCCAAACGGCGGCGCCTTCCTCGTTACGCTGGCTGCCGATGGTGTCTGTGCTAGAGAGTGCGGAAGAAGAAATGCCAGGTCGCGTCCACGCCGGCGTGGACCAAAGCGGAAGCGAAGATGGAGCCGGTTTTCCGCCACGTCCACCCGTAAAAAAGTCCTGCAATCGAGGCCAGCAGGACGTAGCGCCAGTTGGGGAATCCGAGATTGGTAATATGCGAGAAGCCGAAGAGTATCGAAGCGCTGCACCACCCAGCGAAATCGCTCTTGGCCGAGCGTTGCAGAAAATTCTGCAGCAGGCCGCGAAAAAGAAATTCCTCCGGCCACGCGGTGAAGAGAAGAATCGCGAGGAACGTCGCGGGCCAAGCCGGCCATTTGTACCAAAGCGGATCGAAGGCGATGAAGTGCAGCGCGCGGCCAAGGGGAATCGCGATGGCGGCGAACACGAGGAAGCTGGCAAGGACGAAGAAGGTCCAGCGTGGTCCCCAGGCAATCAGGTAGCCGGTCTTGTCCACGCGCCGAATCAGCAGAAACGCTGCGATGGCGACGGTCACGGCGAGAATGACCGTATAAACGTAAGCGAGATGACCACCCGGATAAGGCCAGACCCAATGCGTGGGGCCGAACTTCACGCACACCCAGATGAGCGCGAGCGTAAGGTAATCCTGCCAAGCGCCCGGGGACTCCCGCTCGGCGGAAGCCGCCAGCGCCAGCGGCACAAAAACGAAACCGGCAATCGCTCCCGCGCGAGCGTAGCTGAAGTACCCAGTGCCAACGGCGTAAACGATGTACGCAAAGTACGCGAAAACACCCAGGAGAAAACCGCTGCCCGCGCCAAGGGCGCCAGCGAAGAATTCCTGGATGCCGCGCGCGGCGAACAACAGCATTACAAGAAGAAAAAACGCGCCGGCGGTCAGAAGCGCCGCGAAGCTGCGGCCCCCATATCCGTACCAATTCGCGAAGAGGGCGCCCGCAAGGGTGAGGAGGGCCCAGAGGCCGAGAGCGGGAAGAGCACCGATTTGTCTGGCGGCAGCCAACCTGGCGTTCGACCTCGAAGCCAGAAGATTGTAACGTAGCAGCATGGGCGGCGAAAAACAGCATGGGAGCCGAATCGCGCACATTGACTGGATGCGCGGACTGGCGTGCGTGTTGATGTTCCAGACGCATTGCTACAACTCGTGGCTCAGCCCGGAGGCAAAGAAATCGGCGCTGTACGGCTGGTCGCAGCTGGCCGGAACGCTGCCGGCGCCCCTCTTCATTTTTCTGGCGGGAGTTTCCGTCGCGCTGGTGACCGAGCGGTTGCGCGGCAGAGGCGCGGAGCGCGGAGCGATTGCGAGGCAATGCATGCTGCGCGGAGCGGAAATTTTCGGCTTGGCCATTTTGTTCCGCGTTCAAGAATACGTGCTGGGGATTCCGTACGCGCCGTGGACGGATTTGCTGCGCGTGGATGTGCTGAACATATTGGGAATTTCGATGGTGCTGCTGGCTGCGCTGTGCTGGCTGACGGCGGGAAGGAGCACAGCGGAGTCGCGCGTGCGCGGAATCTGGGCAGGCTTGGCCGCGGCGGCTGTCGTCGCGATGCTGGCCCCGCCGCTTTGGACCACGCACCGCCCGACGTTTCTGCCCTGGCCGCTCGAATCGTATCTAAACGGCGTGCACATTTTCAACGAGCCGCAACCGTGGCTCTTTCCGCTGTTTCCGTGGTGCGCGTTCGCGTTTGCCGGACTGGCCGCCGGCTTTTTCCTGTTCACGGACCTGGCGAAGCTGCGCTCGACGGCGGCCTATGCGGGGCTTGGCACGGCGGGTGTGGCGGCGGTTTTTGTGTCGCAGCTCTTCGACCGCTCGGACGTGCAGCTCTACCGCATCTACGACTACTGGCATACCAGTCCGAATTTTTTCCTCATGCGCTGCGGGATTGTGCTCGCAATTCTGACGCTCGTCTATGCGTGGTGCCGCTGGGGATGGGCGCAGCGCGGATTCAGTCCGCTGATACAACTCGGACAAACGTCGCTGCTTGTCTATTGGGTTCACATTGAGTTCGTCTACGGGCGGCTTTCGGTCCTGCCGAAAGGGCAGTGCGGCGTTTGGACTGCAACAGCCGGCCTGGCGGCGGTTTTCCTGGCCATGCTGGCTCTCTCGACTCTCCGCACGCGCTGGAAGCAGAAAAAGGCGGTCGTTTCGCTCACCGCTGCGCCCAGCGAGGCGAAGTAAGAAGATGGTTGAAAGAGGCCCAAGAGATGAGGAGCAAACAGGGCGCGCGGCAGAAACCGGAGGCGATCAGGAGTCCTTCGACGGAATAAAATAGAGTTCCTCGAACATGGAATCCTTCTTCCATCCGGCGCGCGCGAGAATGCCGCGGCCATTTTCGCACATGCTGGGATGTCCGCAGAGATAGCCGGTGGTTTCCCCCGGTTTCAGGCCCCAGAGGTCCGTGTACTTTCGGATCAGATCGTCCACGCGGCCGGTTTCGCCATGCCAATTGGGGTCTTCCCACGGGCGGCTGATGGTGGCCACGAACGTAAACCACGGAACCTCAGCGGCAATCTTCTCGAGTTCTTCCCGGTAGCCAAACTCCCAGGAGCGGCTGCCGCCTTGAATGCAGTAGAGCTTGTGCGGACCGGGCAGAGCACCGCCGCATTTCCAGTCGCGATAGAGAGTGCGAACGTAGGAGACGAAAGGAGCGATGCCTGTGACCGTGGCAAGCAGCAAATGGTTCGTGCGGCCGCTCTTTACGTCGAGGCAGAAGCGGCCCTTCGAGATTTTGCGGCAGAGCATCGTGTCGCCTGCATGGAGTTTGTAAAGGTGCGGCGTAAGTTCGCCCTGCGGCACGAGTTCGATGAAAAATTCGAGATGGGGTTCGTAGGGAGAAGAGACGATGGAGTAAGCGCGCTCGATCCGCTTGCCGTCAACATCGACGCCCAGCGTGGCGTATTGCCCGGCATTGAATTTGAATGGGCCGCCGGGGTCCACCCGAACCAGCCAGAGGTCCTCGGAAAGATCGCGCCGTTCGAGGATCTTGGCTTCGTAGTGTTTATCCATCGGCAAGGACATGCAAACTCTCCGCTTCCGGGAAAAAGCCAGCCTCTGTCCGGACGGAAGCCATCGTATCACGGGGAGAAAAGAGCCGAGCACGCAATGCGCTCCGCTCGAGAGCGAACCGCAGTTGGCGTCCCCTAGCGAATTCGCCGGCCGTCCTGAAAATTTGCCGCTAAAGCCTAATGCTGGGGCTGCGCCTTCCGCATGCGCACGAAGGCTTGCGGATCAAATGGTTGAACCGGACCCGTAATGTGCTCCGTCGCATCGGAAGTGATCTTAACGAGCGTCATCGTCTCATCGGCGCTGACCATCTTCACCACCCCGACCGGCGAGACCTTTTCGCTGGCCCAAACATCCCCGGTGCCTTCATTTTTCTTCCAGTGCTGGCACGAAAATGTCCCGGCAGGAACGGTGATGCTCTCTGTACCCACGCGGCTCCACTTCTCCAGTTCCTCGTCCATTCTCGTGCGGGTCTTGTCGGAAGGGTTCCAGGGCATCTCCATGGCGGGCATGCCGGGCATCTGCATGATCACACGGTGAAACTGGAAATCATCCTTGGTAACGAGCATTTTGTAGTAGGCAGGCTGGCCGGAGCGTTCATCCGCATGGGACATCTCAACCCAGTAGCCGTCCTTTCCCGCGACGGATTCCTTGCCGACGACGTACCAATCGAGAGTGTCGGGCTTATCGCGTTTGGCATGGGAAATTTCCCAAACGCCGCCTTTGCCGACTTCCGGGCGGAAGATATCGGCAATATTGGGTTTCTTGAAAAAATTCATGCCCATTTGCGCGCTGGCCGCGCCGGCGCAGCACAGACTGACAGCAGCGATGAGCAGCAGGAAAAACTTGCGATTCATGTTGGATGAACTCCCTCGCAGGCAGCCGCACAGGGTTCGGCCGAATTTGCACCTCAGGGCCCGAAGAGCGACCGTAAGGTAGCAGTTTTGGGCGCAGGCGGCAATCGGGAACTGGGCTTATTCGTAAGCAAGGGCGACAACCGGGTCGGAACTGGCGGCCCGGGCGGCTGGATAGATAGCCCCGGCGGCGGCGCCCACCAGAGCCAGCCCGGCCGCGGAAAAAATCCACCGCGAGGAAATCAGGACGGTCAGGCCCGGGCTGGTTTGCTTGAGAACGGCTTGCACGAAAAAAGTGATAAGGATGCCCAGGCAGATACCCAGCAGAGCGATGAAAAGCGTCTCGCCCAGCAGCATCCGCACCACGTCGAAGCGGGAAAAGCCGAGTGCCTTGAGAATCCCGATCTCTCGCGTGCGCTCCATCACCATGGTGTGCATGTTCAACAAAACAACCAGGAAGCTGATGATGATGCCCAGGCCCACCATGCTGCGAGTGAATGGGCGGAGCTGCGGAAGATTCGCGCTGCTCATGAGGGAAACGTATTCCGGCAGGGAGAAGACCGTGCTCTGCGGCATGAGCTTCAGAATTTGCGCGCGCGTGCCTTCCGTATCTCCTTTGCTGCGAACGTAAAACATGGAAACCCGGTGCTCTGCTCCGGCGATATCCTGCGCCGTCTGCAGCGGGATGAAGAAGCGCGCGCCTTTGCCGTGAGCGACGATGCCAGCGATGGTGAAGTCGCGATTCATCAGCGTAACGCGATCGCCTGCCTTGAGGTGGCGTGCCTGCGCAATGATGTCGTCCGCTATGGCCTCGTCGGGGGCGGCAAACGGGCGGCCATCGCGGAAAAGAAAGCCCCGGCTAAGAGCATTGAACCGTTTATAGTCGATGCCGTAGATGATCATCAGGTTTTTGGGGTCGGTGAGGATCAGAGTGGGAGCCACTTCATCCACGCCGGGCAGACTCGCGATCTGCTCGCCCAGGTTTTCCTGCATCACCGCGGAAGTGAAGGCAAAGAAAATAGAAGAGTTGGGCGGGCGGACCAGGAGATCTGCGCCGACGCCTTCCACGCGCTTTCCCCATTCGGAAACGACTCCCGAAGTGAGACCAACGATGAGGAGTACGAGGACCACCTGAATGGAAATCGCGAGAATGCTCAGCAGGCTGCGCATCGGACGCGCCGAAAGGCTGCCCAAAAGCATTTGAACGAGAGAAAAAGGTCCGTCGAAGGTTTCGTTCATGAAAAAATTTCCGGTGAAACCCACTGTAGCATCAGGAGTTCGGAGCGGTCAAAAGGAGGAAGAAGGCGCGAGTCAGCAAACGCGATGCCGAAAATTGAGAAACAGATTTCAGGCGGATGAAGATTTCAACACAAGTGTTGATAAGTTTGTGGAAATTGCCTCAATGCGAAGAGCTAACTGCTCATTCTTCAAGCGAGTCGAGCGCTTTGCACTATTTCAGGGCAACGGCGCGTCGCAAAGGCAAAACGAAATGCAAAGGAAGGCGGATTCCGCACTCGAGAGGCTGCGGTGCGGCCGGTTCAGTAAGCATGCACGATCTTCAGTACCACTTCGGCGGGCGATCGAGGTGAATCTTGATCACCTGGTTGGCTTCGGTGATTTCGTACTTGCGGCCGAAGGGTTTCCAGCCGTCCGCGACGATTTGAATGAGCGCATGTCCGAGCGGAGCCCCTGGAACATGCGCGAGCCCTTCCCGATTGCTTTTGACGTTGAGCTCGAGATGTTTGTCCTTGCGGAGCGTGCGTTCTTCCACGTATTTCACGTAAACGCTGGCGTTCTGGACCGGCACGTTGTTTGCGCCACCGGTGATTTCAATCGTCACGCGGGTCACGGGCGCGTCTTTAAGTGAAGTCGAGGCGGGCCGATCGTCCTTGGCGGAGGAAGTGTTCTGCGCCGCGGGCGGTGGGTCTTGTTTCGCCGAGGCATCCTGAGCGCGCGTCACCGCCAATGCGCAGAAGCCGAGCAGAGCGCCGAGAACGAAAAAACGGAAGGAACGCATGGTGAACTCCGTTCATCCTCCACGGAAGGGAGGCTGGGGTCAAGTGGTACCTGGCTGAGGTTTGGATGCGCGGCCCGGGCGACACGCTGCTACCGTGCGCGAAGGGAACCGCTTGCGGCACGATTTGACTCACTGGAGAGCCTCTTGTAACTTTCCTACAACCCGGCGATCCCAGGACGAATCGCCGCGGCGAGCCACTCCCGGTGCGGCGCCGAACGAATGCAAGACGCCCCCGGCGCCGATTCCCCAAGTTAAGGCGGGGCGTTCGCCTCCGCTTTGAAGCGTGCGTCGCAAGAAGGAGAGCCAGATGGGTTTTGCCACCAATGCCATCCACGTGGGTCAAGAGCCGGACCCCGCGACCGGAGCGATTGTCGCGCCGATTTATCAAACCTCGACGTACGTGAACGAGGAGCTGGGGAAAAATAAGGGCTTCGACTACGCGCGCACCAATCATCCGAACCGGAAAGCGCTCGAGCGGACGATGGCCAAGCTGGAGGGCGGCCAGAGCGCCTACGTGTTCTCCTCCGGGATGGCCGCGATCGACGCCGTTTTTCGCCTGCT
>DASRCZ010000160.1:0-3719 GCA_035652855.1 Candidatus Acidiferrum sp.
CAGGTTGTGGTCCGTGTGAGTGTAGTAGAGCGTAGTCGGATCGCTGGCGCAGAGTGTTTGCGCGACTTCGAGTTCCCTGCCAGAGAGATACTGCACCCCGTACTTTCCGCAGTGGCGCGCGCTGATGTTGACGTGATTCTCCTCAATCGTACGCTCGCCGATCTGCCCGGCAACTACCGGAGTGATCGTCGCGCCGATGGCGAGCACTGCAAGAAAGAATGCTGCGTGCGCAAACAGATTGCCGAGCACGCCCTTGTAAAATGACTTCATGAAGGCTCTCCTTGTGTGATGTGATTTTCAGTTCAGTTGGTATTCAACGTGTACGCGAACCACGAGCGGGGCTCCCGTAACGCTGGAAATGTTGAGCACTACAGGCGCGGTCCCTGGAACGGCAGACGCCGAGAACGTCGTCGCAACGCCGGTCGAAGGCGTGCACGTAACCGGCGATGTCAGTACCGGAGTTCCCGGAGTATTGGGCGCTGCCTCAGTGCGCACCTCAAGGTTGATAGCCGCCGTGCCGCTGTCGGTCGAGCAGGAAATACGCGTCAGCGTGACACCATTTTTCGGCTTCCACTGAAACAGGCCGGAATCAGAAGGTGCTGGCGTCTCCACATCAAACGTCACGGCTCCCGTGTTATCGGGAGCGCAAATCCATCCAGCGGTCGTCCAGCGCAACACTTGCGTAGAGACGCATCCAGGCGGCGGCAGAAATTGCGACGACGGAATGCTGACGTTCGGAGCCTTCGGCCAAATCACCCGAACCGCAGCAAGATTTATCGGCGCCAAGGAGATCGGCACAATCCAGATTTCATGCACGAAAGCCGTTCCAAGCGAATAATCAACCGAATACGTGCTGCCAGCTGGAGCCGCGCCGATTGTCGGAGCGAGTTGAACGCTGAACGATCCAGCGGCTCCGAGCGTCACATAGGTCTTGCTGCCAGCGGGAATGGTGAATCCATCGGCGGTCGTGAACGTCTGGTTCGCGCTGATCGTAATCCGTCCAACCACCCCGCCGCCAAACGGCGTGGTGAGCTTGTCCGTTACGGTCGTGAGTTGTTGCGCGTGCCCTGGCGTTGCAATCGCCAAAAGCGCCATCACACACAACACGATGCGCATAATCATCCGCTCATCCCCTGAAACCATGACCGAGGAAGGCTCATACCGCGAAAAATGGCAGGTCCTGCGGACGGCTCGAGCTTTTCTCTCCGGCACCGTTTGTCCACAATTCGCTTTCTTCGGCAGCCGAGGCAGACCGTATCTTCGCGTTCCGAAGGCATTTCCTCATCGCAGAGTTCGCAGGTCACTGCAACACATGCTCCGCTGGTTCCGACGACGCGAGACCCTGATAGTAAGCGGTCAGCCCATTCGAGAATTGCCGCATGCGATTGATCGCCTGGGAACACGCATCAGCGCGATCCCAAAACGCCGCGCGCGGCGCCGAACAGACCTCCTGCATCCAGTCGTGCACCCACGCAAATCGCGGTCTTCCCTGTTCGTCGCAAAGCGACGGATCGGGAATCCACACGTTGCCAGCCTCGAAATCCGGGGACGCTGCCGATAAGCGCGCTTCCTTGCTCACGTCAGCCTTCACGGGAATCAGCCCCGAGATTTCATGCTTTAGGCTGTCAATTACGGCAGGACCGTTGGCTTTGTCCTCGACGAGCTTGGTGTACGCGACAGGCCATTTCGCTGTCAGTGTCCTCACCGCTCGTACGGTAGCGGGAAAATCCATTCGCGCGCGGACCTCATCGAGCAGGAACTTGTTGGCTCCTTTCTTTCCCCACACTTGGCCGACTACAAAACTTGATGCCTGCGTGTCCTTGAACGCCATATCCCACGATTGCAGGATTTGATCGAATGCCGCCGGCAATTCGCGCCAGAACTTAAGCCATGTGCGCTTAATGATGCCGCCTTCGCGCGGTGTGGGAGATTGCTGATACTGTCCGGCGTACGCCCATGAGCCCATATCGACTTTCAGGCTCGCCACGACGGAAGCCGGAAACCGTTCCGGCCAGAGTAGCTCGCCCGGCTCTCGGGTGACGATCCGCCCGGTGATTGGGAATTTCCACTCTTCGTGCTCCTCTGCTTCCATGGGCAGCGCAATCCGCGTCCACTCGCCTGGGTTCTTAGCCATGACATGTCCGGTGAGATCCATATCGGCAAGTCGCTGCATCACGATCACGAACGTTCCCGTTGTCTGGTCCGACAGGCGCGTGCGCAAGGTCTGGTCGAAGAACTCATTTGAAGCTCTCAGTTCTGCTTCGGATGCCGCGAGCTTTGGGTTGAGCGGGTCATCGATGATGACGTCATGAGCGCCCTTGCCCGTCGCTGTTCCGCCCGTGGACGTTGCTGTCATGCGGCCGCCAACAGTGTTCTCAATCTGGTCCTGGCGGTCCTGACTCAATTCGATTACCGAAGGAAACCGCTCCCTGAACCATTCCGACTGCACGAGCTTCGAGCGCTCCACGTTGAAACCGGCGGAGAGATCGCCAGAATACGAGCTCGACAGAAAGCGCCGTGTGGGCACCTGAGACCATGACCAAGTGGGATAGAACACGTTCACGAGCCGCGATTTCATCGTCTGTGGCGGAACGTTGATGATTAGCCGTCGTATCACGCGGTCGAAGACTAGCTGCAAGTACTCGCAGATGAGGTCCAGGTGCCAGTTCCATTTCAGCGGCGTTCCGGGTTCGAGCACTTTCCACGCTTCTCTCGCAAACGATGCAAGATCACGCAGTCGGATCTGCTGCGTCAGCTGATTCCTGCGCTCGAGCAGTAGCGCCAGCTCCGCTTTCTCTTCTGGCAGCAGATGCGCGATCCGCTCCTCGTTCGAGCAGCTCGAGGATTCGCCCGTCAATGTCGTTGAGGTTATGGATGGGGCCTCCGTCGGGGCCGCTGAGTTCAACTGCTTGGCGCGGTCTTCCGTCGACGGTGTCGCGGATGGCGATATAGGCGGCGATATTTCCGTTGAGAGCTTCGACGACGAGCCGTTCGTTGACGGCTTCTTCGATTGTCGCCTGGCCGCTGATGCGATCAAGGATTTCGTTGAGGCGCGCCTGCATGCGCCGGCCACGCGAATATCCGCCAGGATTGCCGCTTTGGCCTTTCTTCCACGGCTTGAGGTTTTCGATTCTGCCACGTCGTTTGGGAGCGTCACTCACTGCATTTGCCCATTGCTTCAGCGGCTATGCCGCGACTTGCCGCTTGTTGCCATGCGCCATCACATGAAACCACGCGCCATGCGCCACCACATGCAGCCACGCGGAGTAGCTCGTGCTAGCTCTCTCAAGCCTCGGCAATAACTCCCCGCCATTCCACACCGGATACATGCCGTTAGCGAAATCCTCGAGATGCGCTCCGCACACCACCTTGCCTACAGCCGCTCGCCTGTCGCAGCCGGGCAGCTCGCAGATTCGCGAGCCATTCGGATTTGCGCGAGCATTACTTGCGCCCACGGTTGTTTCTCCTTCAGTGCGACCGCGAATGACCCGCCCACTCTGCACGACAGGCCGCGCACTGGAATTTCGCGCTTCCATCGAGCCAGTCCGCGCTCGCCTTTGCTCATTCGTGGAAACGCAATCCACTCGATGATGTTGAGAGCGACGGCGTCCGCGATGATGTCGCGGGGCAGATGTGCGTGAGTGTGATTCGAGCAATCGCGAGAGGCGATCTGCGCCGAAGTCCAGTTGCGCGGAACGACGCAGGCGGTGAATGGAGTG
>DASRCZ010000161.1:0-3126 GCA_035652855.1 Candidatus Acidiferrum sp.
CGGCGCGCTTCCCGCGATAATCAGGAAATCCAGCGCCACGCGAATGGCCATCCGCGGCTCGCTCGTGTATTCGCCGCCTTTCCACTCTGGGTCGTTGCGAATCGCGTCCATTGTCATTTTTCGCCACAGGCGGTTGCGCCCGGCAATTTGCACCGGCAGGCAGGCCATGGGCATCAGCGCGTCCATGAAGTCCGGGTACGTTTCGCCCCACACAAATGAATGCATGCAACCCATGGAAGTACCGAAAATCAGCCGAAGATGATTCACGCCGAGGCCTTCCGTCAGCAGCAGATGGTGCGCGGCCACCATGTCGTCGTAGTCGTACTGCGGAAAATGCGCGCGCATTCCGTCGCTTGGCTTCGAGGATTTTCCGTGTCCGATGCCATCCGGCAGGATGATGTAGTAGCGCGTGATGTCCAGCGGCTGCCCCGGCCCGTAGAGTTCGTCGGCGAAGTACGGCGCAAAAAATTGATGGCCGGTTCCGCCCGTGCCATGCAGGATGAGCACCGCGTTGGTCACACGGCCGCCGGCGTCCTTTTGCGGCTTGCCGAGAGTCGTGTAGTGCAGCTTCAGTTCAGAGAGCGTTTCCCCGTCGCGAAACTTGAAATTCTTCGCCACGTAATTGCCTTCGACCGACTGCGCCTGCCAGCGGCTTCGCGCCGCGCTCTGCGCCGCCGCCGGTTTCCCGCCGCTTGCGAATACGACGAAAACCGCGAGCGCGGCGATTCCCCATCTCATCCCATAAAGCTTTCCCCGCATGCCAACACCTCGATATTCTGGCTGGACCGCGAAACTCTACCACACGCCGTCTCGGGTTTTTCTCGGCTCAGCCTCAAGTCTCATTCGCGCTTCGGATCGTTTACGTCAGTGCCCGGTCCAGATGCGTGTAGCCGCCGTCCACGAACACATGCTGCCCCGTCATGTGCGAGGCCTTTTCGGAAAGCAGAAACAGCACCGCCGCCGCGATTTCCTCCGGCGTGGTCATCCTTTTTTCCAGGGGAATCCGCGCTTCAATTTGTTTTCGTTTTTCCCGTGCATTCGGAAATGTGGCGAGCCACTGCTCGTAAAGCGGCGTCATCACTTCCGCCGGCACCACTGCGTTCACGCGAATCCCATATTTTGCAAGTTCCGCCGCCCACTCGCGTGTTAGCGCCAGAATTCCCCCTTTCGCCGCCACGTAGCCGGAAGTCCCGCCTTGCCCCGTCACCGCCGTTTTCGACGCGATATTCACGATGCTGCCCCGGGCTCTCTTCAATTCACTGAGCGCAAAGTGGGTCAGGTTGTAATAGTGCAGCAGATTCCGCTCGAGCGATGCGACGAACTTTTCCGGCGAGCCGCTCTCGAGTCCCACGCTATCGTTCACGCCGGCGTTGTTTACCAGCGCATCCAGCCGGCCGCATCGCTTCCGCGTTTCTTCGATGGCGCGCCGGCAATCCTCGCTGCGCGCCAGTTCCGCGGCGATCGTCACAATGCTCTTGCCGTTTGCTGTCAGCTCCGCCGCAAGACGCTTGCTCGCTTCCTCGTCGCGATCCACGACCACCGGCATCGCGCCCTCTTGCGCGAGTCCGCGCGCGATGGCGGCGCCAATGCCTTTTGCGCCGCCGCTCACGAGCACGGCTTTTCCGTTAAGCCGCAGATCCATCCGCCGTCTCGATCCCGTAAAATCGCGCCGCATTTCCGCCGAACAGTGCATCGCGCTGTTCGTCGTTGCACTGCGCCGCGTAGTTCTCGACTAAGTGCTTTACCTGCCCATAGCTTGCCGCCACGAGACACACCGGCCAATCCGACCCGAACATCAGCCGCTCGGCCCCAAAGCATTCGAACGCGATGTCCAGATACGGCCGGAAATCCTCCGCCCGCCACTTCTTCCAGTCCGCTTCGGTCACCATGCCTGAAACCTTGCACCAAACATGCGGGATCGCCGCCATCGCTCGCATTTGGGCCGCCCACTCGCGAATCGCGCCGCCGCGAATCTCCGGCTTCGCCAGGTGGTCAATCACGAGCTTTTGTCCCGGCAAGCGGCGCGCAAATTCCAGCGCCGCTTCGAGTTGCCGCGGATAAATCAAGATGTCGTAGGTGAAGCCAAATTCTCGAAGCATCCGCACGCCGCGCAAAAACTCCTCGCGCAGCAGAAAGCGCCCGTCCGGCTCCGCTTGAACGGCGTGACGGAATCCACGGAGCTTAGCGAACCGCGAAAAATGCTCGAGCCGGTCGCGCAAGTTTTCCGCGCGCAAGTCCACCCAGCCTACCACGCCCGCGATGGTTTGCCGCGAGTCCGCCAGCTCCAGCAGAAACCGCGTTTCGTCCTCGGATTGCGCGGCCTGCACGGCAATGGTGGCGTCGATGCCATTCGCGCGCAACTCCGGATCCAGGTCTTGCGGAAGAAAATCCCGGCGAATGGCCGCCATCTCCGGCGTTATCCAGGCGTCCCGCTGCGGATCGTATTTCCAGAAGTGCTGATGCGCATCGATTTTCATTGGAGCACAAGCGGTGAACCGGGCTCATCCACGCAGGTGCACAAATCCGCCATCGAGCGGATAGTCCATGCCGGTGATAAAGGCCGCTTCCTCTGAACACAAGAACCACGCCAGCAGAGCCACTTCCTCGGGAGCAGCCATTCGCCCGATGGGCTGCGAAGCCGCGAGCTTCGCAAACATTTCCTCCTCGCGGCCCGCATAGTTTTTCCTGAGGAAGCCGTCCACGAAAGGCGTGTGGACTCGCGCGGGCGAAATGCAGTTGCACCGTATGCCATGCGCGAGGTAGTCCTTGGCGATGGAAAACGTCAGAGTGCGCACGGCGCCTTTTGTCACCGAGTAGGCGAGGCGGTCCGCGAGTCCGGCGGTGGCCGCAATGGACGCCATATTCAAAATCACGCCGCCGTGTTCTTTCATATAGGGCAGCGCCGCCTGGGAGCAAAGAAAAACGCTCTTCACGTTCACGGCGAAGAGCCGGTCGAAATCCGCCTCGGTTGTGCTTTCAAGATTGCCGACGTGTGAAACGCCCGCATTGTTCACCAGGATCTGTATTCCGCCTGCTGCGATGAGCTCCGCAAAAACACGGCGCACGCTTGCCGCATTCGCCACGTCGCAGACTCGCGCCCCGGCCGCTCCGCCGGCAGCCGTGATT
>DASRCZ010000162.1:0-35741 GCA_035652855.1 Candidatus Acidiferrum sp.
GGCTTGGCTAGCGTAGCAATGACCATGCGGATACTGTTTGCAGCCTCGGAAGGGCTTCCGTACTCGAAAACTGGCGGCTTGGCGGACGTGCTGGAAGCGCTGCCCAAGGCGCTGGCGGGGCTGGGGCACGAAGTCGCGGTGGTTCTGCCGCGCTATCGGGGGACGAAGGGCACAACTGCCGTAATGCCCAGCGTAACAGTGCCACTCGGAACGCAATTGCGCTTTCCGGCGGTAACCGACGGCGCGCTGCTGCACGGCGTGCGGTATTTCTTCGTGGACGATCCGGAATACTTCGACCGCGACGGTATCTACGGCAATGCGGGCGGAGACTTCCGAGATAATCCGGAGCGCTACAGCGAGTTTTGCCGTGTGGTGATCGAAATCGCAAAGCACGTCTGGCCGGCGGACGTACTGCATTGCCATGACTGGCAGACGGCTCTGGTGCCGGTGCTGTTGCGCACTTCCTATAGCGACGATCCCGTGGCGAAGGATTTGCCGGTGGTCTTCACGATCCACAACATGGGATACCAGGGGCTCTTTGAGCCGGAGGCGCTGGAGCGCGCGGGGATTCCGCGGGCGGTGTTCCATCCGGGCGGGCTGGAGTTTTTCGGCCGCGTCAATTTTCTGAAGGGCGGCCTGGTCTTCGCGGATTACCTGACGACGGTGAGTCCGACGTACGCGAAGGAAATTTGCACGCCGGAATACGGCTACGGACTGGATGGGGTGGTGCGCGCGCGTGGCGACCGGCTCGTGGGCATTCTGAACGGGGTGGACTATTCGGCGTGGAATCCTGAGAAGGACAAGCTGATCGCCATGAAGTACTCGGCGAAGGACTTGAGCGGCAAGCGGGTCTGCAAGCAGGATTTGCTGGAGACCTTTGGAATTGCGCTCGAGCACGCGGAACGGCCGCTGGTTGGCATAGTCTCGCGCTTCGCGGATCAGAAAGGCTTTGATTTGATCGCTGAGCGCGCGCACGACCTGATGCGGCTGGAGCTGACGCTGGCGGTGCTGGGCACCGGCGAGAGGAAATACGAAGAATTGTTCCGCGCGCTGGCGGCAGCGTACCCGGGACGTGCGGGAGTGAAGATCGCGTACGACAACACGCTGGCGCACAAGGTGGAAGCGGGCGCGGATGTGTTTCTGATGCCGTCGCGTTACGAGCCGTGCGGCTTGAATCAGATCTACAGCATGAAGTATGGTACGGTGCCGGTGGTTCGAGCGACGGGCGGACTGGAAGACAGCGTGGAGCAGTTCGATCTGGAACACGGCACCGGAACCGGGTTCAAGTTCGGCGAGTACTCGAGCGGCGCCATGCTGTATGCGGTGCGCCAGGCGCTGCAACATTTTGTGGACGAGGGCATCTGGCAGCGCATTCAGTTGAACGGAATGGCGAAGGATTTTTCGTGGAAGGGGCCGGCAGCGGCGTACGTGAAGGTGTACGAGGCGGCGCGGGCGGCGCGAGGATTAGCGCCTGTGCAACGGCCGGCCGGAAAGGCGCTACGAAACCAAAAGCCTGTTGCAACATCTAATTAATCTAGGACGAGGAGAGGCAAAAGCGGGGCTGCCGCAGGCAGGTCCGCGGGGAAAAACAATATGGCTGAAAACATTCCAGCGGTGAACGACGGAAATTTCGAGGCGGAAGTCCTGGCGGCGAGCAATTCGCAGCCGGTGATGGTGGACTTTTGGGCGGAATGGTGCCGCCCGTGCCACATGCTTGCGCCGACAGTGGCGGAAGTGGCGCACGACTATTCCGGGAAGCTGAAAGTGGTGAAGCTAAACGTGGATGAGGCGTTCAATTCGGCGGGCCGGTACAACATCCGCGGCATTCCAACGCTGCTTGTCTTCAAGAACGGGCAGGTGGTGGAACAGATTGTGGGTGCGGTACCGAAAGACCAAATCACCAAGGCCGTGGACCGGCACCTGACGAACGCGTAAGCGGCGTTGCGGGCGCGGAAACACAGCGGTTAGAATCTGGAAGGAAGCAGGGCGTTGCGGAGTGAGCCGGAACGCCCTGCTTTTTTTGTGCGCAGGGTGATACCTTTCGGAAGGCTATGAGAGCGCGAAGCGCGAGACGTTCACGGCACGCCGAATGCGCCGCAGCCGCGGGGCTTGCGCAGGGGCGGACGGAGTCCAGGCCGGGGCATTTGTGATTTCCACGCCGCGAGATGAGGTGCGCGCCGAAAGCGCCGCGGCGGTTCGAGAGGTTGCCGCTGAGTGGCGCGCCGTGTTCTGGGGCCTAGTGGTTTGCGTGGGCCTGCTGCCGGCGTGGGCATACCGCCACGCGATGAACCCGGACGGCATTTCCTACATCGAGCTGGCCTGGGCCAGCGTGCATCAAGGCGTCCATGCGCTGGTGAACGGCTACTGGAGTCCGCTTTATCCATTTCTGCTAGGCGTTTTCTTCCGGATTTTTCATCCGGTTGCGCGCGCGGAATTCACGGCCGTCCATTTTTTCAATGCCGCGCCGCTCTTTCTGAGCGCCGCGGCGTTCGAGTATTTTCTGGGCGAAGTCATCCGCGCACAGCACGCCTGCGGGGACGGTAGGAAGGGCGATGCTCCGCTCCCGGCGGGAACTATGCGGCTGGCCGGCTGCTTGCTGTTTGTATGGGCGGCGCGGTTCTGGCCAGGAACGACCACGGTGAGTCCGGACGGGCTGGTGGCGGCGGCTGTATTTTTGGCGACGGCAGGGCTGCTGCGCATGCGCTTGGGACGCGCCAGCCCCTGGCAATTTGCGGCGCTGGGCGTCGTGCTCGGCTTGGGCTACCTGGCGAAGACGGCGATGTTTCCGCTGGCGTTTGTATTTCTACTCGCGGCCTTTGGGGCGGCGAAGAGCGGCGGCTTGGGCGCGAGGGCGGCGCTGGCAGGGGCGGCGCTGGCTGGAGCGGTGTTTGCGGCGATTGCGGTTCCTTACGTGGCGGCGCTCTCGGCGGAAAAAGGGAGAGTGACTTTTGGCGACGTGGGGCGAATCGCGTACGCGGAATACGTTGACGGCGCGACGAAGCTCGTGCACTGGCGCGGCGAGGCTGGAACCGGCACGCCCGCGCATCCCACGCGGCAGATTTGCGACGCCCCCCGGGTGTATGAGTTCGCGGCGCCCGTCGGCGGGAGTTATCCGCCGTGGTACGACCCGTCGTATTGGTACGAGGGCGTGCGTGCGCGTTTTTTGCCGAGCCGGCAAGGGAAATCGCTGCTGCGTTCCGCGGGCCAATATTTCAAGTTGATTTCGCGGACTGGAGCGCTGTGGGCCGCACTGGCCCTGCTGGTCCTTGCAAAGCGGAGCCTGCGCAGGGGCGGCTTCTCGGCGGGGACGTGGTGGGGAATCGTGCCTGCAATCGCGGCGCTCGTGATGTATGCGCTGGTGCTGGTGGAAGCGAGATACGCCGCTCCGTTCTTGGTGGTGCTGCTGGTCTGGTTGATTGCGAAGTTGCGGATTTCCGATGACGCGAGGCGGCGTGACGCGCTATGCGTCTGGCTGGCGCTGGCGGCCATGCCGGCCCTGGCGCTGATGTTTGGATTGGCACGCGACGCAAGCGCGGCCCTGCACGAGCGTCCGGACGAGAACTGGATGGCGGCGCAAGGGTTGAACCGGGCCGGATTGGTGAACGGTGCGAAAGTCGCATCCATCGGGACGGGTTTGGATGCGTATTGGGCGCATCTGGCGGGGGCGCGGATTGTGGCTGAAATCCCCGACGCGGAGGTTGCGCGATACAGCGCCGCGGATGGAGGGAAAAAGAGAGAAGTTTGGGGATGCTTTGCGAGCAGCGGAGCGCAAGCGGTGGTGACGCGGAACACGGCGGCCGCCGCCGCGGCTGACGGCTGGCAGCGGGTGGCCGGCACTCCGTATTTCCTTCTGAAACTACCGGAGGAGAGACCGTGACGCCGCGCCGGGCGTTCGAGCGGAGGCCGGACGGGACGAGAAGCGGGCATTCCGCGTTTTGCGGGAGCAGGAGAGCGAAGGAATGACAATCACTGGAACGGAATGCGCCGGCGCCGAGAAGCGGCGGTGCCTGTGGGCGACGAATGAGTGGAACATTCCTTATCACGACGAAGAGTGGGGCGTGCCGGTGCATGATGACCGAGTGCTATTCGAGTTTTTGATTCTGGAGGGAGCGCAGGCGGGCCTAAGCTGGGACACGATTTTGAAGAAGCGGGCGCGATACCGGGAGGTATTTGCGGGCTTCGAGCCGGCGAAGGTAGCGCGGTTTGACGGGCGGAAGGCGCGAGAGTTGCTCAGGGATCCGGGGATTGTGCGGAACGACCTGAAAGTGAGGTCGGCGATTGCGAACGCGCGCGCGTTTCTTAAGGTGCAAGAAGAGTTCGGGAGTTTTGACCGGTACATTTGGGGATTTGTGGGCGGAAGGCCGAAGCAGAACGCGTGGAATGGGCGGCGGAAAGCGCCGGCGACGACGAAGGAATCGGACGCGATGAGCAAAGATTTGCGGAAGCGCGGGTTCCGGTTTGTGGGATCGACGATTTGCTATGCGTTCATGCAGGCGACCGGGATGGTGAATGACCATATGGTGGAATGTTTCCGGTACTCGCAGCTAAAGGCACAGCAAAGACCGGCGGCGTGGGATAGAATGCGCGGGCGGTAACAGGCGTTAAATTGATTTCTGTGTATCGAGGAGAGGAACAGATCAATGGCGAAGAGGGCGACAGCGGCGGATGCGGATTTGTTGATGAAGCTGTACGACTTGCGGCGAGAACCGGAAATGAGGAAGGCGCGAGACTGGTGGCTGACGAAATTCTGGCCGAACAGCGCCGAAGATTTCATGAAGGTAGCGCAGGGGATGGGAACGGCGGAGAACAACTGGCTGCGACAGGTAAGCAGCTACTGGGGAATGGCGGCGGGGTTTGTGAAGAGCGGGCTGATCAACGTGGACTTGTTTTTGCAGCCGGCGATGAGCGGGGAAATGTTTTTTCTGTTTGCGAAGGTGCAGCCGTTTCTGAAGGACTTGCGGAAGCAGCTCGATGATCCGGAGGTGTTCCGGAACGTGGAGGAAGTGATTCACAGCACGAAGTACGGGCGGAACCGAATCGCGTTGATAGGGAAGCGAGTGGCGATGCTGAAGGAGAAAATGGCGGCGGGGAAGGCATGAACGCAGCGACGAGTGGCTGGTGGCTTGGCTGGGTTGAGGAGGGTACGTATTCCGGCATGCCAACCGCGAATGCGAGTTGAGGTGCATGACCGGGGGGAAGCGGCGGCCGTTCAGCCGCCGCTGCAGGGCTCGCCGCGGGCCGACAGCGCATTCGGTTTTGGGCCGGCTGCGCCCGGCTGACGCTTGGGCTATTCGCCGTTCGAAGCTTCTTCGTCTTTGTAGACGTACTTGATGACGCGCTTGAAGATGAGCAGATTGGGGTTGCCCTGGCGCGTTAGCTTGATGCAATCGCGGTCGTACCACTCGACGATGCCGTGCAGGGTCTCGCCGTCCTCGAGGACGATGGTCATGGGCGTGCGCGACTGCATCTGCTTGACCCAGTAGAAATTCTCGGCGTGAGTGACTTCGGGCGGCGCGGGCTTCTTGCTAGGGGCTGGAGCGTGTTGTTGCTGGGGTGGCCGCGGAGAACTCGGCTCCTTCACGTCCGGAAAACTCGGACGAAACATACGGCGATTCATGATTGCTCCTTGTGAGCGAGGGGTGTCAACTATCTGCAGTTAGGATGCAACGCAGCGGCGCTTGGTTACAGTCGGCGCATTTTGAGGTGGATGCGAGGCGGCGTTAGAGGAAATTGACCAGGCACAAGCCGATGAGCGCGGCGAGAGAGACAGCGGTGCAGAGCGCGCCGGACCCAATCCAAAACGCGTTGCGGTATTTCGCCAGCTCTTGCGCCACGAGATTCAGGCAGGGTATCGGCTTCGGACCGGCATCCTAAGCGGGCAGGCCGCGCTCGATTCAGTTAAACACGGCAGGCAGGACCTCAGGCTAGGGGAGGTCTTTGGCGAGGCGGTCGAGGGTAGCTTTGGGTTCGGTGACGGGCGGATTGTTGAGGTAGTGACCGAAGAAGACGAGGTAGCGCTGCCAGCGGTCCTGGATGTGGCGCGGCTCGTCGAAGCCATGATTTTCGCGGGGGTAGGTGACGTACTCGACGGGGACATGGCGGTCGTAGAGGGCGCGGTAGAACTCTTCGGCTTGGGCGATGGGGACGCGGGTATCGGCCTGGCCGTGGAGGATCATGGTGGGCGTCTTCACGTTGTTGATGTACTTCATGGGAGAGTGGTCCCAATATTCCTGAAAATTGTCCCAAGGCGCCTTGCCGCCTTCGAAGAGGGCGAGATAGCGGTGAATATCGGTCTGGGAGTAGAAGGAGTAGAGGTCGGGCAGTCCGGCGCCGGGCGAAATGGCTTTGAAGCGGCCGGTCTGCGTATCGATCCACATAGTCATGAAGCCGCCGTAGGACCAGCCGAAAGCGCCAAGGCGATCGGGATCAGCCCAGCCTTTATCCACCATCGCTTGCACGCCGCTCATGTCGTCCTGATAGTCGCCGCCGCCCCAATCGTTTTCATTGGCGGTGGCGAATTTTTCGCCGCGGCCGGAGGAGCCGCGGAAATTGGGTTCGAGGACGAGATAGCCGTTGGCGGCCATGATCTGTTCCGTGGGATTGAAGGAAAGAAGGGAAGCGCCGGTGGGGCCGCCATGGGGATTGAGGAGAAAAGGCGGCTTGCGGGAGGTGTCCCAATCGACGGGCTTGGTGACGATGCCGTCAATTTCGGTGCCATCCTTGCTGCTCTTCCAGCGGACGACTTCGGTGGCGCCGAGGGCGTATTCGGAGAGCCAGGCGTTCTGATCGGTGATGCGCTGCGGGGAAGAGAACGTGAGGTCGCAGCGGAAAACGTCGGCGGGATGGGAGGGATCGCCGATGGTGCCGGCGGCGGTTTCTCCGTTTTCGCTGATGCTGGAGAGAGAGACGACGCCGGATGTGCCGGTCAGCGGCTTGACAGATGCCGAGGAAACGTCCGCGGCGAAAACGCGGAGAGCTTCGCGATCGTCCGCAGTGAAGAAGATGGTTTTGCCATCTGGGGACCAGAAGGGCTCGCCAGCATTGAGATCGAAGGCGGAGCTGAGGAGTGTGGGTGCTCCGCCGGCGGCGCTGATGACGGACAGGTTGACCTTTTGAATGAGGCCGCGCGTGGAGAGGTAGGCGATCCACTTTCCATCGCGAGACCAGCGGGCGCTGGAGGTAAAGTCGGCGGTTTCGACGAGCTTGCGCTGGGAGCTGCCGGCGGCGTCCATGATCCAGAGGGTGGTGAGAGAACCGTCATCGAGACGAGGCGTGGGATTGGTGGTGAAGGTGATGCGTGAGCCGTCGGGAGAATAGTGGGCGTCGCTGACGGTGTAGTCGCCGTGGGTGATTTGCTTTTCGTCGCCGGAGGAAATGTTCCAGGTCCAAAGCTGAGCCATTTTGTAATCGTGATCGACGACGACGGCGTCGTCCTTGTGCTTGGTGCGGGTCTCTTCGTCCTCCGATGGCGGGGCGGTGGCGGTGAGGAGGAGTGTCTTACCGTCAGGAGAAAAGGTGAAGGCGCGGACACCGGCCTTGTGCTTGGTGACTTGCCAGGGCTCGCCGCCATCGGGGTGCATGAACCAAACCTGGGGCTTGGCGTCCTTATCATCGCCGGCGGTTCTGATGAAAGCGAGGAGCTTGCCATCGGGAGACCATTCGAGATTCGAGACGCCTTTTTCACCGCGAGTGAACTGACGGGCAGCAGAAGCGGGACCGGCGGACGGCACAACCCAAAGATGGGTGACGGATTTTTCGATGCCGTCTTTCTCCTGATTTTCGGAGGCGAGATAAGCGACGCGGGAGCCGTCCGGGGAAATGCGCGGAGAGCTGACGCGCGAGATGCGAAGAGCGGCAGCAGTGCCGAAGAGCTTTTTGCCGTTCTTGCTGCGCGCGACGGCGGGCTCGGGCGCGGACTTTTCGCGCGGCTGCTCCTGCGCGGCAAGCGCCGACACAAGGATGAGCGAAAGAATTACGGCTTTGGCGAGCGGTTTCATGGAAACCCCCTGTAATGGAAAGCGAAGCTTCCGTGCGGTGGAACGCGCGAAAGTATATTTGCGACTGGCGGCAGGCGCAAGGACGGCGCGAGGGGAGGACGGACTGGCGAGCGGGAGTTCCGCCGGCGGCGCACAGACGTTAAACGGAGCGTCCTGTCTTTGGCGACAATGCGGGCTTGGAGCAGGGAAGCAGGTTCACGTCCGTCTGGCTGGCACCTAACGGACGCGGCGGTCCGTATTTGCAACGAGTGTTTCGCCGCGTGGAATGGCCTTTCCATGCACCACGGGGAATATGATTGACAACTTCCGCGAGCGCCGCTAGACTCCTGCGCCATTGGAACGATAAAACTGCAACACCTGTTGCAGCAAACGCCGGACCGAGGACGGGGTGGCAGGCGCGGGCCAGGCCGGCGAGGGAGTGCCCGGAGGAGCGTATGAAGTGCGCCTTGATGTGTCTCAGGAATAGCCGGTTCAAAATGAACAGCGGAGCCATGCGATCCGTCGCATGTTTTCTGTTGGTGCTCGGTTGCGGGTTATGGAGCGCGCCCCGGAGCGTTTCGCAAACAACCTCGACAATCGCGGGGACGGTGCGCGACAAGCAGGGGCTGGCGGTTGCGGGCGCAAAGGTGCGGGCGATCAGCGCGGCGCTTGCGATCGACCGCAGCGCGACGAGCGATGCAGGCGGCGAATACCAAATCACGGCTCTGCCGCCGGGAAACTACGAGATACGAGCGGAGAAAGATGGGTTCCAGAGCGAGGCGTTCAAGGCCATTGAGCTGACGCTGAACCGGACACTCACGTTCGATATCACGCTGCAGGTGGGGTCGGTGAGCCAGACGGTGGAGGTGAATTCGGCGATACCGCTTGTGGATACGACGGTGTCATCGACGGGCAGCACGATAACGCCCAGGCAGATTGAAGACATGCCGATCAACGGGCGCAACTACCTCGACCTCTTGCAGTTGGTTCCGGGCGTCTCCTTGAACCGGCAAGCGGACCCCTCCGGGGACAATGCGACGCCGATTCTGGGCGAGCGTGGCGGGAACACGCTGTATCTGATTGACGGAATGCCTAACCGCGACAACTTCAATGGCGGGCCATCGGCGCAGTTTAATCAAGACTCGATCATGGAGTTTCAGGTGGTGACCGGCGGATACAAAGCGGAGTTCGGGCATGCATCGGGCGGCGTGGTGAATGTGGTGACGCGAGGCGGAACGAACGATTGGCACGGAGGAGTGTCGGCGTTCTATCGCAGCTCGGCATTTGATTCGAATGACGTACCGAACTCGAGCAAGGGCGCGCCATTTCTGAACCGATGGGATCCGACGCTCTATGCGGGCGGGCCGGTGGTAAAGGACAAGGTGTTTTTCTTCGGGTCGGCGGAGCGAATTTTGGAGAGCAGGGACTTGAACTTTGTGTTCGATCCCACGCTGCCGCAGAGCCTGATTGATTTTGAGACACCGTTCAACAAGCATTCGCTGACGCACGATACACGAACGCGCGCGAGGCTCGATGAAAACCTCTCGCAACACCGGCTTTCGGAGCAGATCAATTACACCAATACGCATGTGACGGACTACTTGCCGCTACTGGCGGCGCTGAATCTGCCGGACACGCGGCAAAATCTCGATAGCCGCACGATGATGCTGGGGCTGAATGATTTGTGGACGATCGGAAATTCCGCGAGCGCATGGATCGTCAACTCGTACGTGCAGTACCGGGGCAATCCGTCGCGAACCAGCCCGTCGCATCCGCAGGCGGGGATTCCGAACAACCTTTTCAACCGGTTCGACACCTACGACAGCGGGCAACTGTTCGGGAACCTTGGGCAGGTGTCGTTCGGCCCCGGATATAATTCATTTACGTTCTATCAGAAATACATTTCGGCGGGAACGAACGCGGCGCGGCAGTTTGGGGCGCACAGCGTGAAATTCGGATGGGACTTTCAGAATACGAAGGTGGACGGCGCGGAGCCGAACAATTTCTTCACGCAGCTTTTCGCGACGGAAGCGGATTTCACGCAGTTCGGTCCGATTGATTCGGGCCTGAATCTGATTACGCTGCAGGGCGGCCCGACGCCCCAGGACAATCTGGTCCGTCTGCGCAACAACTACAACGGGTTGTTCGTGCAAGACGATTGGAAGATCGCGCGGAGATTCACGGTCAACGCCGGTTTGCGCTGGGACTATGACACGCGGTTCCCGAACAAGACGGATTTTTCGCCGCGACTTGGCGTGGCTTGGAATGTAGCGCCGAGAACGGTGGTGAACGCGAGCTTTGGAATTTTCTATGACCAGTTCCGGGCGGGGGTGGCGCGCGATATTCCGGGCTTTGGCGGAGCAAATATTCAGCGGGAGCGGCTGCTGTCATTTCCGAGGCTCTTCTACGGCAATCCAACGATTCTGACGGCATATTTCCAAACGCTGGGCCGGCCGACGGTGTGCGTCGCCAATTCGCTGACCGACGCTCAAATCGCGGGGCAGCCGTGTCCGAATCCATTTCCGCCGCCCGCCACTTTGGGCACCACGTACTACGGGATAGACCATCTGAACAGTGTGGTCGCGCCGGGTCATGCTCCCATACCGGCAAATTCGGTGGTGGATATCACCAACGTGCAGCAATTGACGGGTTTCACGCCGGATGAGTTCTTGCAGGCGGCGGACGCAGCGATTGCGAACTTCGCGGGGACGGACACGACGGACTTTCCGACGGTGCCGGCGGACTACTGGACGTGGGATCCTTTCGGGCACCTGACGACGATTGTGGGTATCAACGGTACGGCAGGGTTGGTGCCGATTTCGGTGGACCCTGGTTTCCGGGTGCCATACACGCGCAACTTCCATGCGGGGGTGCAGCAGGGCTTCGGAAATGACATGGTCTTCACGTTTGACTACTACCATAAGGACATCGTGGACATTCTGACGGTTCGCGCAACGAATCTGGCGTTTGAAGCCCGGATGCCGGGGCACTCGAACGAGTTGGTGCCTGGAACGGGCGGGAAGCGAATCGAGAGCTTCGGGCCGTGGGGAGCGGGAACGTACGATGGGTTTACGGCGGGGTTCCAAAAACGCATGTCGCACCGTTTCACGCTACAGGCGAATTACACGTTCACGCATGCGACGGACGACGTGCTGAACTCGACGCTGACCTCGGAAATTCAGAGCGGCGAAGGTGTGAATTTTCTGGCGATTGCCGGGTTGTCGGACAGCTACGTCGGCATCGTGCCAACGGTCACGGACGCAAATACGGGGCAGAGCAATGCAAACGGCGCGTTCATCAACAGCATTGGGAATCCCGTGCCGAAAGCCGGAACGTTCTACAACGGGGCGACGATAGACAGCGGTCCTTCGGATCTGGCGCTGGCGCACACATTTCAGGCCAACGGCATCGTTCAACTGCCCTGGGGTATCGAGTGGTCCAGCATCTTCCGGGCGCAGAGCGGCTTTCACTACACGCGCGGACCAAATGGCGGGCCGGACTTCGATGGCGACGGGCTGTTCAACGGCGAAGGGCTGAGCTTTGCCGGCCAGGGCGCGCAGTATGCGCGCAACATCAACACGGCGCCGCCCTTCGTGAATATGGATATGCGCCTGGCAAAGCGGTTCAACATCGGCGAGCGCGTGAAAGCGCAGGTGCTCTTCGAGTATTTCAATCTCTTCAATCGGGGGAACACCGCCGCAGTGCAGGGACTCGAAGGGACCACACCGGCGTTTGGCTCAACTTTGCAATGGTTGCCAGGACGCGAGGGGCAGGTCGGGGTTCGGCTGGAGTTCTAGGCCGCTCCGGACGAAGCAGCGGTTGACCACTATTTTTCCGGCGGAGTTCGTCGAGGCGGACTCCGCCGCTTGTTTTAGATTAGCGCGAGTGATTTCGGAGGAACGTGTGCGTCCGCGTTGCGGGAACGCATTCGACGCAGGAACAGCCGGATGCGATTCCAGAGGGATCGACAACGTGCAGGGGAATGGTCAGGTCGTTGCCAATCCGATAAATGCACACATGCACGGCCCGGGAAGGTGATTGACGGACCGAGCTTCCGGCAGTAAGGGGCATTCGGGTCGCCCGAGATTGACGACGTTGCGAACGATCCAACCGCATTCACTGGAAACGCAGCCAAGTTTTTGACGCCCATCTTCGAGGCCGAGGTGCGTGCGGAAGCGGCGGGGTGTATTCTATTGTGCTGGGAGTAGCGGCCGGGTCGCATTGGCGCGCGCGAGAGGCGCTGGCGGGAAATTGTGGCGCGGCGGCCGGGTCATGACTTGACGCCCGGGATGCGGAAAGGGCCGGTGCGTCTCAGTGCGGCGCACGAATGGGGATCTTGAGAGGGAGTGAACATGGCAACGGTGCATTCACAGTTTGGGTCGCGTTTCGAAGACGCGGAGAACGCGGTTCAGAACGAAGCCGAAACGGCGGCCGAGAGCGAGATGGCGGAGGCACAGCCGGTTCAGCACGGACTCGATGACGTGGAGGTGCAAGAGTGGCTCGAGTCACTGGACTCGGTGCTCGAATCCAGCGGGGCGGAAGTAGCGCGGGAAATTCTCGAGCGGCTGCGCGCACACGCCAAAGTTTCGGGGATCAATCTGCCGTTTACGGCGAACACACCCTATGCCAACACCATTCCGGCGCGGCTTGAGCCGCTGTTTCCGGGGGATCAGGAGCTGGAACGGCGCATCAAGAGCTTGATCCGATGGAACGCGCTGGCGATGGTGGTGCGGGCGAATCGGGTGGAGCACAACATCGGCGGGCATATTTCGACGTATGCTTCGGCGGCGACGCTTTATGAGGTGGGATTCAATCACTTTTTCCGGGCGCGAACAGCGGATTTCGAGGGAGACACGGTTTATTTCCAGGGGCACGCTGCGCCAGGGATCTACGCGCGGGCGTTTCTGGAAGGGCGGCTGAGCCAGCAGCAACTGGAGAATTTCCGGCGCGAGCTGAAGCCGGGCGGCGGCCTTTCTTCCTATCCGCACCCGTGGCTGATGCCGGATTTTTGGGAATTCCCGACGGTCTCCATGGGGCTGAGTCCACTGATGGCGATCTACCAGGCGCGGTTCAACCGTTATCTGGAGGATCGCGGGCTGAAACCGGCGACGGACGCGAAGGTTTGGGCGTTCCTTGGAGACGGTGAAACCGACGAACCGGAATCGCTCGGCGGTATAACCCTGGCTTCGCGCGAGCGGCTGGACAACCTGATTTTCGTGGTGAACTGCAACTTGCAGCGGCTGGACGGTCCGGTACGCGGCAACGGCCAGATCATCCAGGAGCTGGAATCGGCGTTCCGCGGCGCGGGCTGGAATGTAATCAAGGTGCTGTGGGGAAGCGAGTGGGATCCGATTTTGGAACGCGACACCGAAGGGCTGTTGGTGAAGCGCATGGGCGAGCTGGTGGATGGGGAATACCAGAAGCTGGTGGTTTCGTCGGGCGCATACGTGCGGGAACACTTTTTCGGGAGCGACCCGCGGCTGCTGAAGCTGGTCGAGCCGCTGCCTGACGAAGCTCTGCGGCGCCTGCGGCTGGGCGGGCACGATCCGCGCAAAGTATACGCCGCATATAAGGCGGCGGTGGAGCATCGGGGCTCGCCGACGGTTATTCTGGCACGGACGATCAAGGGCTACGGGCTGGGCGAAGCGGGCGAAGGCAAGAACGTAACGCACCAGCAAAAGAAGCTGAACGAAGACGAGCTGAAGGAATTCCGGTCGCGCTTTGGGATTCCGCTAAACGATAACGATTGCATCGAAGTGCCGTTCTACCGGCCGGCGGAGGACAGCGCGGAGATTCAGTATTTGCGAGCAAGGCGCGAGGCGCTCGGTGGCTACATGCCAGCGCGCTCGGCGCGCTCGAAGCCGTTGGTGCTGAATCAGGACGATCTGTGGAAGGAGTTCCACGAAGGCAGCGAGGGGCGGGAAGTCTCGACGACAATGGCTTTCGTGCAGATGCTGCGCAAACTGCTGCGTGATCCTGAGATAGGGAAGCTGATCGTGCCGATCGTGCCGGACGAAGCGCGCACTTTCGGCATGGAGTCGCTCTTCCGCACAGTGGGAATTTATTCGAGCGTGGGGCAGCGGTATGAACCAGTCGATGTGAATACGCTGCTGTATTACAAGGAAGCGAAGGACGGGCAGATTCTCGAGGAGGGGATCACCGAAGCGGGATCGATTTGCTCATTCATTGCGGCGGGCTCGGCCTATGCCACGCACGGGATCAACACAATTCCGTTCTTCATTTACTACTCGATGTTCGGGTTCCAGCGCGTCGCGGACTTCATCTGGGCGGCGGCGGACATGCGCACGCGCGGGTTCATGCTCGGGGGGACGTCGGGCCGCACGACCTTGCTCGGCGAAGGCTTGCAGCATCAAGACGGCAACAGCCATGTGCTGGCGCTGCCGGTGCCGAACATCAAGGCGTATGATCCCGCGTATGCATACGAGATTGCGGTAATCATTCAGGAAGGCATCCGGCGGATGTACAAGGAAGGCGAAAGCATCTTCTACTACATCACGCTGATGAACGAGCCGTATGCGATGCCGGCGATGCCGGGGGACGTGAAGGAAGGCATTCTGCGCGGCATGTACAAGTTCCGGGCATCCACGGAGAAGAAAGCCAAGCTGCGGGCGCAGCTTTTTGGGAGCGGCGCCATCCTGAACGAGGCCCTGCAAGCGCAGGAGATCCTCGCGACGAAGTTCGGTGTGGCAGCGGATGTCTGGAGCGTGACGAGCTACAAGGAGCTGTATCTCGACGGGAACGAAGCCGAGCGGTGGAACCGGCTGCATCCGACCGAGAAACCGCGGGTGCCCTATGTGACCCAAATGCTGGCAGACGCGCCAGGCGTGCTGGTGGCGGCTACGGATTATTTGAAAACGCTGCCAAACATGGTGGCGAAGTGGATGCCGCGGCGGCTGGCGTCGCTCGGAACAGATGGATTCGGTCGAAGCGACGGACGGGCGGCCCTGCGGGACTTCTTCGAGGTGGACGCGAGGTTCATCGCTTTGGCGGCGCTGCACGAGCTAGCGCTTGATGGGAAGCTGGAGGCGAGCGCGGTCGAGAAGGCCGCGAAGGAATTGGGGATCGACCCGGAGAAGCCGAATCCGGCGGTTTCGTGATGCGCTGAGCGGCGCCCAACGACAAAAGAGCGCGGAGAGCACGGAGGGGAGCACGTTTTGGGGCATGATGGCTGTTGGGCGGCCGGCTCAGACCTAAAAACTACTTGAGGCGCAACAAGCAAAGAGTACCTGTGCTAGCAGGCGAGAAAATCGGATGGCTTGATGCGGCCGGTGGCGAGTTGGGCGACTAGCGGCAGATTGGCTGCCAGGAAATCGTAGTTTGCGAGGTCGCGGGGCAAAGCCCAGGCGATTTGTTCGAACACACGCGGGGTGACCGGCGCGTTCTCTTGAATGCTGGCAGCGAAGAAGTGAATTTCCAACTCTTCGTGACGATCGGCGTATTGGTGCCGAACGCTGGTGATTTCGCGGCAAGCCACAAGGCTGGCACCGAGTTCCTCGTCGAGTTCGCGTGCCAGCGCGGCTTCGAGCGATTCACAATCCCGCGCCTTGCCCCCGGGAAATTCCCATTTGAGAGGTGAAGTATCGGTGCTGCGGCGCTGGCCTATGAGGAGACGTCTATCGGAACGTTCTATAATCGCGACTACGACGCGCATGGGAGAATTGGGGTGTACGGCCATGATCGTTCGCCTGCTCACGGCTTGATGGGAAGCCCCGAGATAATGCGAGCGAGCGCCCTTGCACCACGCAGGAGCGGCGGGCCTGGAGTGTTGAGCCACTCGTCGCGGATAACGTGGACGCGGCGGTTACGAATCGCCGAAACATGCTTCCACGCGGCGACATTGCAGGCGCGCTGAGGTTTCGAGCGGTTGCCCGCGGCGGCCCACGCGAGGATGATGATATCCGGATTGGCTCCGGCGATCTCGTCGTCGGTGACTGTTGCTCCCGCCCGGGTGACGAACTGGCCGCCCGCGATTTCGACGATTTCAGGAACCCAAGGCGGCGAGGAAATACGCGGATTGGGCCAGGCTTCGCAATAGACCCTGGGCGGCCGCGTAAACTTGCTTCGCCGGGATTGGCAAGCATGGGCAAGGCGCGAGAACTCGGCCTGCATGCGCAAAATGAGGCGATTGGCTTCTTCCGGTTTGCCGGCGATCCCTCCGAGGAGGCGGATGCCGGCGTAAACATCCGCGAGCGACCGCGGATTCATCGCCAAAAAGCTAAAAGGCTGGTTGAGCAGGTTTGCGACGGTTTCTTGTTTGTATGGCACGGAACCGATGACCAGGGTTGGCCGCAACCGCAGGATGGGATCGACGGAATCCATGTGCCAGCAATCGCCTAGCTTTGGCAAACGGCCGACAGGAGCGACATCGGCACACCATTTTGTGACGCTCACGAGCTGGCGGCGCGCGCCAATGGCGCAAAGGATCGAAGTGACGCTGGGCGCAAGCGAGACAATGCGCAGGCTGGAAGCGGAGCCGCGGGGCATGGAGCCAGTTTAGCAGACGTGCATTGCCGGCCCGACGGGGACCCGGGGGCAATTGGCGAACGGCTGCACACCGAGTTTGCTATGCTCTGAAGCGCTGGCGGCATGCAGAGATGCCAGATAAAAGGCGGGGTCGATGTTTCGATGCGGAGTGGCAGTTTTGGCGCTGGCGGCGTTTGGAGTTTCTTCCGCAGGGGCGCAAACAGCGGGACAGGGAAGCAAAACCAACGGCGAAGTGGTTCGCTATCGCGCGACGATTGACAATGTGAAATATCTTTTCGGACCGGCCGCACCGGTTGCGCACCTGAAGCCAGGGAATATTCTGGAGGCGAATTCGCTCGATTGTTTTGGGAACGCACTGCAGAAGCCGGGGGATTCGATGTCGCTCGTAAAAGGGGACAACCCGTTGACAGGGCCGTTTTTTATTGACGGCTCGGAAGCGGGTGACACTCTTGTTGTGCATATCCTGGATTTGCAGGTGGACGGCTCCCAGGGCGTCGGCGCCTTCGCGCCGGGATTTGGCGCGGCGAACGCGACGCACTACACGCCGGTGCTGGAAACAAAGCCACTCGAGCCGAAGATATGGTTCTATCCGATTGACCGCGAGAAGAAGACGATTACGTTTCAGGCGCTGGACTCGGATTTCAAGACGGAGTTTCCGATGCATCCATTCCTTGGTTGTATCGGCGTGGCGCCAGCGAACGGCGAGGCGCGCAGCTCGATTGTGCCGGCGGAGTTCGGCGGAAACATGGATGCGCCGGAGGTTTCCGCGGGCAACACGCTGTACTTGCCGGTGAATACGACGGGTGCGCTCTTTTATTTTGGCGATGGGCACGCCGCAATGGGCGACGGGGAAGTGGCGGGGAGCGCGGTGGAAGTGCCCATGCGCGCGCGCCTGCGAATCGATCTGCTGAAGAAAAAGCGCATCGATTGGCCGCGATTCGAGAATGAGCAAGAGATTATGACCGCTGGAATTTACAGGCCGGTGGATGACGCGGCGCGCATTGCCATCACGGAGATCGTGCACTGGATACATGCAGATTACGGGCTTTCCGACCTGGATGCCTACGAACTGTTCTCCAAGGTGGGGAAGATTCATCTGACAGAGATGGTGGATCCGAACTATGTGGTGATCGCCTCGGTGGAGAAGAAATACCTGCCGCGGAAGCGGGAAGCGGCGAATTGACAGAGTTTCCTGGAACGGGCGATCTGAAGACCGGCCACGACGCGGGTAAAAAAACGGGGCGATGGCCCCAGTCAGCTACAAGAGTTGAGGGCGTGAGTATTTATTCCGAAGCGGTACTCGAACATTTCCGCAATCCCCGCAACACGGGCGAATTGCCCGGCGCGACGGCCCAGGTTGAGGGCACAAATCCGGTGTGCGGGGATGTGCTGCGTCTTTTTGCCGTTATCGAGCAAGGCCGCATTCGCGAAGCGCGTTTCCTGTGCCGCGGGTGCACGACCGCGATAGCCTGCGCTTCGTGGCTTACAGAGAATTTGCGGGGCAAAACTCCGGATGAGGCGAAAGAAGTGGACGCAAGCGCGATATCGAGGGCTCTCGGCGGACTCCCGCCCGCAACCGCGCATGGCGCGCAGCTTGCAGTGGATACGCTGAAGGAACTGCTCGCGCAAATCAAGTCGACTTAGCCCGGGTCTTCAGGCGTTCGAATGCAGCCGGATCATTCAGATTGAGGACGCAGCCCTCCTCCGTTGTCGGCACTTCACGAACGTCAGCGCCATGGGCCCAAACAACGGCTCGCGCGCCGGTTGCGGGGGAAGCGCGCAGCAGTTCATCGTAAAGCGCGGCCGAGAAAATCACGGGGTGGCCACGGCGCTGCTCGAAAACCGGGAGGACGATGAGTTTCTGGGCCGCGTAAAATTCGGCAATGAGTTGATCGACCAGAGCGGCGCTAATGAGCGGGTGATCGACCAGACAGAGCAACATACCGTCAGTATCCGGCGGGAGACTGCGAATGGCGGCCTGAATCGAGCTGAGCTGCCCCTGCTGCCAATCGGCGTTGACGACGATATCGTCCGCCGTCAGAGCGATGGACTTGGCGATCGGCTCGGCGTGCGCGCCGAGGACGACGCGGCGGACTCCGACTTGCGGATGCCGCGTAATTTCGAGCAGATGTTCGAGAAAAGGCCGCCCCTGATAGTCCAAGAGCGCTTTGGGCGACCCCATGCGGCGGGAGGCGCCGCCCGATAAAATGACGGCGGCGAGCACGAGTCCTCTTTTCAGCGCGGTTGCAGGGCTGGAGACTCCGCGTGCACCAATTTCTTGTGGCCGGCGGAAGGAGCGTTGCGCCGCACGGCGATAAGCTCCGCGACGATGCTAATGGCGATTTCTTCGGGCGAAAGCGCGCCAATTTCCAGCCCCATCGGCGCGTAGACCCGCTCGAATTCCTCCGGGCGATAGCCTTCCTGCTCGAGCGCCTTGTACACGGAAATGACCTTGCGCCTGCTGCCAATCATGCCGATATATCGCGCGGGAGTACGAACCGCCCAGGCGAGCACGCGCATATCTTCCTTGTGGCCGCGCGTTACGATGACGAGGTAGCTCGAAGCATTGGGTCGCAATTTCGCGAACGCATCGTCGTAACTCGTGAAGATCTGCTGCGCCATCGGGAATCGCTCTTGGTTGGCGAACGCTTCGCGATCGTCAATGATGCCAATGCCGAACCCGGCGGATGCGGCGGTTTTGGCGACAGCAGTGGAGACGTGGCCTCCTCCGAAGAGATAAAGGATAGGCTGCGGCAGAACCGGCTCGACGAAGATCTCGAGGGTGCCGCCGCAAATGAGGCCGTTGTCGTACTTCGCTTCATGATTAAGATGAAAGACCATCTTGCGCGGGGCTTCGCTGGCCATCACTTCCTTGGCCGCGGCCCAGACTTCCGCTTCGACGCAGCCGCCGCCAATCGTGCCGGCAATCGAGCCATCCTCGCGGACGAGCATCCGCGAGCTTTCGTAGCTGGGGATGGAGCCGTCGGTATGCACGATGGTAGCCAAGGCGGCGCGCTGGCCCGCCCGGCGCATTTTCACGATTTCCTCGAAAAGGTCCATCTATGTGCATTCTACGCCAAGTCTGGCTCAGTTGCGCGGTTGCTCAGTCTGCTGGCAAACTTGCGGGACGCAATTCGGATCGCTGGCCGATTTCCAAGATCGGCCGGCAGAGAGCTCATTTCGTTGCGGCGAGCGCTGCCTCCGGAGGGTGAATGAAAGCGATCGTGTTTCATCAGCACGGCGGACCTGAAGTTCTGAAGTATGAAGATGTGCCGAGGCCCTCCCTAGGCGCGAACGACGTGCTGGTGCGCGTGCGGGCCTGCGCCCTGAACCATCTGGATTTGTGGGTGAGGCGCGGCATTCCGGGCATTTCGTTTCCGATGCCGCACATTCCTGGCAGCGACATCGCGGGTGAAGTGGCGGAAATCGGCTCCGCCGTAACGGCGGTGAAGGTGGGCCAGAAGGCGGTGCTGGCACCTGGCGTAAGCTGCGGTAAATGCGCAGCGTGCGTGGCAGGCCTCGACAACCGGTGCCGCCAGTTTACCAATCTGGGTTACTTGATGGATGGCGGCTGCGCGGAGTTTGTACGCGCGCCGGAAGTGAATTGCTTGCCATTTCCGGAAAATTTGTCTTTCGAGGAGGCGTCGGCTGTTCCGCTGGTCTTTCAGACGGCGTGGCACATGCTGGTCACGCGCGCGGAGTTGCAGCCTGGCGAAGACGTGCTGGTGATAGGGGCAGGCAGCGGCGTGGGCAGCGCGGCCATTCAGATTGCGAAGTTCTTCGGGGCGCGCGTGATTGCGACTGCTGGGTCTGACTCCAAGCTCGCCAAAGCCAAGGAACTTGGCGCGGACCACCTGATCGACCACAAGAACCAAAATATCCGCGAGGAGGTACGCCGGCTGACCGGCAAGCGGGGCGTGGACGTGGTGTTTGAGCACGCCGGCACGGCCACCTGGGATGACTCGGTTGCGAGCCTCGCGCCATGCGGCCGGCTGGTGACCTGCGGCGCGACCACGGGCTACGACGCCAAAGTGGACCTGCGTTTTCTGTTCAGCCGTCAGCTTTCGCTGCTCGGCTCATATATGGGTACGAAGCGCGAACTGCAAACGGTGATGAAACTCGTCGCCGGGGGGCGCCTGAAGCCGGTGGTGGACCGTATCTTCCCTCTGACAGAGGCCGCCGCGGCGCACGCCTATCTCGAATCCAGCTCGCAATTTGGCAAAGTGGTTGTGCAGGTGTGAGGAGGGGTCGTGCAGCGCAATCGCTCCATCCCAAACAGCACGGTGATCCCGCAGTTGCCGTACGCCGATGTGAACGAAGCCGCACAGTGGCTCTGCAAGGCGTTTGGATTCACCATTCGCCTTCGCATTGGGAACCACCGTGTTCAACTGAACGTCAGTGACGGAGCGGTTGTCGCAATGGAGCCGCGAGGCGAAACGCAAGACCGGCCCAGGATTGACCGCGCATACCCGCTCGTGCGCGTCGAGGATGCGCGCAGCCACTGTGAGCGAGCCCGGGTGGCTGGGGCACGCATCATCCGAGAGCCGGCGGATCATCCGTACGGCGAACGTCAATACACGGCGGAAGACCTGGCGGGCCATGAATGGACGTTCTCGCAATCCATTGCGGATGTGGACCCACGCGACTGGGGCGGCGAACCGGCGCAGCTTTGATTCCGCAAACGTTGGTGTTGCGGGCAGGCGGTTTGTGTCTGCGGTTTGGCTGTGCAAAAATATATGGAGCGAGGGATGAATGAGTACCAGCCTCGGTAAGCACGTAACGCTGACCAAGCCAGAGGATTTTGGCAAGCTGCTGGAAGATGAAGGCATCATTTTCACGACGCTGGACAAGGCCGTGAATTGGGCGCGCAAGAGTTCGATTTGGCCGCTCGGGTTCGGCCTGGCCTGCTGCGCGATTGAGATGATGTCCATGGCCGCAGCGCGCTTCGATGTGGCGCGGTTCGGAGCCGAGGTGTTTCGCCCATCGCCGCGTCAAGCTGACCTGATGATCGTGGCCGGCCGGTTATCGCAAAAGATGGCTCCGGTGGTTCGCCAGCTCTACGACCAAATGCCGGAGCCCAAGTGGGTGATTTCCATGGGCGCGTGCGCCACTTCCGGCGGCGTCTTCAATAACTACGCCATTGTGCAGGGCTGCAACCAAGTGATTCCGGTGGATGTCTACGTACCCGGCTGCCCGCCGCGCCCGGAAGCGCTGCTCTATTCCATTCTGCAACTGCAAAAGAAAATTGACAGCGAAAAGGGCTCTTTCAAGCGCGCCCTGAATTTGGCTTGAGTCTGGATCCGACGACCATGCCCGACGGCGCGCGCGAGCTCCTGCGTCACACTCTGGCCACCGTTGCCTATCGCGGAGGCAAAGCGCTACGCGGCGCACCGGAATCTTTTTCGGATTTTAGCCCGGGAGAGTCGTCGCGCACGCCGGTGCAGATTCTGGCCCACATCGGCGATCTTTTCGATTGGGCGCTGACGCTTGCGCAGGGCGCCGAACGCTGGAGTGAGTCCAAACCGCTGCCGTGGAACGCGGAGGCCGAGCGATTCTTCGCCTCCCTGGCCAAATTCGATGAGTATCTCGCCTCCGGCGAGCCCTTGCACGAAACGCCGGCAAAGTTGTTCCAGGGACCAGTTGCCGACGCCCTGAATCACATCGGCCAGATCGCCATGCTCCGCCGCCTGGCAGGCGCACCGATCAAAGGCGAGAATTATCACAAAGCGGAAATCGTGACGGGCCGCGTCGGCGCCCGGCAAGCCACGCCGAAGCGGGAGTTCTGATCAACCTTTGCTTGGAACTGGAGCAGCGACGACCTCGGCTGCGCCGCCGGTCCATGTGAGGCTGGTGCCCGGCGCCGCCGCTTCTTTCCGCACGTAGCCCATGCCCAGAATCCCCGCCGGATACCAGCTTCTGGCCACGCGCGTCACGTGCCCGACTTCCGCGCCTTTACCGTCGAACAACCGCGCTCCGGCCTCCGGCGCCTGGTCGCCGGCAAAGCGCAAGGAGACACGCCGCCGGTTCACCTGGCCGCGCGAGCGCACGCGCTCGATGATTTCCTGACCCGTGTAGCAGCCCTTCGTAAAACTGATATGGGTATGCTCGAGCCCCGCCTCATGGGGAATCTGCTTTTCGCCAAAATCGCAGGCGAACCACGGCACACCTTGCGCGAGACGCTGCGCGCTCAAGGCGGCGTAGCCCATCGGACCGCCGCCGAATTTGGCTCCCGCTTCGCGGAGCACGCTCCAGAGTTCTCCGGCGCGCCCGCGTTCAACCAAAAAGTCCGCCCCAGAAGCACCCGCAACCGGCGACCGATTCTCGACTTCGCAGGGAATGCCGTTGACCGTTGCCTCTATTGCGCCCAGCTCGGGCAGGGAAGAGAGCTGCACACCGCTCAATGCGGCGATGAGTTCGGCGCATCTCGGCCCTTCCAGGCCAATCGTCGCGTAGCGTTCCGTCTCGTCCGTCAAGGTCACGTCATCCATGATGATGTATTTGTCGAGCCAGGCAGTCACGGCGTCCCGGACCATCGCGTACGTGATACCAAAGAGACGCTCTGCTTGCCGCCGCACTTCGAGCTCGGCCAGGATGTGCCCCTGCGGATTCAGCAGCAGCGTCAGCGCACCCTCCCCCTCGCGCAAGTCCTTTACATTGTTCGTGACGATGGCATTGAGATACCGCACGCGGTCCGGCCCCGTGAAGGCGAGATAGGCGCGATAGTTCTTGTCGATGAGCGCGACGCTCTCATTCGCAAAACGCTGTTCCTCACGGGGATTGCCGAAACTTTCCGGCAGCCAGCAACCGAACCAGGCGCCCATTTTGGCGCTGGCAGCCCGATGGCTTGCCGAAAGTGGTGTTTCCAGGATTTGCTGTGCCTTGTCCATGCCTTACCTCGGCCATGCGTTGCCTCGATAGGCCGCCGCGCGTAAGCGGTTCGCTCGTCTTCCCGCAAAAGCGGCATCTCTCGGCAATGCTATACTTTTTCCATGACGGAGCCCGTTGGCACATTTGATGCCGTAAGCGACGGCGTGATACAGATCACGGTCCCCGTCGGCCAACTGCAGTGCAATTGCACGATCATCGGCGACCCGGTCACGCGCGAAGCTCTGGTGATCGATCCCGGGGACGAGGTTTCGCGCATTCTCGACTTACTCGGCCGTCACAAGCTGACCGTAAAGGCCATCGTAAGCACCCATGCGCATATTGACCATGTGGGCGGACTTGCGCGCATGCACTCTTACACGGGCGCGCCTGTGCTGATGCACCGAGACGACCTGCCATTGTACCAAGCGATGGACGTGCAAGCGGCTTTCCTCGGCGTGCCGCCGCCGCCCGTAACGGGCGTCGACCACTTACTCAAGGAAGGCGACAAGTTGAGCTGGGGCCGGTTGGAAGGACAGATCATCCATACGCCCGGTCATACGCCGGGCAGCGTCTGTCTGTATCTACCCTCGGGTGAGAAGAAGCCTGACGGGACAATCGAACCCGACTCTGAGACGCGGGCCTCAATCGTCGCGGTTCATACGCCAAGGCTTTTCGCCGGCGACACGCTCTTCGCCGGCAGCATTGGCCGTACCGACCTCTGGGGCGGTTCCATGGAGCAAATTATGGATTCGCTTCGCGGCAAGCTGCTGAAGTTGCCGGACGAGACGCTCGTTTATCCGGGACACGGCGCTTTCACTACCATCGGGGAAGAGCGCGCCTCGAATCCCTTCCTTATCGAGTCCTGATCCCGCGCGGCCGTTTGTGCTGTGCCGATGACCGAAGCCGTTGCACATCGGGCACACTCCGTTCGCGCCAAACTTTACCCCGCGGTACACGGGGCACATAATCCGCTGAAGTCAGAGGAGCGTCGCTCACGTTTTTTCGACGCCAAAACGCATGAATTCCGCACTACAAGTCCACTCCGTGAATGCTCTTGGGAAGGGGTTGGGCTGGAGCAGCCAGATCATGAGACGTTCCGACCTCGTGCAGCACAAGGAAAAAGAAAAGGGCGCGAACTCCCGCACTTCGCAGATTGTCTTTGGCGAGCGCCAGCATTTGCTGCGCGTGCTCGATTCGCTCGAGGGCAGCAATCTTCCCATTGCCCGGATGCAGCACGAGCGCCGGACGCTCGAGGAACTGATTCATGCGCGCACACGCGAACTCAATCACATCAATACCGCGTGGGACGAAAAGATCGGCTTGGTCCTGAGCGCCGAAGCCAAGCCCGAAATGCTCGAAAAGTTAGCCAAACAGGCGCCCGAAGAGGACTTCTATTTGCTGCGGCTCATCAGCGAGCATCCGCGCGCGAACGCCAGAACCCTGAACCGGCTGGCAAAGCATCCTTACGGGGCCATTCGGGAAAACGTGGCGCGGCACCCGAATGCGGACGCGAGTACGCTCACCTGGCTCAGCAAGGATCGCTCTCAGCCGCTCTGGTATCTCGTGGCGTTCAATCCCAATACACCTACTCCGCTCCAGCGCCGCCTGCGTGACCGCCTCAAGCGTTTGGGCGAAAGCCAGCCTTCGAAGTAGCGCCCGTCGCCGCCGGCACTCGGCAGGGAACCGAGCGTTCAGGGCTCGCCGCGATGGTATAACTTCACTGTGAGCGCTGTGCGTCCTGTTTCTGCTGAGCATGGCGGTGTGAGTCCGGCTGTGCCGGCGCACCCGGATTCCTTGCTGCTTCATTCTTTTCGAGGCCGCTTTTGGCTTGCGCTACTGGCTTCACTTCTGCTTGTCACTCCTTGCGTCTGGCATCGCCGCATCGAAGCCGGTGACCTCGGCAGCCACACGTACAACGCCTGGCTCGCGCAGTTGATTGAAAAGGGGCAAGCGCCAGGACTCCTCACCGTTCGTCAATGGGACAACGTCCTTGTTGACCTCGCGCTTTTCCGCGCGACAAGAACGTTTGGCTTCGCGGCGGGAGAGAAAATTGTCGTTGCCGCTTGCGCCCTCCTGTTTTTCTGGAGCGTTTTCGCGTTCGTTGCCGCGGTCTCGGGCCGAGCGCCATGGCTCCTCGCGCCCGCGATCGCGATGCTCAGCTACGGCTATGCTTTCAATCTCGGTTTTCTGAACTACTGCGTGTCACTGGGTTTGGCGTGCGCTGGTTTGGCTCTTATATGGCAGGGTCACGCGGCGGCGAATTGGCTCGCCTGCGCTGCCCTCACTTTCTTCGCCATGCTGGCGCATCCGATCGGCTTGCTTTTCTTGCTCGGAATGGTTGCATATCGCTTTTCGCGCGAGATGCTTCCGGACCGCATGAAATGGATCGTTCCGCTTGCCGCCATCAGCGGATTTGCCGTGCTGCGCCTGGTCTTGATGTATCAGCACGCATGGCAAGTGGATTGGACCCGTGAAGAGCCGTTCTATTTCTACAGCGGCGCGGATCAGCTCATAGTCTATGGCGAACGCTACGCCACGCTGTCGCTCGCCGCAGTCCTCTTCGGCGTGGCTTGTTTTGTCGCAGGGTTAGCCTTTCGCCGGAAGCAACCTCTGTCCGGCAACTTCTTCCTCGCGCTCGAGCTCTATGGGGTCGCCTTTTTCGCTATCGCTCTCCTGCCGGAGAATCTTCGCCCATCGGCGGCCAGCGGGTGGATTGGCTTGCTTGTCTCTCGCCTCACCGTCGTCACCGCGATTTTTGGCTTGTGCGTGCTTGCTTCGCTGCGTCCGCGAATTTGGCAATTCGCCGGATTCTCTGTTCTGGCTCTGGTGTTCTTTTCGTTCCTCTATGCCGATACCGGCTGGCTCAACCGCCTGGAATCCAATGCCGAGAGCGCGCTGGCGGCTTTGCCGCCGGGAACGCGCGTCGTCCCCACCATTGTGCCGCCGCGCGACTGGCGTGCCCAATTCATTGGCCATTTAGCCGACCGCGCCTGCATCGGCCGCTGCTTCGCGTATTCCAACTACGAACCCCCCACGGCTCAGTTTCGTGTCCGCGTCAGCCCGCAAGGAAGTCCGCTCGTCACCAACTCGAATGACGATTCCGAAGACATGGCGGGCGGCGACTATGAAGTGCAGGATACGGACCCGCCACTCAAGCAGCTCTATCAATGCGACTTGCACGACCTCACGAAACTCTGCCTCCATGATCTTCAGCCCGGCGAAACCACCGGGGCTCACATCCTCCACCTTCCGTAGCCCTCGCGGTTTTTTTGCGATTTCGACCCGGGCGGGTGTTCAGCAGCCCGGGCATTTGGCCTTGCGTGGCTCGTCACACGCGGCGCTCTCCCCGACAGTCCTGTGCTCTGTGCTCGCGCAAATGGCTAAAGACAAATTGGCTCTTGTGGCAGGCCAATTCCTGCTAAAATGGGCCCGAAGGTGAGAGCCAATGCTGCCACTTCATCTCCAGCCGGAAAGCCATATTCCGCTTTACATTCAGCTTCGTGACCAACTCCGCTCCCTCGTTCATGCGGGCGACTTGCGCCCCGGAGACCGCATTCCGGCCAGCCGCGAGCTGGCCACGATCCTCGGTGTTCACCGCACCACGGTGGCAAACGCTTACGCCGAACTCGAGTCCGAAGGGCTGATTCAGGGTCACGTTGGCCGAGGCACTTTTATCCGCGCCAATGGCGATGGCCTCAAGCTCACCCCTCCGCCTCCGCCGGTCCTCAACGGCAATCACGGAGTGCGTTGGGAGCTGCTCTTTGCGGATGAGCGCGGCGAGGAAATTCTGACGCGCCTTACGGCTGGCACGCCCGAAGGCGCGCTTTCCTTCATCATGGCGCGCCCAGCGCCGGAATTTTTCCCTGTCGAGGAGCTACAGTCCTGTGTAGCTGCTGTTTTGCGCCGCGAGGGCGGAGAAATCCTCAATCTCGGTCCCTCGGATGGTTACCCTCCACTGAAGGAAGCCTTGCTTGAGATGCTCCGTCGCGACGGGATATCCGCCAAAGACGAAAATCTCCTCATCACCGATGGGTGCCAGCAGTCGCTCGACCTCATTGGCAAGGCGTTTGTCCGTCCGGGCGATTCGATTATTCTGGAAAACCCCACTTATCCCGGCGCACTGGCTATCTTCAATGGCGCGCGAGCCCGTTGTTTGGGCGTTCCCGTGCACACCAATGCCGCTCCCGGAACAACACTGGGTATGGACGTGGAAGCGCTCGAAGCCACTCTGGCCGCCAACCGCGTCAAGCTCATGGTGCTCACGCCCGACTTTCAGAATCCCACGGGTACTTCGCTCTCTCTCGAATCTCGCCGTCAGATTCTCGATCTCGCGAGCCGATATCAGGTACCAGTGGTCGAGGACCACATTTACTCACGTCTCTACGCGCGCGAGGAACGCGTCCCTTCGCTCAAGCAACTGGACCGTTCCAATCTGGTCATGCAGATTGACAGCTTCTCGAAAGTCGCGTTCCCCGGCCTGCGTGTCGGCTGGATCATCGGCCCTCCGGCCGCGATCGAGCGTCTGCGCGTTGTGAAGCAGATCACCGATTTGCATACCGACCAGCTGGCTCAAGCCACGCTTGCTGAGTTTCTTCGCCGGGGCCTTTTTGCGAAGCATCTGGCGCGTATGCGGAAGATTTACGCTTCGCGTCTCGGCGCCCTGGATGAGGCGCTTCGCAAACATATGCCCGAAGGCACGCACTGGACCTGCCCGAGCGGCGGCATGTGCTTCTGGATGGAGCTTCCGCTTGGTTTCGATGCCAGCGAACTTCTCATTCACGCGCGCGAACGCGGGGTGCTCTTCGCTCCCGGCCGGTACTTCTATGTGCAGAGCCCGCTGCCGAATACGTTGCGCCTAGGATTCGCGGGCCTTGACGAAAAGCAAATCAACCGGGGAGTTTCCACGCTGGCGGAACTTTTGCGCGTCGAAATGCGCAAGCGGCAGCGCGGCGTCCGCCGCGCCGAGCGCAGCCGCGTGGCGCTTGTGTGAGGCCGCGAAATGGACACGAGCGACAACGGTACGATTCGCCTTACGCCAAACCCGGCGAACAAATGTTTCGGCTGCGGCGGCGCCAATCCCGACGGCATGATGCTTGCGTTCGATCAGGATAACGCCGGCAAGCGCATCGTTGGCCGCTTCATTCTCGGCCCCCGCTATCAAGGCGGAGGCGGCATGTTGCACGGCGGCATTATCGCCATGCTGCTCGATGAGGCGATGGGCAAGGTTTGCCGCTTTCGCGAAGTCCGCGCCGTCACCGCGGAAATGAGTATCGATTTTCTGAAGCCGATCAGCGTGGATCAGGAGATCACTGTGGAAGCATTTGAGACCGCCTTTCGCGGCCGCAACATTTTTCAATGGGGCGAAATTCGCGACTCCGCCGGCCAACTGCTGGCGCGCGGCAAGGCCCGTTTCGTGATTGTCGGCGAGAAGCATTAGCACAGGCCGGCTGTTGGCGCCTGTGTTCGGCCGGTCTTGAGACCGGCGAGTATGGAGAATGGTTTTCGGCGGGCCGAGCGGCCGCGCCTCAGTTTCAGCAGCGAGAGGAGAAGGGAAATGGACGCAACGAAAGTCAACGGGAGCGGCAACGGCGCAAAGGGCTCAAATGAATGGCGCGTGAAAGTCGGGCTTGCCGAAATGCTGAAGGGCGGCGTCATTATGGACGTTACCACAGCGGAGCAGGCGCGCATTGCCGAAAAGGCCGGCGCGTGCGCGGTGATGGCGCTCGAGCGCGTGCCTTCGGATATCCGCAAGGAGGGCGGCGTCGCGCGCATGGCCGCGATCAAGGTGATTCGCGAGATCATGCAGACCGTTACCATCCCGGTGATGGCCAAGGTGCGCATCGGTCATTTCGCCGAAGCCGAAGTGCTGCAGGCGCTCGAAGTCGATTTCATCGACGAATCCGAGGTTCTTACGCCGGCCGACGAGGAAAATCACATCTGGAAGCACGATTTCCGCGTCCCGTTCGTCTGCGGCGCGCGCAATCTCGGCGAGGCGGTCCGCCGGATTGCGGAGGGCGCCGCGATGATTCGCACGAAGGGAGAAGCGGGTTCGGGCAACGTCGTCGAAGCCGTTCGGCACATGCGCGCCATCGTCAGCCAGATGCGCAAGCTCACCACAATGCGCGACGACGAACTCATGCACGAAGCCAAGGAAATGGGCGCGCCGCTCGACCTGATTCGTCAAATCGCTAAGACCGGCAAGCTGCCGGTGCCGAACTTCTCCGCTGGCGGCATCGCCACGCCGGCCGACGCTGCGCTCGTTCGCCGGCTTGGCGCGGAGGCCGTTTTCGTCGGCTCCGGCATCTTCAAGTCCAGCGATCCCGAGGCGCGCGCCAAAGCCATCGTCAAAGCCACCACGCATTTCGAGGATCCGAAAGCCATTCTCGAAGCGCACGAGGAGCTTGGCGAGGCGATGCGCGGCATCGACGTCCGACAGCTCGAGGAGAAAGACCTGCTCTCCACGCGCGGATGGTAAGTTCGTACGCGCTCTCGGCCGAGGGATGTTCCGGCTAGCCTAGGGCCGTTCGCGACTCGAACGGCACCCTCCGGCGGGACTTGAAGGCGGTTCTCCGTGTCCTGTGGCCGTGCGGCGAGCGTCTGTGGACAATGACGAAGAAAACCAAAATTGGAATTCTCGCTGTTCAGGGCGATTTCGCCGCGCACGCCGCGATGCTTCGTGAACTCGGCATCGAAACCGTCGAAGTGCGCACCCCGGCTGACCTGGCCGATTGCGCCGGCCTCATCCTTCCCGGCGGCGAATCCACCACTCAGCTACAGTTTCTCCAGGAAGAAGGCCTTTACGACGCAATCAAAAGGTTCGCCGCTGAGGGCCGGGCCATCTTTGGCACCTGCGCCGGTGCGATTCTTCTCGCCTCGCACGTGAAGAATCCCCCGCAGGAATCCCTCAGCCTGCTCGAGATGACCATCCACCGCAACGCTTACGGCCGCCAGCTTGCCAGTGATGTCTTCTATGGGCCAACGAAGCTGAAATCAGAGCCGCTCGAGATGGTCTTTATCCGCGGACCCGTCATCGAATCGGTTTCGCCCATCGTTGAGGTGCTCGCCGAATTCGGGGGCAAGCCCTCCCTGGTCCAAAAGGGCCGTATCCTGGCCGCCACGTTTCATCCTGAGCTCACCGACGACCCCACCGTCCACCGGCATTTTCTTTCGCTCGCGGGATGAATGCGCGTTCGGTTCATTGCGGCGGCTAGCCGCCGATCCTGGCCGAACCTGGCGCTGGCAGGGCCCTTGCCATGTCGCATGCCACGATTCGATCGATAACCGCGGAAGCGCCTGCTGCCCTACACGTCGCACAAATCTGCCGCTTCCCGCAGTGAGGCAAAGGGATCTCGCGACGGAACAAACTCGTGCGCCACATACCCCTTGAAATCTGTCGCCGCGATGCCGCGCATCACGCCATCCCACTGCACTTCCTGCGTGCCGTCCAGCTCATGCCGCCCCGGGACTCCTCCGGTGTGAAAGTGCCCAATCCACTGGATATTCTTCTGAATCGTCCGCACCAGATCGCCTTCCATGATCTGCATGTGATAAATGTCGTAAAGCAGCTTCACGCGCGGGGAATCGACCGCCTGCACGACGTTCACGCCCCACGCGGTGTGGTCGCACATGTAGTCCTTGTGATCGACCTTGCTGTTCAGCAGCTCGAGGCAAATGGTTACGCCGTGGTCTTCGGCGATTTTCTTGACGCGGTTTAGGCCGGTAATCGTATTTTTCGCACCCTCTTCGTCGCTCATTCCCGCGCGATTCCCGGAAAACGTGATCACATTCACGACACCCGCTTTCGCCGCCAGCGGAATGTATTTCCGAAAACCCTCTTCAATCCGCGCGTGATTCTCCACGCGATTCATTGCGTTTGGTATCTCCCCGCCGCCCGCGTACGCCATCGCGCACACCAATCCGTATCGCTTCGGCACTTCGTATTCATCCGGATTCAGCAAGTCAATCGCCTTCAGGCCGATCTCCGCCGCGTAGGCGCACAGCTTGTCCAGCTCAATTTTCTGGTAGCACCACCGGGAAACCGATTGCTGGATTCGTCCCTTCCGTTTTACAGGCGTCGTTGTGTCAGTTGAGGCGCTGTTTGCAAGCGAGGGCAGGGAAGCCATGGCCACCCCGGAGACCGCGGTTTTCAATAGATCGCGGCGTGTCAATTCGGATAGCGGTTGTCTGCTCATAGCAGCGCGAGTCTACAGGAATTCCCGCAGGCTCACCATGAAAAACCGCGGCTTGGGATCCCCAAGCCGTTCTTTATCTCTTGCGCCGCGACTTCGGCACTCGGCCAATCCTCGGATCGCCGGCAGCCACCAATTCGCACGCTCGCAGGGCCGCGCTTTCGAAATCGGGCGCTTCCGCCGGAAGGACCTGCCAATTCGTCGGCCTGCCATTTCCCAGCACCCGAACCGACCGCATGCTTGGGAACTCGCGCCGCAAGCTCTCGTGGTGCTCCTTCGATGTCGCCAGCCAAACGCCGTCGTCGGCATCCGCCCTCGCTCCGCCTTTTTCCCGGAGAATCAGCACGATCTTCTCCCTGACGTAGACGGCTGTGCACCCAAACATCGGCCTCGTCCGCGGTTCCACTCCCGCGAGCGCATCCATCACAAACACATAGGGCGTTCGCTTGCGCGGCTTCAGCTTCGGTACGCCGTAATCCAGTGCGATTCCCCAGCTTTCCCCCTTGTTGCGCGCCGCCCGGCGCTGGTTGTGGCGCCTTGCGGTTTTTCCCGCTGTCTCTTTCGCGCGCATCATGCGCTCCTTTGATCACATCGGCAACAGGCCGAGATGCGCCGGAGATACTCTCCCGCAGCCTGCCTGGCGGCGAACCGCGACGAGGATCTCCCTGCCAGGCAGCTTTGCGTTTCTCGATCCCGGCATGCATCGCTACGTCCTGGCAGGTCCACGACGCGGCGCCCGTGAACTACCGGTCCGTAAACCCCAAGGACGGCTCCGGCCACAATAGCTTATACCTGTTCTGCCAAAGGAGCCGGAGCGCACGCTCGAAGCGCTCCGGTTTCTTCTTGCAGGGGTCTTTCGCAGCCGCGGACATTCCGCTCCCGCCTGATTGCTCCGTTTGGCGAATCTCGCTACCCTTGTTCTCTGTTCAAACAGGGGCATTCGCCAGACGCCCGCGCCGGAACCTTTGCTGTGCGCGGGCCGATTCAGCAAATCGTTTCACGTTACGGCGAAAGGGAACCGGCTTGCGGCGGGAAAAGACCAGCGTATCGCAGGAAGACTACCTCAAAGCCATTTGGGAAATGCTTGAGGAGGAGCAGGCGCCTATCAGCGCGCGTCTCGCTGAGGAACTCGGCGTGAGTCCCCCGGCGGTCACCGCCGCCCTCAAGCGCATGACCCGCGACAATCTCACTCGGATCGACCGCACTGGCCGTATCGAACTCACACGGAAGGGCCGCGCCATCGCTGAGCACATGGCCCTGCGCCATCAGCTCGCGGAAATGCTGCTTACGGAAGTGATCGGCCTCTCCTGGGCCAAAGCGCACGATGAGGCCGAGCGGCTCGAGCACGCCATCTCACCCGAAGTCGAAGCGCTCCTGCTCAAACGCTTCGGCGACAAAAAGACTTGCCCGCACGGAGTTCCTCTGCGGGGCGGCATCGCCAAACTCCGCGAACAGGGCGCCGTACCCCTTTCCGATCTCCGCGCCAGGGAAAAAGCGGAAGTCATTGCCGTCCACGAAAAAGATCCGCAATTTCTTGAGTTTCTCGAAGGCTTGCGTTTGCACCCGGGAACGCATCTGGAAATCCTGAACCGCGAATACGACGAGACCATGACGCTGCGGTCATCCGGCAAAACCATGCATCTCGGCAAGCCCGCCACGTCGCGCATCTGGGTCCGCCGCCACGCTTGAGTCGCGGCCACGTGGCGCGAAGGGCCGGGGATCGGAACTACTTGCAAATTCTTTTGGTTCCCCATACCGTATGCTCAACGTGAGAGGCCTCCGCTTCCCGAAGCACCCCATCCGCAGGGTGCCGCGCACTGTGACGGCCGGAAGGTACACCGATGTGGAAGACGTTTCGTTATTACTGGATTGCAGCGCGCGGATACCGGCTGCATCCCTGGGACAGCCCGTACTTGCGATGGCGCTTTGAGACATTTCTCGGCAAAGAAGGATGCAACCTCAATGCATCGAGGTTCTTGAGCCTCTCCTGGAAATATCGCAAGCAGATGCAGCGCTTCGTGGATTGGGCGGCGGAACGCCGCCGGATCCAGCGCCGCCGCTTCGTGTAGCTCGGGCCAACGCCGGGCTGATGGGCTTGCGGAAGCGGCGTTTGCGTGGCGGAAGGGCTGGTCGTCGCGATTCGTTTCGAATGCGCATCAAGATAAGGCTTGCCCGCGGTGCAGCGCAAAGCGCTGAGCGGCGCGGGCTTTGGCCTTGGCGGCTTCCTCCTCTCGATTTTTGGGCGGAGCAGAAGTCTCGAGCGAATGGAGCAGTCGCTCGGAAGCAGCCGAAATTTCCTCAATCGCGGCGTGAAAGGCTGCTTCATTCGCTTTGGAGGGTTTAGTGAAGCCGCAGATTTTGCGTACGAACTGCAGAGAGGCCGCGCGGACTTCCTCCGGCGTGACTGGCGGATCAAAGTTGAAAAGCGTTCTGATGTTTCGGCACATTGTGTCTCCTCTTGTTCCCTCGGACGCAGCCGGCGAAGGGCGCGGCGAAATGGAGCGCCGCTGGTTCAGTTGCTGGCGTTACGCGATGCGCGAAGTCGATCTTACTCCGAGCGGAGCGCCTCGATGACATCGATGCGGGCGGCACGAGCTGCTGGCCATACGGAAGCCGCAATGGCCGCTACGACAAGGATAACCGCCGAGGCCGCCACGGGCAGAGCGCTGGGCATGCGGGCGTCCTGAATGTAGCTGCCGGCCAGCCGTGCCAGGGCATATCCTCCAGCAGCGCCAGCGATGACCCCCGCCAGAGCCATGATCAGGCCCTCCGTCATCACGCTCGCGAGGATGTGGCGGGGCTGCGAGCCGATGGCGAGGCGAATGCCAAACTCGCGCGTACGGCCGCTGACGGAAAACGCCAGTACGCCCGCGACGCCGACGAGAGCGATGGCCAGCGCGACGATGGCGAAGCCGCCGAAAACCAGCGTGTTGAGGCGGTCGGGGGTGAGCACTTCGGCGCGAATATCCTCGAGCGTCGCGGCGCGCTCAACCGGCTGGTCCACGGACATTTGGCGGATGATCTGCGTGACAGGCGAAACCAACCCGTAAGGATTCGCATGGGTGTGAACGAAGAGGCGGCCGCCCCCGAGGCCTTCCTGTTCGAACGGCTCATAGATGGTCAGAGCGGCACCTGGCGTTACGTTTTCGTCTTCGATATCGGGTACCACACCCACAACGCGGCGCGGCGCCGGGCTGACATCAATGAATTTCATCACCGGGTCAGTCCACATAATGTGGCGGTTCAAGGGATCCTGACCGGGGAACATGCGTTGTGCGATGCTCTGGCTGATGATGACGACGGATTCGGAAGCCTTGCGGTCCGAGACGTCGAAATCGCGGCCCTCGAGAATGGGTACGCCGAGAGCAGCGAAGAACCCTGGCGAGACGGTGCGGAAGCGGCCCCGCGGGTCTTCCTCGCCGGGGGCGCGGACGTGGCCATCGGCGGAGAACTCGAAGCCGGGGCCAAAATTTCCGGCGTCGCGCCAGGGGACGAGATTTCCGACGGCGACGGCGTCAACCCCGGGCAGTGCCTGAATACGGGAGATGGCATCACGATAGAAGGCGTTAATCTGATCCTGCGTTTTGCCGTAGGACATCACGGGGACATTGAGGGCGAGCACGCGATGCGTATCGAGGCCGGTCTGCGCGGCCTGAAGCGAAAGCAGAGTCTTGAGGAGCATGCTGGCTCCGGCAAGCAGGACAAACGAAGCGGCGATTTGCGTGACGGCGAAGATGCGCAGGCGGCGGCTAGTACCGCCGGTAATGCGCAGGCTGGTGCTGGCAAGCCCGATGCCGTGGGAAGAATCCGCGGAGGGAAGACGCGGCACATAAGCAAGCAGGACAGCGGAAATGACGGCAAGCACGGCGCCAACCCAGAGCAAGCTCGAATCCACGGTGAGATCGACGGCGCGGACGGAGAATCGCGCGGCGTAACGCGCCAGAACGGCGACGATGGGCCAGGCGCTAAGGATGCCGAGCAGTGCGCCGGCTCCGCAGAGCAGCAAGCTTTCGGCAAGCAGAGTCCGGCGCAGGGCGCCGGGGCCCGCTCCGAGAGCGGCGCGAATGGCCAGTTCGCCTTCACGGCGAACGCTGCGGGCCAGAATGAGATTGGCAACATTGGAGCAGGCGATGATGAAGATCAGTCCGGATGCGGCAAGGAGGACGAGCAAAACAGTACGCGCATTTGAGGTGATTTGATCGCG